>JBKJTJ010000147.1:0-7843 GCA_046590855.1 Actinomycetota bacterium
GACCTGCTCATCCAGGTCGAGGTCAAGGCTGATGCCGCGGGCGGCGGCCTTCTCCCGCACGATGGACAGCGCGTTGGACAGGAGCCGGCGCGCGTCCACCGACTCCATCTCCAGATCCATCATCCCGGCCTCGACCTTGGACAGGTCCAGGATGTCGTTGATCAGCGAGGGCAGGTGCTGGCCGCTGGTGAAGATGTCCCCGATGTATTCCTGCTGGCTCTCGGTCAGGTCGCCCAGCAGGCCGTCTTTGAGCGCCTCGGAGAACCCGATGACCGAGTTCAGCGGAGTCCGGAGCTCGTGCGACATCGTCGCCAGGAACTCCGACTTCATCCGGCTTGCATGCTCGAGCTCGATGTTCTTCTGCTGCAGCGTCCGTTCGGCGCTCCGCCGGTCGGTCACGTCGCGTGCGGCCACGAACACGCCCTGAAGCTTGTGGTCTCGATCGAGGATCGTCGAGGCGTTGTACGACACGAAGGTCTCTCTGCCGTCGCGGGCCAGCACAGTCAGCTCGTAGTCGGTCACCTTGTGCTCGGTCAGGACCCGTGCGACCCCTTCGTCGGCCCTGGTGGGGTCGGTGAAGAAGTCCCTGAACGGGGCGCCGATCAGCTCAGCGCGGGTTCGCCCGGTCAGCGTCATCATCTGCTGGTTGACGTCGGTGACGGTGCCCAACGGGTCGGTTGTCATCAGCGCATCGACGTTCGACTCGATCAGGGAGCGGGTGTAGAACTGCTGGTCCCGCAGCAGTTGGTCCAGCAGCGCCTGGGCCGCTTCGACCTCCTGGCGGGCGGTGTTGTCGGTCCCGATCAGCAGGTAGCCGATGATGTCCTCCTGCACATCGCGCAGCGCGGTCACCGAGACGATGGCCGGGAAGCGGCTGCCGTCCTTGCGGACGTAGGTCAGCTCGTAGATGTCCTCGATGCCGCGCGAGGCCTTGAAGACCAGGGCCTCGAAGCCGGGCGTGATCGGCGTGTCCAGCTCCAGGCTGAGCTTGCTGGCCCGGGCGACCAGCTCCTGCGGGTCGGAGATGTCGGCCGGGGTGATCTGGTTGACGACGTCCGCGGCGGCGTAACCAAGCATCCGCTCGGCGCCGACGTTGAAGATCTGGATCACCCCGCGGTCGTCGGTCGCGATGCTCGAGAAGTACGCGCTGTTGAAGATCGCGTCCTGGAGGGCACGCGTCTTGATCTTCTCCACCCGCATGCCTCTCTCGGTGGGGGTCACAGCCATGGCGTGCTCGGCTCCGCAACGGTTCCTCGTGGCATGGCACGCACCTTTCCTGGAGCTACCCCACCCCATCGGCGCCTGGCACGGGTTCTGAAGCGCAGACGAGGCCGGGCCGGCGGTGGCACGGCGGGCCCGGTCGAGTTCGGCGAACCGGGTCACGGGGCGCCGAGCGGTGATCGGGTAAGGGTAGGCTTACCTCATTCCCCGTCCCAAAGGAGAGAGCTGCTCATGCGCCGCACCACCCGTTGGACCGCCGTCGTGGCGGCCGTCGCCGCCCTCGGACTGCTCACCGGGTGCGGGGGGTCCAGCACGTCGTCGGCGTCGCCGAAGGCCCCGACGCTGACGCTGTACAACGCTCAGCACGAGGACCTGATGAAGCTCATGGTCGCGGACTTCACCAAGCGCACCGGGATCGACGTCCGGATGCGCAGCGGCGACGACACCGAGCTCGCCAACCAGCTGGTGCAGGAGGGGTCGGCCTCGCCCGCCGACGTCTTCGTCACCGAGAACTCGCCGTCGATGACGCTGGTGGCGCGCAAGGGCCTGTTCTCCCCGGTCGCCGCGCCGGCTCTGGCCCAGGTGGCGCCTCGCTACGTGCCGTCCGACCGCACGTGGGTGGGCTTCGCGGCCCGCTCGACGGTGTTCGCCTACAACACCCAGAAGCTCACGAGCGACGCCCTGCCCGCCTCGCTGCTCGACCTGGCCCAGCCGCAGTGGAAGGGCCGGTTCGGGGTCTCGGCCGGCGGCGCCGACTTCCAGGCGATCGTGAGCGCTGTGCTCGCGCTGAAGGGCGAGGCCGCGACGTCCACCTGGCTGAAGGGGGTCAAGGACAACGCCAAGATCTACGAGGGCAACGAGGCGGTCATGAAGGCCGTGAACGCCGGTGAGATCGAGGGCGGTGTGATCTACCACTACTACTGGTTCAAGGACCGGGCCGAGTCCGGGGCCGACAGCAAGAACGTCGCGCTCCAGTACTTCGGCAAGCAGGACCCCGGAGCGTTCGTCGGCGTCTCGGGTGCCGGTGTCCTGAAGTCCAGCAAGCAGCAGGCGGCTGCCCAGCAGCTGGTGGCCTACCTCAACGGGCCGCAGGGGCAGCAGGTGCTGGCTGACAGCCCGGCGATGGAGTACGCGGTCGGCAACGGGGTGGCGTCCGCCAATGGGCTCGAGCCGCTGGACGAGCTCGACGCGCCGACGGTCGACATCGCCCAGCTCAACGCGCCCAAGGTCGTCGACCTGATGCAGCAGGCGGGTCTGCTCTGACCGCGACGACGACCCGACGGCCACCACGGGCCTCGCCGACCGCGCTGCCGCCTCTGGCGGTGGCGCTCGCGGGGCTCGTGGTGCTGCTCGCCCTGGTGCCGCTGGGCTTCGTCGCCGCCTCGACGGTCGGCACCGGGTGGGACGAGGCCCGCCGGCTGCTGCTGCGCCCGCGGGTGGGCGAGCTGCTGGCCAACACCGTGCGGCTCGTGCTGGGGGCCGTCGCCGCCTCGGCCGTGATCGGCGTCGCGGCCGCCTGGCTGGTCGAGCGCACCGACCTTCCCGGACGTCGGGTCTGGACGGCGCTGCTGGTGGCCCCGCTCGCGGTGCCGGCGTTCGTCAACAGCTACGGCTGGGTGTCGCTGACCGCGCGGGTCGAGGGGTACGGCGGCGCGGTGCTGATCTGCACGCTGTCCTACTTCCCCCTCGTGTTCCTGCCCGTGGCTGCAACGCTGCGCGGCCTGGACCCGGCGCTGGAGGAGACCGCAGCCTCGCTGGGGCTCGGGCGCTGGCGCGTCCTGCGGCGGGTCGTGCTGCCGCAGCTGCGACCCGCGCTGCTCGGTGGTTCGCTGCTGGTCAGCCTGCACCTGCTGGCCGAGTTCGGTGCGCTGCAGCTGCTGCGGTTCCCCACGTTCACCACCGCCATCTACGACCAGTACCGGTCCTCGTTCAACGGGCCCGCGGCCACGGCGCTGGCCGCCGTCCTGGTGCTGCTGTGCCTGGTCCTGCTGGTCGCTGAGCAGCGCGCGCGCGGTGACCGACGCCTCGCCCGGGTCGGCAGCGGAGCCACCAGGGCGACCGTGCGTCACCGGCTGCGCGGCTGGACCGCGCCCGCGCTCGCGGGGACGACGGTCCTGGCCGTGCTGTCGCTCGGCGTGCCGGTCGCCAGCCTGGGGCACTGGCTGCTGACCGGCAGCTCGACGTCCTTCCCGGTCGGCGCGCTGGCGACGGCCACGGCCACCACGCTGGGCCTGGCCGCCGGTGCGGCGATGGTCACCGTCCTGGCCGCTCTGCCGGTCGCCTACCTCGCCGTCCGCCACCCCCGCCTGGCGACCGTGCTGCTCGAACGGGGCACCTACACCGCCAACGCCCTGCCGGGCATCGTGGTCGCCCTGGCGCTGGTCACGGTGGCGATCCGGTGGGTGCAGCCGGCGTACCAGACCACCGCGCTGCTGGTCACGGCCTACGTGATCATGTTCCTGCCGCGCGGGGTGGTCAGCGCCCGGGCCGCGCTGGCGCAGGCCCCGACCCTGCTGGACGACGTCTCGGCCTCGCTCGGCACCAGCTCGCTGCAGACCTTCCGGCGGGTCACCCTGCCGCTGATCGCGCCCGGGCTCGCGTCGGGTGCGGCCCTGGTGTTCATCGCGGCGAGCACCGAGCTGACCGCGACGCTGCTGCTGTCGCCGATCGGCACCCGCACCCTCGCGACCGCGTTCTGGAGCAGCAGCAGCAGCGTGGCCTACGGTGAGGCTGCCCCGTACGCCGCGCTGATGATCCTCGTGTCGATCCCCGCGACGTACCTGCTCACCCGCCAGGCCCGGAGGTCCGCGCGCGCATGACGTCCGTCGTGATCCGCGGGCTCACCCTGTCCTTCGGCGAGCAGCGGGTGCTCACCGGGGTCGACCTGGACGTCCCGGCAGCCAGCACGACCGCGGTCCTCGGGCCGTCCGGGTGCGGCAAGACCACCTTGCTGCGGCTGATCGCCGGGTTCCTGGCGCCCGACGCGGGCACGATCGCCCTGGACGGCGAGGTGGTGGCCGACGCGACGACGTCGCGGCCGACGGCCCGGCGACGCGTCGGGTACGTGCCCCAGGAGGGCGCGCTGTTCCCGCACCTGGACGTGGCCGCCAACATCACGTTCGGCCTGGCCCGGGCGAGACGGCGGTCCGGCGAGCGCGTCGGTGACCTGCTCGAGCTGCTCGGCCTGAGCCCCGCGCTCGCCACCCGCTACCCGCACGAGCTGTCCGGGGGACAGCAGCAGCGCGTGGCCGTCGCCCGCGCCCTCGCCCCCGACCCGGCCGTGGTGCTGCTGGACGAGCCGTTCTCGTCACTGGACTCGGGGCTGCGCGCCGACACCGGACGTGCTGTGCTGCAAGCACTGCGGGCCACCGGCGCGACCGCCGTCCTGGTCACCCACGACCAGGACGAGGCGCTCTCGCTCGCCGACCAGGTGGCCCTGATGCGCGGCGGGCGGATCGCCCAGGTGGGGACACCGCGGCAGATCTACCAGGCGCCGGTCGACCGCGCCGTCGCCGAGTTCGTCGGCGAGGCCGTCGTCCTGCCCGCGGTGGTCTCGGACGCCGGTGCGGCCTGCGCGCTCGGGCTGGTCGGCGTCCAGGGGCCGGCGACCCCCGGAGCGGCCTCGGTGATGATCCGGCCCGAGCAGCTGCGCCTCGGCCTCGCGCAGGGCGCGCAGCTGGTGGGACGCGTGCTGGACGTCGCCTACCACGGGCACGACGCGTCGGTTCGGCTGCGCCTCGCGACCGACCCCGGCGAGGACGTCGACGTCGTCGCGCGCGTGGACGGCGCTACCGCGCCCAGCCCCGGTGACCTGGTCGGCGTCAGCGTGCAGGGGCCGGCCCGGGTGGTCTGAGCCCTCAGCACCCCGTGCCGGCGAGGAACTCACGAACGGTGCGCCAGTAGACGTCCGGCGCCTCGATGCTGGTCATGTGCGAGGCGTCGTCGATGACCTCGAACCGCGCCCCCGGCAGCAGTGCTGCCTGCTCGCGCACCGTCTCGGGGCGCGCTTCGTCGTACTCACCGCAGACGAACAGGGCGGGCAGGTGCAGCTCGGCCAGGCGTCCGGTGACGTCGAAGTCCTGCAGCGTGCCGCTGACGGTGAACTCCGAGGCGCCCCACATGTGGCCGTACACCTCGTGGTTGATGTCGGCGACCCCCTCGACGACGTACGCCGGCCAGGGGTCCAGGCGGCACAGGTGACGGCGGTAGAAGTGCAGGGTCGCCTCCTGGTACGCCGCCGAGTCGGTGCTGCCCTCGGCCTCGGCCCGCTCGATGGTCTGCCGGACGTCGTGCGGCATCTCGGCCAGCCAGGTGAGCTGGTCGCGGGCCCAGCGCCGCGCGTCCAGGCACGGGCTGGACAGGACGACGGACTCGACGCCCTCGGGCTCGGTCAGCAGGTACGACGTCGCGAGCATCGACCCCCACGAGTGACCCAGCAGGTGCACGCGCTCCAGACCCAGCGCCGCGCGCACCTGCGCGAGCTCGGCGACGAACCGCTCGACCGTCCACAGCCCGGTGTGGCTCGGGCGGTCGGAGCGTCCGGACCCGAGCTGGTCGTAGAGGTAGACCGGTCGGTCCTGCTGGACGTGGGCGAGGGTCTGCACCGATCCCAGGCTCGAGGCGCCGGGCCCGCCGTGCAGCAGCAGCAGCGGGACACCGCTGCCGCCCGCCACCTTCTGCCACCAGACCTCGCCGCCGGTGACGGCCACCCGCCCCTCGTCCGCTGACGGGTTCGTCGCCTGGTCGGTCGGCATCGTCTCGTCCGTCGTCATCGTCTCTCCGTCGTCATCGTCCCCTCCGGGTCCGGGCGGCCCCCCGGCCGCGCGTCGCCGCGACGCTACCGAACCGTGATGTCCGCACCCTTGCGGTGGGCGCCGGGACCGATCAGACTCCGAATGGTCTAAGGACTGGACCTCATGCCAAAGGAGCAGCGTGTCGGAGCTCGACCAGGCGATCACCCGCAACGCCGAGCGGGCGTTCGGGCTGCTCGCCGACCTGGTCGCCGCACCCAGTGTCGTCGGCAGCGAGCAGGCCGCGCTCGAGGTCTTCGCCCGCGAGCTGGTCGACCTGGGCCTGGACGTCGAGCTGCTGCCCTTCCCGGCCGGCCAGGTGCAGGACGAGCGCGCGGGCGTGAGCCAGCCGCTGGCGGCCGGCGACGACCGGTTCCAGGTGCTGGGGACGACGCCGGGCGAGGGTCCGCTGTCGTTGTTGCTGAACGGTCACATGGACGTCGTCCCGGCCGGCACGCCGCACCTGTGGGCCTCGGCCCCCTTCACCCCGACCCGGCGTGACGGACGCCTGTACGGCCGCGGCGCCGGTGACATGAAGGGCGGCTTCGCGATCGGCGCACTGGCCCTGCGCGCGCTGCGCGAGGTCGAGCCCACCCTGTTCGCGCACCGCCGCCTGGGGTTCCTCGCGGTGATCGAGGAGGAGTGCACCGGCAACGGAGCGCTGTGGGCGGCGGCGCGCCAGGGCGTGCTCGCCGACGCCGTCGTCCTGCTCGAGCCCACCGACCTCGGTCTGATGCTCGGCGGGGTCGGGGTGCTGTGGGTCGACCTCGAGGTGCGCGGCACCGCGGCGCACGCCGAGTCCGCCGACCTCGGTGCCAACCCGGTCGACCTCGGCATGCGCGTCGTCGAGGGGCTGCGACGCTGGTGCGCCACGTTGGCGGACGCCGACCCCGACGCCGGCCTGGCCCAGGTGCGCAGTCCCTACAACCTCAACGTGGGCGGCGTCTCGGCGGGGGACTGGCACTCCAGCGTCCCGGCCTCGGCGACGTTCCGGCTGCGCGTGGGCTTCCCCCGGGCGTGGACGCCGGCGCGCGCCGAGACCGAGGTGCGGGCCGCCGTCCGGGCGATCAGCGACGCCGACCCGGCCTTCCCCGCGCCGGCGACGGTCGTCGCCACCGGGCTGCGTGCCGCGGGGTACGCGCTCGACCCCGGCCATCCGCTGGTCGCGGCCATGAGCGAGGCGCACCGCGACGCGCACGGCGTCGTGCCCCGCACGTTCTCGATGGGCAGCACCACCGACGCACGCACCTACCTGAACGACTTCGGCGTCCCTGCCCTGTGCTTCGGTGCCGTCGCCCACGACATCCACGGGGTGGACGAGTCGGTCGAGCTGGCCAGCATCGTGGACGGCGCGCGCACGCTGGCCCGGTTCCTGCGCACCAGGTTCAGTGCCGGGCAGCTGGCCTCGAGCCCAGGGGTGACACCGTGACCGGCCGCGCGGGCGAGCTCGACCTGGACGTGCTCGCCAGCGTCGACACCGGGACGTCGGACCCGCTGGGTGAGCCGATCGTCTCGCGGCACGTGGGTGACCAGGTGGTCGACCGGCTGGTGACCGCGGTGGCCCTCGGCGTGTACGTGCCCGGCCAGCGGCTGCCGAGCGAGCGCGACCTGGCGCCGATGCTCGGCGTCTCTCGGTCGACGGTGCGCGACGCCCTGCGCACCCTCACCGACACCGGCTACCTCGAGGTGCGGCGCGGCCGCAACGGCGGCTACTTCGTCCTCGCCGACTGGGGCCCGTCGTCCGCCGAGATGGTGCGCCGCCACCTGATCCCCAACTGGCAGCACTTCGAGGCGCTGTTCGACGCCCGCACCCTGCTCGAGCCGCTGATCGC
>JBKJTJ010000333.1:0-9357 GCA_046590855.1 Actinomycetota bacterium
GAAGACCAGCTTCACGCCCTGCGCTGCGGCCTTCTTGTACGTCGCTGCGGTGGCCACCGGGTCGGTCGGGATCGAGACGATGATGCTGGGCTTCTTGGTCAGCACCGTCTCGATGTCCGAGACCTGCTTGTCCGGCTTGAAGTTGGCGTCGGTCACTGCGATGACCTTGATCCCGAGCTTGCCGAACTCGCGCTTGAGTCCGTCGACCTGAGCGTTGGCCCAGTCGTTGCCGCCGTAGTGCATGACGATCGCCGCGGTTGCGCCGAGGGCCTTGACCTTGGTGATCTCGTCAGGTGTCAGGTCGGCGACCGAGGCGGGCGAGGGGTCCTCGCCGTTGGGGCCCTTGGACAGGACCTTACCGGTGACGGCCGCCAGGGCCGCGTCGGCCTTGGCGGACACCCCGGAGTCCTGGGTGGTCGCCGCCGTCGTACCGGCGCTGCATCCTGCCGTGGCGAGGGCGAGGGCCGTGATAGCGGCGGCGAGGTGGGTGCGCTTCATGACTGTGCTCCAGAGGTCGTGCAGCCGGCGGCAGCCAGCAGCGAGTCGAGGTGGTTCTTGCTGATGGCCGCGGCGTCCCGCGGGTCACCGTCGTAGGAGTCGAGCTCGACGACGAGCCATCCGTCGTAGCCGCTGTCGTTGATGGCCGAGAGGACGTCGGCGAAGTCGATGTCGCCTCGGCCCAACGGCAGGAACTGCAGGGGGTCGATCCGGACGTCCTTGAGGTGGATGTGTCGCAGGCGGTCGGCGTACTTGCGGATCAGGGTTGCCGGATCCCCGCCACCGCCGACGATGTGCGCAGTGTCCGGGCAGAAGCCGATGCGGGTCAGCGCCATCAGCTGGTCGAGCTCGTCAGGTGTCTCGACGATGGTCGACAGATGTGGGTGGTAGCAGGCGGCGAGGTCACGGTCATCCGCGATCTCGGTGATGCGGTCGAGGGTTGCAGCCAGCGCGGCGTAGTCGGCGTCGGTGGTGCCGGCGACCCGACGGGCGCCGCCGCCAACGACCAGGCTGCGGGCGCCGAAGGTCCTGGCCAGGTCTGCGGCGCGGGTCACGCGGTGCAGCTCGTCGGCGAGGATGTCGGCGTAGACGAAGTTGCCGCCGGTGTAGACGCTGACCAGCTCGAGATCGGCATCGTCCAGCAGTGAGCGCAGCTCGCCAGGACGTTCGGCGTAGTCGTTGACGTTGCCGTCGAACATCTCCACCCCCTCATAGCCGAGGGACCCGATTTCACTGATGGCTCTGGCCATCGACCCGTTCACGCGGTAGAAGAGGTCCTTGACGCTGGTCACACCCTGGGGATCGCCGACGACGCCGCCCCAGGTGATCGTGTGGTAGCCGAGCCGCATCATTGACCCTCGCTCTCCTATGATCGGTTGTATGTGATAGAAGTTAAGCACGCTAGATGCAGAAGTCAAGTGGCCAGAGACAGATGTTTACAGATCGAAAGTGGGATGCAGCGATGTCCGATCAGGATGCTGGCGACCTGACCGCCGACCTCGTCCAGTCGCTGGTGGCGGTCCTGGACGCCATACGATCTGAGCGTGCCCGGACCCGTCCCGAGCTCACGCGGCTGCTCGGGATGGGCCGCAACGTGGTCACCCAGCGGGTGGCGCAGCTGCAGCAGGCGGGCCTGGTCGTCGAGGGTGCGCTGGGCCCCTCGACCGGCGGGCGGGCGCCGCGCAAGCTGCGCTTTCGCGCTGAGGCTGGGTGGATCCTGGTCGCCGAGCTCGGCGCCACCAGCATCGCGGTGGCAATCTGCGACCTGAAGGGCCAGGTGATCGCGGCTCGGGAGGAGAGTGCGGACGTCACCGATGGACCTGAGCCCGTCCTGGAGCAGGTGGCCGCGCTGTTCGACGTCGTCCTCGCGGAGCAGGGTCAGCAGGGCGAACCAGTACAGGTGTGGGGGATTGGTGTAGGTCTGCCCGGGCCGGTCGAGTTCGCAACGGGACGTCCGATCGCGCCGCCGATCATGCCTGGGTGGGACGGCTACGACGTCCGGGGCTACCTGGCCGAACGATTTAGTGCGCCTACCTGGGTCGACAACGACGTCAACGTCCTGGCGCTCGGCGAGCTTCGCGGCGGATTGGCCCAAGGCCAGCGTGATCTCGTCTACATCAAGATCGGTACCGGCATCGGCGCCGGTCTCGTGTCCGGCGGTCGACTGCACCGCGGCGCTCAGGGCTGCGCGGGCGACATCGGCCACATCGCCATCGACGACGGCGGCAACGTGCGCTGCCGATGCGGCCAGACCGGGTGCCTCGAGGCGTTGGCGGGTGGTGCTGCGTTGGCCCGCGACGGCGCTGAGTACGGCGCCGACGGGCGCAGCGCCTACCTGCAGGCCGTGCTCGCGAGCGGTCGCGTGGTCTCGGCGCAGGACGTCGGTCTGGGTGCCCGCCACGGAGACCCCGGCTGCGTACTGCTGCTCACCCGTTCCGCCCAGCTGGTCGGCGAGTCAGTGGCCCGGATCGTCAACTTCTTCAACCCCTCCTTGATCCTGGTCGGGGGCGGGGTGAGCCAGTCCGGCGACCTCTACCTCGCCGAGATTCGTCAGTCGGTGTTCAGCCGCTCATTGCCGCTGGCCACGCGTTCGCTGCAGATTCTTTCCTCGCCTGTGGGCGACAGGTCCGGCCTACGCGGCGCGGCCTTCATGGTCATCGACGAGCTGATGTCCGAGGGGCTGCTCGGGGCGTGGATCAGCCGTGGCACGCCCGCCAAGCAGATCCTGCGACGTGCCTGAGGCTCGACCGCGTGCTCCCGCCGTCCGCCGCTGCGACAGGACCCGATCGGCGCCGAGCTTTGGACCGTCTTGACCCGAGCAGAGGGCCACTTGCCGACGCTGACCTGAACTGCCATTTGCAGTGGTTGCGGCACGCCGATGGGCGCGGGGCCGGCCAATCGAGGCTGAGACCCGGTGTGCGCCACGCCAAACAGGCTTTGCGCAAGAGTCGCCAAGCACTCCTGTGCCTGGCTGGCCCGGGTCACCCTGGCATTGGGATAAAGCTCAGGTCAGTGGTGGGCCGCCGGGTGGCCCTGGTGTCCAGCAGTGCCAGCCCCCCGCCTCGTGGTGGAACGTCAGGGCCTCGGCGGCGATGAACGGGGTGATCTTGCCAGGGGGTGCGTGCGCCGATGTCCAGGCCTGCGGGGCCGCGCACCCGCACGATGTCGCCTGAGTGATCCTTCGCGTAGAGGGTCGGTCGGTAAGCTGGATGCTGCTGCGGGGCCTGGCAAGCCCTGCAGGCTCAGACCGCTCGGGGTGTGAGGCGGCGGCGCTGAACGGTGCCGTGACGATGCACCACGCCGGCGACGGTCGTCCACGGGCAGCACCTTGCAGCAGAACCGGAACAGCGCCTGCTGCACCGGCCTCGGAGACGTCGAGGCATGCGGGCGCGCAGTGATCTGCTCCACGGTGTGAGCGAAGGCGCCGAGCAGCAAGTGGAGCCGGGTGGCGTGGTGGGGATAGCAGTCGCACCACCGAGCTCGGCATCTGGGCGCTGACGATGACGGCTGGTCTGCGCTTGGTCTTAGCGGTGTCGGAGGGCGACGTCTTCCCAGCGGCCGAATGCCACCCCGGCGATGGCGGCGACCGTCGCGATCGCGACGCTGAGGACGCCGACGACCTTCTCGGGGAACCACAGTGGTTCGTAGATGGCCGGGAACGGACCGATGGCCGGGACGTGCACGTACACCGTGCCCACCAGTGCAGCGAGCGAGCCCGCGGCGACCAGGATCGCGGGCACCCAGGCGAGGCGGTTGCCGCGGATGAGGAGCAGGAGCGCGGCGATGATCGCGGCGATGGCCTGGGCGCGGAACAGGTCGGCGAGCGTGATCTGGGTGCCGACGAAGGCGTAGTCCCCCGCGAGATGCAGGTGGATGTAGGCAGTGACCGCCAGTCCGGCTGCAGTCAGGGCCCGCAGTGCCAGGTCGAGGCGGGCCCGGCGTGCCGTCGTGGGGCTGGTGATCGTCATTGGTCCTCCACTGCTTCGCGGGTGTCACTGTCGGGTACGTTTCGGACGGCGAACTGGTTCATCGCGTGCCGCGGCACGAAACCGGGCCGGTGGGGATCGAACCGAACTGGCTCATCGCGCGTACACCGGTGCATGAGCAAGAGACGAACCACCCTTTTCCTTGGTGCGTGCGTCCCGGCGGCGATGCTGCTGGCCGCGTGCGGCAGCTCGGGCGCCGCGTCCCCGGCGGCCACGAACTCCGCGACCCAGGCCGCTGCGGCCGGCTCGGGCGTGACGTACACGGTGGCGCAGTACAAGCTGCCCGCCTTGACCGTCGCGCCCGGCACGAAGGTCACGGTCGTCGACGGTGACGACGAGCCGCACACGGTCACCGCGGACGGCGGGGCTTTCGACACCGGTTCGTTCGACAAGACCAACCCTGGCAGCTTCACCGCACCGAGCAAGCCGGGCAGCTACGCCATCCACTGCAAGGTTCACCCATCCATGCACGGCACGATCATCGTGCGCTGACCAAAGGACGATCATGAACCAGTACTTCGTATCCTCACGCTTCCGTCGCGTCGGCACCGGCGCGGCCGGGGCCCTGCTACTGGTCACGGCCCTGGCGGCGTGCGGCAGCAGCGACACCGCTGGATCGACTTCCGGCACCTCGGCGCCAGCTGCCACCACGGCCGGCGGTGCGGCAGCCAGCGGCACGCTGACGGCGGCCGACCAGAGCGGGGACGGCACGACGCTGACCGTCGCGAGCGTGGACCTGCAGGGTGTCGACGGCGGATGGATCGCCGTTCACAGCGACCTTGGCGGCAAGCCCGGCCCCGTGGTCGGCACCGTGAAGGTCCCCAAGGGCAGCAGCGCTGATGTGAAGGTCACCTTGGACAGCAAGGTCGCCACGGGTTCGTACTGGCCCATGCTGCACGTCGACGACCACACCGTCGGCACCTACGAGTTCCCCAAGGTTGCCGGGGCGGACCTGCCGGTCAAGTCCGGCGCCGACATCGTCATGAAGAAGATCACCCTGACTGTCGGCTGAGGCCGCTACGCAGGACGGATGAACTCCACCGCGACCGGCAGGCCACCTGGCCTGCCGGTCGCGGTCGGTCATCCCGGGACTGGCGGCGCTACTTGGCGCCGTTGAGGTGGAAGTCCACCGTCCGGATGTTGCTGGCGACGCCGAGCGTCTCAAGGTCCTTGGCGTCGACGATGCCATCACCGTTGAGGTCGGTGACGGTTCCGGGGGCGTCGTCGTAGACGCCGTTGTGGTTCAAGTCAGCCACGACGGCCACGGTCAGGGTGGTGTCCACGTTCTGGCCGGCGATCGAGTCGCCCACGATCCAGGTGTCCCAGATCTGCGCCTCACTGGGTGAGCGGTCGGTGATACCGGTCAGGTTGAACAGGTTGGCCAGGTTGGTGCCCGGCCCGACGAACGGGCCGCCGACCTTGGTCGTCGAGGTCAGGACCACCAGCCCGGGAAGCCGATCGTCCTTGCTGTTCGGCGAGAACGTGCCCGGGAACGGCGGCACCTTGTTGTGAACGCCCGGGCCGGTCAGCTGCAGACCGGTGAACCCGGATGCGGCAAGTCCGTCAGTGCCCGTAGCTGGGTAGTTGATCTCGAGGTCGACGAACCACCCCTTGCCCTCGGTGCCCGCGTTGTCGCCCCCCGTGGGGGCCCGGACGTCCAGGTGGACCGGCTGGCTGGTGCTGCTGCTGACGGTGGTGTCGCCGCCGACGGCGACGGCCGTCGAAAGCGTGGGTGCAAGGACCCCGACTCCGACCAGGGCTGCTGCGGACAGGATCAGGCTGCGACTGCGGGGTGCCGATGTGCTCACGGAACGCTCCTCGAGGGTGGTGAGTGCTGCCGCGGGGTACACGTGCGGCATCGCCATTCGGTTCACCCGTTCGGCGCAACGTCACCACTTCGTGCTGGGACTGCGGTGACGCCGGCACCGTCCCGACGTGGAGCACCACCAGCCTCCACTGAACCCGCGGCGAGACAGGTGGCTCCGGCGGCCAGGCCCGCTCCCGAGCACCTGGGAGACGACCTGGACCCGTAGCACCCTGCGCTGCGGGTGCTACGGGTCCAGCCGCCCTCAAGGTCTCCAGGGGCTGCGCCGTGAGATCAGCGATCCCCCGAGATATCTACGAAGCGCCTAGCGGGGTGCTGTGAGCGTGGCCGGTCAGGGTTGGGGCGTGAGCTGTTGCCCGCTGGTGACCGGTGAGATGTCGACCCGCCGGGTGGTGGTGCTGGTGGCCCCGGCGCGGTCGGTGACCTGGGCGGTCATGGTGACGCTGGTCTGCCCGGCGGGCAGGATCAGCGCGCCCCCGACGACCCAGTCGAAGGTGGTCCGGATCGCCCCGCCGGGTGCGATCGCGCTGCCGGCGATGTTGAACAGCGGCGCGAGGTTCTGACCTGCGGGGACGACGTTGCCGTTGGGCTGCTTGAGTGCGACGTCGAAGGTGAAGTTCAGGCCCGGGGCGTTGCGGTTTGGGCCGGCCACCTTGATCTGGGTGGGGTCGACGATGACTCCGGCGCCGCCGGCGTTCTCGTTGACGGCGATCCCGTGTCGCGCCGCATCCAGGGCGTCGACCTGGATGAAGAACAGGGTGCCGTCGGCGAGGGTGGGTTGGGGCAAGGTGCCCAGCGTGATGCTGGTCGGGTGCTCAGGGGCAGTCAGGTCGAGCTCGGGCCCGATGCCACCCTGGGCGACGGGCGTGGTGTCCGCGGGGGACGGGGTCAGTGCTTGGCCGCTGTCGGCGGTGGCGCTGACCGCGTACCTCGAGCTGGTGCGAGCGCGGCGTCCGGCCAGGTCGGTGACGGTTGCGGTGACCGTTATCGTCTTGGTACCCGGAGCCAGTGACTCAAGGACGTGCCAGCCGGCCCAGATGGTGACGCCCGCGCCGGGGGAGTCGTCGGTGCCGGCGATGTTGAACAGGGGTGCCAGATTGGTGCCGGCCGGGATGGTCCCGCCGTCAGGTTTGGTCAACGCGGCGTCGATGGTGACGTCGAGCCCGGGGAAGTCCGCGTTGGTGCCACCGAGCTGGTCGGTGTGGCGGATGTTGAGGGCTTCCTTGACGGCCACGGCGGTGTCGTCATGGGTGGTGGCCTTGATGTTCAGAGCGAAGCCCGAACCGTTCGGGCTCCCGGCGCCGGGCACCCCTGAACCTGCCGCGACCGTGTCACCGGGAACAGCGGAGGTGAGCTCGATGCTGGGGCCGGTCGTTCCGGTGCTCGAGGGGCGCACCGTGACGTCCTGGGCGTCGTACACCCCGAAGAAGTGGACGAAGGCCAGTGCCTGAGCGACCCCTCCCTTGGCGTCGGAGGAGAAGCTGAGCAGCGGCACGAGGGCACCGTTTCGGCGTCCGTAGGCGGTGTACTTGGTGCGTGGGGTCAGGTCGTTCGCCTGGATCTGCACCATGTCGGTGCCAGAGACCTGGCGGACGGTGACATGGGCCGCGCCGGGACTGAGCTCGACGTAGGCGTGCGCGTTCTCGACCCGAAGGCCAAGGCCCTGACGGCGCAGGTGCGTGGTCCCGGTGCCTGACGTCACGGCGCCGGCGACGTAGACCACCGCCTGTCCTTCCTGGCCGGTGCGCAGGGTGTCGGTGACGCGGAACGTCTTGGTGTCGAAAATGTCGACGCTGTCGGACTTCTCGTTCACCACGTACACGGTGGAGTTGTCGGGGCTGGGCCAGATGCCGTGCGGCTCGACGCCGGTCGAGGGGATGGCCGCGACCATGCGGATCACCCCACCGCGCAGACGCTGGTAGACCTTGGTCAGGTTCTCGCCCCCGACGGTGACCCACACGAAGCTGGTGCCTCTGCCGCTGACGAAGGCGGGGTGGTTGGTGTCGGCGCCGGTGTCGAGGACGGCGGTGACCCGCTTGTGCACCAGGTCGATGACGCTGACTTTGCCGACCTTCTTGTGAGCGGCCCACAGGTCCTTGCCGTCGGGAGACAGAGCCATGTCCGGGGAGAAGGAATCGGCCAGTCCGGAGACGCGGGCCACGACCCGGCGCTGCGGGACGGCGATCACGTCGATCGTGGCTGAGCGGAGGTGGTTGACGTAGGCCCAGCGCCCGTTCGGGCTGAACAGCACCTTGGACGGGCCGTCGGCGGTGGCCACGCTGCCGACGATGCCACCGTGCAGGGCGTCGACGATGTCGAGCCGCTTCAGGGCCCGGTCGGCGACCCACACGGTGCGCCCGTCGGGGGAGAAGAAGCCCTCGTGCGCGGCGCGACCGACGGTGGTGCGCGAGATGACCGCGTTGTCGTTCGTGCGGACGACGGTGACGGTGTTGCTCGTCACGCTGATGACGTTGAGGTAGCGGCCGTCACGGGAGAACCCCAGGCCATGGACGTCGACGTCACGCAGGTACTGCGGGCCGAGGACCGGGCCTAACCGCTGGTCACCCAGCGCCAGGGTTCCGAGCACCTTGCGGTGTCGCGGATCGATGACCGTGACCGTGTTCGAGGTCTGATCAGCGGTGTAGACGCGGTCGCTGGCACTGATGGGGGGCGCCCCGAACAGCGCCGGGGCCTGGCGCACGGGCGCCGGCCCGGTTGCTGCGAAGCTCGCCGGGACGCCGGCTGCACCGGCGGTCGCACTCACCACGACGGCGGCGACGGCTGTTGCCATCCACCTCGCACTGGGTCGGTTCTTCATCCTGATCTCCGTTTCGGCTGGCACGTCCTCGGGCCTTGCGCGCATCCTCCACCGGATCGCAGTCATTCGCCCGAGATGGATAACTGCGGGCCGGTTGCTGTCGGGTACGTCGGCCGGCGGGTTTCGGTTCACCGCACCTTGGCCCACCGCTGAGCAGGCGCCATCGCTGGCGCCGCGCAACGCTCCCCGGCTGCTGCTGCTCCTACCCTTGTCGGGGCGCCGTGCTCAAGTTACGGACGGCAGCTGGCCCGTGACCGCGCTGCGAACAGCGGTCGCATGCCGGCAGCCCAAGCGCGTTGTCATCGTGCACTCAGACCGAGGCCGGCTTGAACCCGCCCAGCCTCGAGCGGTCGAAAGCTTTCGTCGCTGTAGTCCCGCACAGCACCAGGACGATGCCCTCGTTCGGTTCGATGGCGTCAACGGGCGAGCAGCGCGTCTCCGGGGCAGCGGTGGGTGGACCCGACAGGGATCAAACCCGCCAGCCGCGGGTCCGGGCTACCCGGGTGGATGTCACTCAGCGCATGTCCTCGAGCTTGTACTGGGTGATCTTGCGGTGAAGGGTCGCCCGGTTCATTCCCAGGGTCGTGGCGGCCTCTGCCACGGTGACGTCGCGGCGGGTGAGGCAGCGCAGGATCTCGTCGCGCTCGAAGCCCTCGATACGGATGAGGTGGCCGCCAGCCGGGCGGAGCAGATCAGGCGGCAGATGCTTCTCCCTGATCAGGGGCGCCGGC
>JBKJTJ010000023.1:0-2808 GCA_046590855.1 Actinomycetota bacterium
CGCGAGATCGTCAACATCGGCAAGGACTTCGCCGGCGTGGACATCACAAAGGAGCCCATCCTGATCCGTCCCGGCCAGCACTACATCATGGGCGGCGTCAAGACCGACATCGATGGCTTGACCCCGGTCAAGGGCCTGTACGCCGCCGGCGAGGTGGCCTGCGTCTCCGTCCACGGCGGCAACCGCCTGGGCGCGAACTCGCTGCTGGACACGCTCATCTTCGGCCGCCGCGCCGGCGAGCACGCTGCGAAGCGCGCGAAGGAAATGTCCATGCCGGTCAACACGGAGGAGATCCTCCGCCGCGACGAGGGCATGATCGCCGAGATCATCAACCGCCCGAAGACAGGCCGCCGCATCTCCGAGATCAAGGACGAGCTCGGCACGATCATGAACCAGAAGCTCGCCGTCTACCGCGACGAGGCCGGCATGCTGGAGGCGATGGAGGTCGTCCGCCGGCTGAAGGAGGAGGCCAAGACGTCGTACATCGACGATCGCGGCACCGTCTTCAACCAGGACGTGTTGGGCGCCATCGAGCTGGGGTACATGCTCGACGCGGCCGAGTGCTGCGTCCTGGCCTCGCTGGAGCGCAAGGAGTCGCGCGGCGCCCAGTTCCGCACGGACTACCCCGAGCGCAACGACGAGGAATGGCAGAAGCACATCAACACGACGATCACGGACGACGCCGACGCGGCGCCGACGATCAGCTACTCGCCGGTGACGATCACCCAGTGGCAGCCCGAAGAGCGCAAGTACTAGAGAAGCCCGGAGAACTTTCATGGAACCCAAAAAGCCGCCGCAGGACTTCACCCTGCGCGTCCGCCGGTACGACCCCGAGTCCGGCGAAGCCCCCTACTGGGACGAGCACACGATCACGCTCGAGCCCCACCGCTCGGTGCTCCAGGGTCTGCTGCAGGCCAAGGACCGCTTCGACGGGTCCATCGGCGTGCGCTGCTCCTGTGCGGCAGCGATCTGTGGCTCGTGCGGCGTGCGCGTCAACGGCCAGCCCGGCCTGGCGTGCCACACGCACCTCGGCGCCGCGCTGAGGTCGTCCAAGAACGGCGTCATCGAGATCGAGCCGATGGGCAACATGCCCGTCATCAAGGACCTCATCGTCGACATGGACGCGGTCCACTGGAAGAAGATCCAGCGCGTCACGCCGTGGCTGCTCGCCGACGACGAGAACATGCCCGAGCGCGAGCACATCGTGTCCAAGGAGTCGATGGTCGACGTCACGCAGACCATGGCCTGCATCCAGTGCGGCGCCTGCGTCTCGGACTGCCTTTCGATGGAGGTCGACCCGCTCTTCATCGGCCCCGCCGCCCTGGCCAAGTCCTACCGCTTCGTCGGCGACCCGCGCGACATCCGCCAGGCCGAGCGCCTGAAGGACATCGCCGAGGACCCGCACGGCATGTACTCGTGCACCCACTGCTTCAAGTGCATCGAGGCCTGCCCCAAGGGCGTCGCGCCGATGTCGCAGATCATGCGCCTGCGCCGTCGCGCCGGCTCCGATCACCACATCAAGGACCGCAACAACGGCCTGAACCACGAGCACGCGTTCGTCAAGAACATCGAGAAGAACGGGCTGCTGCACGAGAACGACCTGCTCGCCGACTCCTTCGGCGGCAAGTTCAACCCGGCCGCCGGCATCTTCCTGGCGAAGTCGCTGCCGGTCATCAGCCGCGCGCTCATCCGCCGCAAGGCGACGCTGAAGGTCGCGCTGCTGCACCCGCACAAGGCGCCCGAGGACGTCAAGCGGATCTTCGACACCATCGAGAACCGTCCGGCGCGGAACGAATACAACCTGTACATCTCGGGCACGGACAAGGACAACGCGCCCAACCAGCCCGAGGAAGCACCCCAGGGCGGACCCCACGCCGGCCAGGAGGCCACAGCATGAAGAAGGTCGCCTACTGGCCCGGCTGCGTGAGCCGCGGGTTCACCCCCGAGCTCCACGGCTCGATGGCGAAGGTCGCCCCGCTGCTCGACCTCGAGCTCATCACCCTGGATCGCGCCTGCTGCACGGGCGCCGGTGTCATCGCCGAGCACAACCAGGAGCTCGCGGACACGCTCAACGCCCGCACGTTCGCGATGGCGCAGCAGGAGATCCGCAACGGCGCGGAGCTCATGATGAACATCTGCTCCACGTGCCAGGGCGCGCAGTCCGAATGCCAGGAGCGCCTGGACGCCAGCGCCGAGTACCGCGCGCAGGTCAACGAGACCCTCGCTCCCGAAGGCCTCGAATACACCGCGGGCATCACGAACAAGAACTTCCTCTGGATGCTCGTCGAGGAGATCGGCCTGGACGTGCTGAAGTCCAAGGTGACGCGGCCGCTGACGGACCTCAAGGTCGGCCCGTTCTACGGCTGCTACATCGTCCGCCCGACGAGTCGTCTGGGCATCGACGACGAGCAGCCCCGTGACACCTACCTGCCGCTGGTCATCGAGGCCCTCGGCGGCACCGTCATCGACTACGCCGGCTCGCACAAGTGCTGCGGCTTCCCGGTCATCACGATGAACACGGAGGCCTCGCTCAAGCAGGCCGGTATGCACCTCGGCGACGCCAAGGACGCCGACGCGGACTGCGTCGTCACGCCGTGCCCGCTGTGCCACCTGAACCTCGACATGCAGCAGCCGCTGGCCAACAAGGCCGTCGGCCGCAAGCTCGACATGCCGGTGCTGCACCTGCCCCAGCTCGTCGGCCTGGCCCTCGGCCTGACCCCGAAGGAGCTCGGCCTGTCCCTGCACGTCGTCAAGCCCACGTCGGTCATCGACTGGTCCACGTCGGTGGTCGGCGCCGTGGGCGCCGGC
>JBKJTJ010000360.1:0-3813 GCA_046590855.1 Actinomycetota bacterium
AGCCCTTGAAGCCCACCTGGCCGGCGGAGGCCCAGGCGATGACGGCCCCGGCGGGGTCGGTGATCGAGACGATCGTGTTGTTGAACGTGCTCTTGATGTGAGCGTGCCCGTGGGCGACGTTCTTCTTCTCCTTGCGGCGCACCTTCTTGGTGCCCGCAGCCGTACGGCTCTTGGGAGGCATGTGCAGGTAGCTCCTGTGCTGAGGGGAGGTCGTCGGTCCGCCGTTCGAGGGATCGACCGGGCGGACTACTTGCGGGCGGCCTTCTTCTTGCCGGCCACGGTGCGCTTGGGGCCCTTGCGGGTCCGAGCGTTGGTCTTGGTGCGCTGGCCACGGACGGGCAGGCCGCGGCGGTGCCGGATGCCCTCGTAGCTGCCGATCTCGACCTTGCGGCGGATGTCGGCGGCGACCTCACGACGCAGGTCGCCCTCGAGCTTGAAGCTCGCCTCGAGGTGGTCGCGCAGGCGGACCAGGTCGTCGTCCGTGAGGTCCTTGACCCGCACGTCGGGGCTGACGCCCGTCGCGGTGAGGGTCTCGGCGGCGCGGGTGCGACCCACGCCGTAGATGTAGGTGAGCGCGACCTCGAGGCGCTTGTCGCGCGGGAGGTCGACGCCGATCAGGCGAGCCATGGTTCTCCTCGTCGTGCTGCGGAGGTCTGGTGCACCACCGGTCCGCTCCCTGGTGGGGAGCGGTCCCCGGCCTCCGCGGCCGGGGGTGACGTCCCGGGCGAGCCCGGGGGTCGGGTGGTGCTTCGAGGGTGGTGCTGGTCGGTCGGTTCTGTGCTGCGGGTGGTGGCTGCTCAGCCCTGGCGCTGCTTGTGGCGCAGGTTCTCGCAGATCACCATGACCCGCCCGTGACGGCGGATCACCTTGCACTTGTCGCAGATCTTCTTGACGCTGGGCTTGACCTTCATCTGCCTGCCGTCTGCTCGTGGTGGTCAGGGTGGACGTCGTACGCCGGGAAACGGGGTCTAGCGGTAACGGAAGACGATGCGTCCGCGGGTGAGGTCATAGGGACTGAGCTCGACCACGACCCGGTCCTCGGGCAGGATCCGGATGTAGTGCTGACGCATCTTGCCCGAGATGTGCGCGAGAACCTTGTGACCGTTGCTCAGCTCGACGCGGAACATCGCGTTGGGCAGAGCCTCGATGATCGTGCCCTCGATCTCGATGACACCGTCCTTCTTCGCCATGTCCTCCGCATTCCGTGCTGTCGACGTGCGTGGGCCAGCCGTTCGGCTGGACCCACAGGGATGGGTGGTGCGTCATGCAGGCGGCACGCGAGAGCCCGTCCTCCAACCGCCAGAACCAGCCGCGGGACGGGGGTGAGGACGAGACGTCGTGCGCCGACACGCCAGGATACGCCAGAGCGGCACGAGAACCCAAATGCGCCCGATCGGCCCGGGCCTGCCTGAGGGTGCGGTGGGCTCAGTCGCGCCCGGCGTACGGCGCGCCCAGCCGGGCCAGCTGCTCGCGGCCGCCGTCCAGGGCGGTGAGCACCCACAGCCCGTCCTCGGCGACGGCGACCGTGTGCTCGAAGTGCGCGGCCCGCGAGGAGTCGGTGCTGACGACGGTCCAGTCGTCGTCCAGCACCCGGGTCGCGGCCGAGCCGCGGGTGAGCATCGGCTCGATCGCGACGACCAGCCCCGCACGCACCCGCACACCCTTGTCGCGCACCCGGTAGTTGGGCACCTGGGGGTCCTGGTGCATCTCGGTGCCGATCCCGTGGCCGACGTACTCCTCGACGATGCCGTACCCCTGCGTGCCCAGCGCTCCCCCGTCCTGCGCCCGCGACTCGACCAGGTCCTCGACGGCCGAGCCGACCTCGTGCAGCCGGCGGCCGGCGAGCAGGGCCGCGATGCCGGCCCACATGGCCTGCTCGGTGGTCTCGACGAGCTGCTCGTCGGCGGGGTCGGACTCGCCCACGACCACCGAGATCGCGGCGTCGCCGTGCCAGCCCTCGACGATGGCCCCGCAGTCGATCGAGACCACGTCGCCGTCGGCGAGCACCCGGTCACCGGGGATGCCGTGCACGATCTCGTCGTTGACCGAGACGCACAGCGTGGCGGGGAAGCCGTGGTAGCCCATGAACGAGGGCACCGCTCCCGTCCCGCGGATGCGCTTCTCGGCGATCGCGTCCAGGTCGCGGGTCGTCATGCCCACCTCGGCCGACTCGCGCAGCAGCGCCAGGGTCTCACCGACGACCAGGCCGGCTCGGCGCATCGCCCGCACCTGGTCGGGCGTCTTGTACTGGATCCGGTCGCGGACGATCACGCGGCGGGACCGCCGTTCACCGCTGGACCGGGGCGGCCCGGCCGTCGATGGCCTGCTGCAGCCGGGTGGTGACCTCGTCGAGCTCGCCCATGCCGTCGACCTGCACGAGCAGCCCGCGCTCGCCGTACACCGCCGTCAGGGGGGCGGTCTGCTCGGTGTAGACCTCCTGACGGTGCCGCACGGTCTCTTCGGCGTCGTCGCTGCGCCCGGCCGTCTCGGCCCGCTTCACCAGCCGGGCCACGATCTCGTCGGGGTCCACGGTCAGCTCGGCGACGGCGTCCAGCGACGACCCGGCGGCGGCGAGCATCTGGTCGAGCTCGTCGACCTGCGCGCGGGTGCGGGGGTAGCCGTCCAGCAGGAACCCGCCGACCGCGTCGTCCTGGGCCAGCCGGTCGCGCACCATCGCGTTGGTGACCTCGTCGGGCACGTACCCGCCGGCGTCCACGATGGCCTTGACCTGGACGCCGAGGTCGGTGCCCTCCTTGATGTTCGACCGGAAGATGTCGCCGGTCGAGATCGCCGGGATCGCGTAGTGCTCGGCCAGCCGCGCCGCCTGGGTGCCCTTGCCCGCACCGGGCGGGCCGAGGATGACGAGCCGCATCAGCGCAGGAACCCTTCGTAGTGCCGTTGCTGCAGCTGGGACTCGATCTGCTTCACCGTCTCCAGACCCACGCCGACGATGATCAGGATCGAGGTGCCACCGAACGGGAAGTTCTGGTTGGCGTTCACCAGAGCCAGCGCGATCAGCGGGATCAGCGAGAGCAGGCCCAGGTAGACGGCGCCCGGCAGCGTGATGCGGGTGAGGATGTAGTCGAGGTACTCGGCGGTGGGGCGGCCGGCGCGGATGCCGGGGATGAACCCGCCGTACTTCTTCATGTTGTCGGCCACCTCGTCGGGGTTGAACGTGATCGCGACGTAGAAGTAGGTGAAGAACACGATCAGCCCGAAGTACAGCGCCATGTAGAGGGGGTGGTCGCCGCGCACCAGGTAGTTGGTGATGAACACGACCCACCCGGCGGTCTGGTCGCTCTGGAACTGGGCGATCAGCGCCGGCAGGTACAGCAGCGAGGACGCGAAGATCACCGGGATGACGCCGGCCTGGTTGACCTTCAGCGGGATGTACGTGCTGGTGCCGCCGTACTGGCGCCGGCCGATCATCCGCTTGGCGTACTGCACCGGCACCCGCCGCTGGCTCTGCTCGACGAACACCACCAGCGCGACAATCACCAGGCCGACCGCGATGACCAGGATGAAGACGCCCCAGCCCTTGGTGCTGCGGATCGCCCACAGCGACCCGGGGAACCCGGCCGCGATCTGGGTGAAGATCAGCAGCGACATGCCGTTGCCGACGCCCTTGTCGGTGATCAGCTCACCGAGCCACATGATCAGGCCGGTGCCGGCGGTCATGGTGAGCACCATGATCAGGATGGTGAACAGGCTGTCGCTGGGCACCAGGTCGGCCGGGCAGTTGCTGAACAGCCGGCCCTGGGTGCGGGCGATCGACACCAGGGTGGTCGACTGCAGCACAGCCAGGCCGATGGT
>JBKJTJ010000371.1:0-13675 GCA_046590855.1 Actinomycetota bacterium
CACCGGCGGCCATGCGTACGGATCGGTCTACCCCGGCCCGATCGGGGCCATCCTCACCCCGCTGCTGACCGGCCTGGACGGCAGCTCTCCCAACGACTCCCTGCCGTACGCCTCGTCCCTGTGCGGCGCGTGCTACGACGTGTGCCCGGTCAAGATCGACATCCCCTCGATGCTGGTGCGCCTGCGCGCCGAGCACGTCGAGAAGGCCGCTGCGGCGCGCACCCTGCCCACCGCCGAGGCGGTCGCCATGGCCGCCGCGGCAGCGGTGATGACCAGCCCCTCCCGGTTCGCCGCCGCCGGCCGCGCCGTCGGGCTCGGCCGCCGGCTCGTGCGCGGTGGTCGCCTGCCCGTGCCGCTGCCGCCGCCGCTGTCGGGCTGGACCGCCGCACGCGACGTCCCGGCACCGCCCACCGAGACGTTCCGCCAGTGGTGGGCCCGCGAGCGCGGTCGGCCGTGAGCGCGCGCGAGGTCGTCCTGAGCCGCATCCGCGACGCCGTGGCCGCCAGTTCGAGCAACACCGCGGTCGACACCAGCCCGGTCCCGCGCGAGTACCGCCGCCACGGCGAGCACGCCGTCGGCTCAGCCGCGCTGGTCGAGCTGCTGACCGATCGGCTGGTCGACTACAAAGCCACGGTGATCCGCTGTGGCGCCGACGAGCCCGACATCGCCGGCGCGGTGGCCGAGGCGCTGGGCCGGCACGGTGCGGCCCGGGTCGTCGCGCCGTCCGGGCTACCCGCGGCGTGGCTGCCCGAGCGGGTCGAGGACGACGACCTGTCTGCCGCCGACCTCGACGGCCTGGACGGCGTCCTCACCGGGTGCGCGCTGGCGATCGCCGAGACCGGCACGATCGTCCTGGACGGCGCGGCCGAGTGCGGCCGTCGGGCCATCACCCTCGTGCCCGATCTGCACGTGTGCGTCGTGCGCACCGACCAGGTGGTGCAGACCGTGCCGGAGGGGATCGCGCTGCTCGACCCGTTGCGCCCGCTGACGTTCATCAGCGGCCCGAGTGCCACCAGCGACATCGAGCTGCGCCGGGTTGAGGGCGTGCACGGCCCGCGCCGGCTGGTCGTGGTGCTCGCGGGCTGACGCCTCGCGCGCCCCGCCATACGTGGTCAGGCCGAGCGGCGCCCGGCAGCCGCCTTCGTGGCGGTCTTCTTCGTGGCCGCTTTCGCTGCGGGCGCCTTCTTCACGGCCGCCTTCTTCGCAGGCGCGGTCTTCGTCGCCGTCGTCCTCTTCGCGGGGGTCTTCTCCTCGGCCGGCTCGGCGTCCGCGGTGCCGCGGCCCTGGGCGGCCTCGACCGAGCGCTGCAGGGCGGCGAGCAGGTCGACCACCTGGCCGTTGCCGGTGGACGCCGCAGCCGCAGCGGGTGCGGGCCGCGCCTCACCGCCCTCGAGCCGACCGGCGATCAGCGACTGGACGGCGTCGCGGTAGTCGTCGGCGAACTCGTCGGCGGTGTAGTCACCGGTCATCGAGTCGACCAGCGAGGACGCCATCGCGAGCTCCTGCGGGCGCAGCTCGCTGGCGTCGCCCAGGGTGTCGAAGTCCGGACGCCGGATCTCGTCGGGCCACAGCATCGTCTGCAGGACGATCACGTCGTCGCGCACCCGCAGTACCGCCATCGTCGAACGCTGGCGGATCGCGACGTGCACCAGCGCCATCTTGTCGGCAGCGCGCAGCGCCTCGCGCAGCAGGGCGTAGGGCTTCAGGCCCATCTTGTCGGGCTCGAGGTAGTAGCACTTCTCCAGCAGCATCGGGTCGATCTGCTCGGCCGGGACGAACCGCTCGACCTCGATCTCGCGGCTGGCGGTGACCGGCAGGTCGGCGAGGTCCTCGTCGGTCAGGATCACCAGCTGGCCGTCGGGCGCCTCGTAGCCCTTGGCGATCTCGTCGTAGCCGACCTCCTCGCCGCAGGCGTCGCAGGTGCGCTTGTAGCGGATGCGTCCCCCGTCGGCGCGGTGCACCTGGTGGAACGACACGTCGTGACTGCTCGTCGCCGTGTACATCCGCACCGGCACGTTCACCAGTCCGAACGACACCGCGCCCTTCCACATCGCCCGCACCTGCAGCCACCTCCGTCACGTGCATGCACTCGTCCCCCGGCAGGATGGACCCATGCGGCCCATGCTCGCCACCCCTGCGGTGCATCCCGGCGCGCCGCCGGCCGGCCCAGGGTGGCTGCACGAGGTCAAGTGGGACGGCATGCGGGTGCTCGCCGACGTCCACGACCACACGCTGAAGCTGTTCTCCCGCAACGAGGCCGACGTGACCACGTCGTTCCCCGAGCTGCTGCTGCTCGGGGCTGCGCTGGCCGACGCGCACCTGGACGGTGAGGTGGTGGCACTGGTCGACGGCGTGCCGAGCTTCGCCGCCCTCGCCGAGCGGATGCACGTGCGCGACGGCGCCAAGGCCGCTGCCCTGGCCCAGCGGGTGCCGGTCACCCTGATCGTGTTCGACGTCGTGCGGCTCTACGGCGTCGACCTGACGCACCGGCCGATCGAGGAGCGACGCGCCAGCCTCGAGCGGATCGACCTGGGATCCGGGCCGTGGCAGGTTCCGCCGTCGTACGACGACGGCGCGGCCCTCGCGGCGGCCACCCTCGAGCAGGGGCTCGAGGGGGTGGTCAGCAAGCGGCTCGTCTCGCGCTACCAGCCGGGACGTCGCAGCAAGGACTGGGTGAAGACCCCGCACCGCACCACCGACACCGTCGTGGTCGGCGGGTGGCGACCCCAGACCGGCACGACCGGCCGGCTCGCGTCGCTGCTGGTGGGTCTGCCGGACGCCGAGGGCCGGCTGGTCTTCGCCGGCCGGGTCGGCAGCGGGATCAGCGGGGCACTTGCAACCGAGCTGACGCACCGACTGGAACCGTTGCGGCGCAGCACTCCTGCGTTCGACCAGCCGCTCGACCGGGTCGACGCGACCGGAGCCACCTGGGTCGAGCCGGTGGTCTGCGTCGACGTGCGCCACCTGGGGCGCGGCGGCAGCGGCCGGCTGCGACAGCCCGTGGTCCGCGGCCTGCGCACCGACCTGACGCCCGGCGAGCTGGGCCGATGAGCGACGAGGAGGTGCGGGTCGACGTCGGCGGGCGGGCGCTGCGCCTGCGCCGGCTCGACAAGGTGCTGTACCCCGCGACGGGCACCACCAAGGCCGAGGTGCTCGACTACTACGCCAGGGTCGCCGGGGTGCTGCTGCCGCACCTGGCCCGGCGTCCGGTCACCCGCAAGCGCTGGCCGGACGGCGTGGCCGGACCCTCGTTCTTCGAGAAGAACCTGCCGCGCGGCACCCCCGACTGGGTGGCGTCGGTGACCCTGCCGACCCCGGGCTCCTCGACCGGGCGCGACGACGCGACGTTCCCGCTGGTGCTGGAGGTCGCCACCCTGGTCTGGCTGGCGAACCTGGCTGCGCTCGAGCTGCACGTGCCGCAGTGGCAGGTGGGCCCGCGCGGTGCGGTGCAGGCTACCGACCGGCTGGTGATCGACCTCGACCCCGGGCCGCCGGCGGGACTGGCCGAGTGCGCGCAGGTCGCGCTGCTGGTGCGCGAGCGGCTCGAGGCGGACGGCCTGTCGCCGGTGCCGGTGACCAGCGGCAGCAAGGGCCTGCAGCTGTACGCGCCGCTGAGCGGGGAGCCGGACGCCGAGGCCGTCCGCGCGTACGCCGAGGCGCTGGCCACCGGCCTGGCCCGCGACCACCCCCGGCTGGTGGTCGCACGGATGACCAAGGCGATCCGCGGCGGCAAGGTGCTGCTGGACTGGAGCCAGAACCACGCGGCCAAGACGACGATCGCGCCGTACTCCTTGCGCGGGCGTGAGCACCCGGACGTCGCCGCGCCCCGCAGCTGGGCCGAGGTGGTGCCCGGTGCGCTGCGCCAGCTGGGGTTCCGCGAGGTGCTGGAGCGCGTGGACGCCGAGGGTGACCTCGCGGCCGCCCTGCTCAGCGCAGGGCGACCGCTACCGCGATGAGGCGAGGCGTCCTGCGGCGGGAGTCAGTGAGCGGAGTTGTACGCGTCCATGACGGCGGCCGAGATGCGGCCACGCTCGCTGACCTCGTGACCGTTGGACCGCGCCCACTCGCGCACGGCCGAGGAGTCGGTGCCGCCGCTCGATGCCTTGCGGGCCGGACGCGACGCCGACGAGCGGCCGGACACCCGGCGCCCGTGGCCGACCCACGAGGCGAGGTCGCCGCGCATCTTCGCGGCGTTCTTCTCGGACAGGTCGATCTCGTAGGTGACGCCGTCGAGGGCGAAGGTGACGGTCTCGGCCCCTTCACTGCCGTCGACGTCGTCGATGAGCATGACCTGAACGCGCTGCGCCATGGAGGTTTCCTTTTGCTGTTTGCGAGGCCGGGAGATTCTTGTCACCGCGAAATCGTGGTGCTGCGACCAAAAGAATGGCGAACAAACGGACCCAGGTCAAATACGGATCGCGGATCCGGCGCAATCATGGGCTTTCCGACGCAGGCGCCTGCGAAGAATGCGCGAACAATGCGGTCAGGAACCGCTGTCGACGTTCGGCGGCTCGGTGGCGGGAGCGTGCTCGCGGTCCCACTTCGCCTCGGCCGCGCGTTCACGGCGGTCGCCCTCGAGCATCGCCTTGATCGCGAACACGAAGATCCCGAGGACCCCGATCGGGGGCACGAGGGCGAGCAGGGCCTTGATCACGCGCTCCACGGTACGCGCCGCCCGGAACGCCCGCGCCCTCCCGGTCGTCTGCAGTGGTGATGTCGGTCGTCAGCGGGCTGCGACGTCGGCGCTGGGCCGCTGTGTCGGCCGGTGCCGCGGCGCTGGTCGCTGCCCTGGCCCTGACGCCCACGCTCACGACCGGCCTCGCGACCGCCCTCACGACCAGCCGAGGCGGGGACGCCGCGCGGCCGGCGCCCCGCGCCCTGCTGGCCTCGGCGCTGGGCTCGGGCACCGTCTCGTTCGACGCCCTCGCGAGCAGCCGGGGCACGCTCGGACTGCCCGACCTGCCGCGTTTCGGCTCGGTCGCCGCCCTGCTGGGCGGGACCACGCGAGCCCGCGTCTGGTGGGCCGCGCCTGACGCGTGGCGGGTCGACGTGCTCAGCGTGACCGGCGAGCAGGGCACCTACGGCACCGGCGACGGCGTGGTGACGTGGGACTACGAGCGCGACGAGATGGTCCAGGTGGTCGGCGAGCCCGGCGCACGACTGCCGCGGGCCGACGACCTGCTCGCCCCGCAGGCCACCCGCCGGTTCCTCGCCGGCGTCGGCCCCGACGACCGGGTCGTGGCACTCGCGGACACCGCGGTCGCCGGCCGCCGGGCGTACGGTCTGCGGGTGCTCCCCGCCGACCCCCGCAGCACGATCGGCCGCGCGGACGTCTGGGTCGACCGGGCGAGCGCGCTGCCGCTGCGGCTGCGGCTGACCTCGCGCAGCGGCGAGGTGGCGCTGGACACCCGGCTGTCCGACGTCCACCTCGGCGCGCCGTCCGCCGCCGTGGTCACCGCGCCACAGCCGCCCGGCGCGCGGGTCGACATCGAGGTCGCCCCCGACCTGGTGGCGGCCATCGACCAGAACCCCCGGTTCGCGCTGCCCGCCTCGCTCGCGGCCCTGCCCGTGACGCGTTCGCTGCTGCAGGGGACCGCGACGTACGGCACGGGCCTGGTGCGGTTCAGCGTCCTGCCGCTGCCTCGGCGCACCGCGCGCGACGTGCTCGCCAACGCGCGGTCCGCGGGCGCCGCCGCGGTCGAGGTCAGCGGCGGCGAGGCCGTGACGATCTCGTCCAGCCTGCTCAACGCCGTCGTCGCGCGCGGCAGCGACCGGCAGCACTCCTACCTGCTGGCCGGCCTGGTGAGCCCCGACGTTCTGACCGCGGCCGCGCGCGAGCTGCTGGCCGACCCACCGGCGCTGACGTCGTGACCGACCCGGTGATCACGACGCAGGGGCTGACCAAGCGCTACGGCGGGGTCCTCGCGGTCGACCGCCTCGACCTGGACGTCCGCGAGGGCGACCGGTACGGGTTCCTCGGGCCGAACGGGTCGGGCAAGACGACCACGGTGCGGCTGCTGCTCGGCCTGGCCTTCGCCACCAGCGGCAGCATCGAGGTGCTCGGGCGGGCGATCCCCCAGCACAGCCGCGAGGTGCTGACCCAGGTGGGTGCGCTCGTCGAGGGCCCCGGTGCGTACGGCCACCTGTCCGCCCGCACCAACCTCGCGCTGCTGGACGCCGCCGGCCCCGGCGGCGGTGCGGACGGCGCACCCGGAGCCGGATCGCGGCGCACCCGGCGGCGGCGGATCGACGCCGCGCTGGAGCAGGTGGGTCTCGCGGACGTCGGACGCCGGCCGGTGCGGGCCTACTCGCTCGGCATGCGCCAACGGCTGGGCCTGGCCGGCGCGCTGCTGCGCGCGCCGCGGCTGCTCGTGCTCGACGAGCCGACCAACGGCCTGGACCCGCGCGGCATCCGCGAGATCCGCGACCTGCTGCTGGCGCTCAACGCGGCCGGCACGACGGTGTTCCTGTCCAGCCACCTGCTGGCCGAGGTCGAGCTGCTGTGCACCCGGGTCGGGGTGATCGACCGGGGCAAGCTCGTCGTCCAGGACGACCTGGCGGGCCTGCGCGGCCCGACCGGGCGCGTGCTGCTGCGGGTCGACGACCCGGCGGCGGCGCTGGCCCTGCTCGGCGACAGCGTCACGGGCCGCCTCGACGGCACGTTGACGCTCGAGGGGGTCTCGGTGGCCGAGGCCACCCACCGCCTCGTGCACGCCGGGGTCGGGGTGCTCGAGGCCGCGCCCGAGCGACGCACCCTGGAGGACACCGTGCTGGGCTTGACGACATGACCGGGCTGATCACGTGATCGGCGTCGAGCTGCGCAAGCTGGTGATCCGGCCGCGCACCTGGATCTCGGTGGCGCTGCTGTGCCTGCTGCCGGTCGTCGTCGCGGGGTTCCTCGCGGTCACCGACATCGCGCCGCGCCCCGGACAGGGCCCCACCTTCCTGTCCGCCGTCCTCGGCAACGGCGCGCTCTACCCCGCCGCCGCCCTCGGGATCGTGCTGCCGTTCTTCCTCCCGATCGCCGTCGCGGTCGTCGCGGGTGAGTCGGTCGCGGGCGAGGCCACCGGCGGCACCCTGCGCTACCTGCTGCTGCGCCCGGTGAGCCGCTCGCGACTGCTGGTGGCCAAGCTGGTCTCGATCCTGGCGTTCACCCTGCTGGCCGTGCTGTCCGTGGCGGTCACCGGGTACGTCGCCGGGGTGACGCTGCTGGGCACCTCGCGGGCGACAACCACCACCACGCTGTCGGGCACCACCCTGACCCCGCGCGACCTCGCGATCCGCACGGTGCTGATGGTGCTCTACATCGGCTGGTCGATGGTCGGCGTGGCCGCGGTCTCGCTGCTGCTGTCGACGTTCACCGACTCGCCGCTGGCAGCGGCGCTCGGCGGCCTGGCGGTGCTGGTGAGCAGCTCGGTGCTGGTCGCCCTGGACGCCGCGGGCGGGGTTCGCGACTACCTGCCCACGCGGTACTGGCTGGCCTGGGTCGACCTGTTCCGCGACCCGATGCTGCTGCACGACGTGACCCGCGGCGTCCTCGTCCAGACCGCCTACGTCGTGGTGCTGCTGGGCGCCACGTGGGCCAACTTCACCACCCGCGACGTCACGAGCTGAGGCTCGATCGTCGGCACACCGCTCAGCGGATCGCGCCCTGCGCCCGGACGGCGGCGCACTGGCCGCTCTCGGGCGCGGTCGTCAGCGGCGCGACGCCCAGGGCGCGCTGCACCAGCCCGATGACCAGTGGGTCACGCGGCAGCTGACCGTGCTCGATCTGCGCGTCGGGGCACACCGACTGCACCTCGAGGTCGAGGGCGCCGTCGATGCGCGCCGAGTCCGGCGGGGTGACGGTCCGGTCCTGCGCGGTCCACAGGCTGGTCCACACCGGGCCGTTCGCGCTCTCGTCCAGCGCGGCGAGCAGGTCGCTGCCCGGCACCAGCTGCTGGCAGGCCGTCGGGCAGGCACCGGGCGCGAACGTGGCACCGAGCTCGGCGACCCGGGTGCCGTGGTGCGGCGACCCGAGGGTGACGACCCGCCGGGCCTGACGCGCCCCGCCGAGATCGGCCGCCCAGATCCGGGCGACCACCCCGCCTGCGGAGTACCCCACGACGTCCACGCTCGGGGCGCCGGCGGCGATCGCCGCGTCGGCCGCCTGCTTCAGGCGCTGCGCCTGCGTGCGCAGGTCGCCGGTGCCGTCACCGGCGAAGGTGAGCACCTGGGCGTCGCGGCCACCCGCGCGCAGGGCGGCGGCCAGCACCTGCAGGGACGCCGTGCTGCCGCCGTACCCCGGCACCAGCAGCACCGGGCCGGGCGTGGCCTGGTCGACGAAGCTGCGGGTCGGGGGCGCCGCGAGGCGGTGCGTGCCCACCACGACGATCAGCACCGCCAGCACGAGGAAGGCCGCGAGCGCCGCCACGGCCTTGACGCGCCGGGGGCTCACCTGCTGCTCACCGGCTGCTCACAACGGCTTGACCAGCGGGAACAGGATGGTGTCGCGGATGCCGAGCCCGGTCAGGGCGATCAGCAGGCGGTCGATCCCCATGCCCTGGCCGCCCGTCGGTGGCAGCGCGTACTCCATCGCCCGCAGGAAGTCCTCGTCCAGTCGCATCGCGTCCTCGTCGCCCAGCGCCGCGGCCTCGGCCTGCTGGGCGAACCGCTCGCGCTGCACCACGGGGTCGACCAGCTCGGAGTACCCCGTGGCCAGCTCGAAACCGCGGACGTACAGGTCCCACTTCTCGGTGACGCCCGGCGTGCTGCGGTGCTGACGGGTCAGCGGCGTGGTCTCGACCGGGAAGTCGCGCACGAACGTCGGGGCCACCAGGTGGTCACCGACCAGGTGCTCCCACAGCTCCTCGACGAGCTTGCCGTGCCCGTAGTGGACGGGGTCGACGTCCAGCCCCAGCCGCTGGGCGTGCACCCGCAGCTCGCCGACCGTGGAGTCGGGGGTGACGACCTCGCCGAGGGCGCTCGAGAGCGACTCGTACATCGTGACCTGCGCCCACTCGCCACCGAAGTCGTACTCGGTGCCGTCGGCGAGGGTGGCCACGTGCGACCCGAACACCGCGGTGCAGGCCTCCTGGACGATGTCGCGGGTCAGGCGCGCCACCGAGTCGTAGTCGCCGTACGCCTCGTAGAACTCGAGCATCGCGAACTCGGGGCTGTGGGTCGCGTCGGCACCTTCATTGCGAAAGTTCCGATTGATCTCGAAAACCCGTTCCAGACCCCCCACTGCCGCTCTCTTGAGAAAGAGCTCGGGGGCGATCCGCAGGAACAGGTCGATGTCGTACGCATTCATGTGGGTGCGAAACGGACGGGCGCTCGCGCCGCCGTGCAGCGTCTGCAGCATCGGTGTCTCGATCTCGATGAATCCGCGGTCGTCGAAGGACCGCCGCAGGCTGCGGACGACGGCCGCGCGGGTGCGCACCATCTCGCGGGCGGCCGGTCGCACGATCAGGTCGGCGTAGCGCTGGCGCACGCGCATCTCGTCGCCGAGGTCGGTGTGCAGGTTGGGCAGCGGGCGCAGGGCCTTGGCCGCCATCCCCCAGGTGTCGGCCATGACGCTGAGCTCGCCGCGCCGGCTGGAGACGACCCGGCCGCGGACGAAGACGTGGTCGCCCAGGTCGACGTCGGCCTTCCACGCGGCCAGCGTCTCGGCGCCCACCCGGTCGAGGCTGAGCATCGCCTGCAGGCGCGTGCCGTCACCCTCCTGCAGCGTTGCGAAGCACAGCTTGCCGGTGTTGCGGACGAACACCACCCGACCCGCGACGCCCACCACGTCGTCGGTCTCGGCTCCGGTCTCGAGGTCGCCGTGACGCTCGCGCACCGCCGCGAGGGTGTCGGTGCGCGCGACGCCGACCGGGTAGGGGTCGGTGCCCGCGGCCAGCATCCGGTCGCGCTTGGCCCGACGCACCCGCATCTGCTCGGGGACGTCGTCCCCGGGCTCGGTGGCCATGGCGGACGTGCTGTCGGCGGGCTGGGTCACCGGCCCAGGTTATCGGGGCTGGTCGGGTCAGCCGGTGCTGGCCAGGCGAGCCCGCAGCCCCGTCGGCGCGTTCAGCAGCTTGACCCGCCAGCAGGCGTGCAGCCGGGCGATGAAGTCCAGGCCGGCGCCCTCGACCAGCTCGACGTCCTGCAGGTCGACGGCGACCAGGGAGGAGGCCAGCACGCGCACCTCGTCGAACGCGCGGTCGAGCTCGGCGGACGCGGCGTCACCGAGCTCGCCGGTGAGTCTGACGACCACCTGCGTCCCGATCCTCGTGACGTGCACCAGCGCCATGCCCACCTCCCGAGCGTGTGGGTCGATCATGGTCGCCCCCTGGCGTGAGGTCCAGGCCTGACGAGAACCAATCGCGTCATGTCAGCTGAACCCCACGCTCTCGCGCACCGTGTAGTGCTCCTCGAGCCGGGCGCACTCCTGCTCGCTGAGCCTCAGGTCGACGGCGGCGATCGCGTCCTGCAGGTGCTGGTCCTTGGTCGCGCCGACGATCGGCGCGTCGACGACCGGGTTGCGCAGCACCCAGGCCAGGGCGACCTGGGCCCGGCTGACCCCGCGCTCGGCGGCGACCGCCGCCACCGCGTCGACGATCCGCGCGTCGTCATCGCGGTAGAGCCGGCGGCCGAACTCGTCGGTCTCGCTGCGTGCGCTGGTGGCGTCCCAGTCGCGGGTGAGCTTGCCGCGCGCCAGCGGGCTCCAGGGGATCACGCCGATCCCCTCGGCGGCGCACAGCGGCAGCATCTCGGTCTCCTCGGTGCGGGCCAGCAGGTTGTAGTGGTCCTGCATCGAGACGAACCTGGTCCACCCACCCAGGTCGGCGACGTACAGCGCCTTGGCGAACTGCCAGGCCCACATGGACGACGCCCCGACGTACCGCGCCTTGCCGGCCTTGACGACGTCGTGCAGCGCCTCGACGGTCTCCTCGATCGGCGTCTGCGGGTCGAAGCGGTGGATCTGGTAGAGGTCGACGTAGTCGGTGCCGAGCCGGCGCAGGCTGGCGTCGACCTGGGTCATGATCGCCGCGCGCGACAGACCCGACTCCGCCGGGCCGGCGCCCATGCTGCCGTGCACCTTCGTGGCCAGGACGACCTCCTCGCGACGGGCGAAGTCGCGCAGGGCCCGGCCGGTGATCTCCTCGCTGGACCCGTCCGAGTAGACGTTCGCGGTGTCGAAGAACGTGATGCCGGCCTCGATCGCGCTGCGGAAGAAGGGGCGGCTCGCGTCCTCGTCCAGGCTCCACGGGTGTCCGCCGCGATTCGGGTCGCCGTAGCTCATGCAGCCCAGGGCGATCCGTGAGACCCGCAGCCCCGTCGACCCCAGCGTCGTGTACTCCACCGCTACCCGCTCCTCGCGTCGTCGACCGATCAACCGTCCGTCCGACGCTATCGGGCCGCGGCAGCGGTGTCGGACCTACTTCAGCGCGGCCAGGATCTCGGCAGCCGCCCGGTAGCCGGTCTCGACCGCCCCTTCGAGGTAACCCTGGAAGTCCTGCGAGGTCTGCTCGCCGGCGAAGTGGCAGGTGCCGACCGCCTCCTTCTCGACCCCGCTGAACCCGGTGTACTGACCGACCTTCCAGTACGAGTAGGACCCGAGGGTCCACGGGTACGTCGACCAGGCGTCCAGCGTGGCCTTGCCGTTCCACCGCGCCGTGAGCCCGGGGTAGAGGGGCTCGATCTGGCCGAGGAAGCGCTGCGCGGAGGACTGAGCGGACGCGCCGGCGAAGGAGGCGCCGATCGTGCCGCCGGTGTAGTCGACGAGGACGCCGCTGGTGCCGGGCTGGGCCCGCGTGACCTCCCAGGTGCTCTGGTATCCGGTGTCCGCGTAGGAGTCGCCGTTGCCGCCCAGCGTGCGCCAGTGCCGGTCGCGGAACTGCAGCGCCAGCTTGCTGTTGGTGCCCATCGCCAGCTGGTTGATCGCCGTGGTCTTGAGCTTGGGCAGCCGCGCCTTGGTCAGGTCGACCTTGCGCAGCAACGAGAACGGCAGCGCGAGCACCACGTGGTCGGCGACCCGGCTGGACGTCGTCCCACCGGTACTGGTCACCACGGTCCAGGTGCCGTCCGCGTTGCTGACCAGCGCGGTCAGCGCCGTCCCGAGCTGGATCTGTTGTGGCAGCAGGGCTGCCAGGCCGGTGGCGATCTGGTCGTTGCCCCCGCGGACGTGGTACTTCTCGTTGCTCGGGCCGAAGATGCGCAGCTGCCCCTGGCCCGAGTACGCCAGCAGGTAGAGCATGTTCAGCGAGCTCTGCACCGAGCACTGGGCGCCGTACTCAATCGTGTACGCGACGTCGAGCAGCTGGCCCAGCCGCGACGCCGTGCCGCCGGGGACGTACGCCGCGATCCAGTCGGTGATCGACATCCGATCCAGCTCGAGCCCGCGCGCGGTGTAGCTGGTGTACAGCGTCGGGTAGGAGGCCGCCGAGACGTCCGCGTGCAGCTGCTGCCAGATCACCTTGATGTCACGGGTGGCCTCGGCGTACGTGTACGGCGCGCCGTCGAACCAGTACATCGGCTCGGTCCCCGACGCCTCGGCCGACAGCAGGTTGTCCAGGGACAGACCGAGCGCCTGCGCCAGCTGACGGACGGCGGTGTGCCCCTGGTCGATCAGCTCGCCCCCGTGCTCGGCGACCTGCCCCTGGTCGAAGTAGCCGTTGATCGACCAGCAGCGGCCGCCGACGCGGTCGGCCGCCTCGATCACCGTGGATCCGTAGCCGGCCTGGCGCAGCCGGTAGGCGGCGCTCAGCCCGGCCAGGCCCGCGCCGACGACGACGACCCGCGGACCGCTCGCGGCGGCTGGGGCTGCGGCGGCGGGAGCGGCCGCGGCCAGACCGCCGGCACCTGCGCCCGCTCCGAGAGCCAGCACACCCGCCCCCCGCAGCACCTGGCGGCGGGTCGGGGCCGCGGGGTCCACCTCGTCGGCCGCGATCTGCCGGGTGATGGCGGTCAGTGCACGAGCCAGCGGGGTCCGAGGCATGCGTCACCGTAGCCCCGTCGGGGCCGCACGTCACGGGTGTCCTCAGACCAGGTCGAGCGCGATGTCCAGGATCGGGCTGGAATGGGTGAGCCCACCCACAGACAGGTAGTCGACACCGGTCGCCGCGTACTCGCGAACGTGCTCAAGCGTGAGCCCGCCCGTGCCCTCGACCTCGACGCGGTCCGGTGTCGAAGCCCGCACCGCCACGACCGTCTCGTGCAGCAGGGCTGCAGACATGTTGTCGCACAGCAGGAAGCGCGACCCGGCTGCCACCGCCTCGAGCGCCTCGGCAAGCGTCGTCACCTCGACCTGCACCGCGACGTCCGGGTACCTCGCCCGCACCGCGTCGTACGCCGCGCGCACCGAGCCGGCAGCCAGCTTGTGGTTGTCCTTGACCATGGCGACGTCGTACAGGCCCATCCGCTTGTTGGTGCCGCCACCGCAGCGCACCGCGTACTTCTCCAGCGCGCGCAGGCCGGGCGTCGTCTTGCGGGTGTCGAGCACCTGGGCGGCGGTGCCCTGCATGGCGCCGGCCCACCGGCGCGTGTGCGTGGCGACGCCAGACAGGCGCGAGACCAGGTTCAGCGCCGTCCGCTCCCCGACGAGCAGCGCCTGGGTCGGGCCGGTGGCACGGGCCAGGACGTCGCCGCGGGTCACCCGGGCGCCGTCCTCGACCAGCCGCTCGACCCGCACCGGCGGGCAAGCCAGGCGGCG
>JBKJTJ010000041.1:0-20936 GCA_046590855.1 Actinomycetota bacterium
CGCAGGTGCTCCAGGTGGCGCTGGTAGTGCTGCGCGTAGCGGTGCTGGCCCCACTTGTCGGTCTCGAACTGCCGGGCGAGGTCGGGCAGCGAGGCGCGAGGCGTCTCAGGCTCGGGGTGCAGCCGGGCACGGGCCTGCTCGAGGTCACGCTCGTACACCGACCACGCCGTCGCGGCCTTGTGGGTCAGCACGAACCCGGCTTTGCGGGTCGCGCGTCGCAGCCGCTGCGCCGGTGTGGGACTGGACGTGGGGGGCACCTGGTCGCCTTCGGGTCGGTGTCGGTTCGTCGTCAGGGTGGAGGTCGGGGAGCGCCGAGCGTACTGGAGCGCCGACTAGCGTGAGGGCGTGAGCACCGCGCGTCCCGCGACCATCGGCGGCCGGCTGGCCCGGCTGGGCTTCCACGACCCCGCGCGTGCCGAGAAGCTGCTCGCCGACCCCGTCCTGGCCGGTCTGGTCGACCCGATGGACCACGTCTTCGAGGACGACCTGCTGCTCGACCTGGGCGAGTCGCCCGACCCCGACCTGGCCCTGGCGGGCCTGGTGCGGGTGATGGAGTCGCTGCGCGCCGTAGGGCGGCTGGACCCCGACGACCCTGCGGTCGCGCGGGCCGACGCCGCTCACCTGCTGCAGGCGATCCGGGTGGGCGGGCCGCTGCGGCACCGGCTGCTCGCGGTGCTCGGCTCCTCCGTCGCGCTGGTCGACCACCTGACCCGTCACCCCGCGCACTGGGCCGTGCTGCGCGATGACGAGCCGCCGTCGGCGGACGAGCTGCGCACCGACCTGCTGCGCGCGGTGGGCGCCGACACCGGCGCGGCGGCTCCCGTCGCGAAGGTCGGGGGAGTCGTGGCCCACGACCGGCTGCGGGTCGCCTACCGTCGCCGGCTGCTCTCGCTGGCCGCCCGCGACCTGTCCTGCCCGCACCCCACAGCGGTGCTGCCCGCAGTCGGCCGCGAGCTCGCCGACCTCGCGGCGGCTGCGCTCGAGGCGGCACTCGCGATCGCCCGCGCCGACCTGCCGCCGGACGCCGCACCATGCCGCTTCGCGGTGATCGGGATGGGCAAGTGCGGTGGCCGCGAGCTCAACTACGTCAGTGACGTCGACGTCATCTTCGTCGCCGACGCCGTCGAGGGAGCGGACGGCGGGGAGTCCGCCGCGCTGGCCACCGCCACCCAGCTCGCGTCCGGCCTGATGCGCGCCTGCTCGGCGGTCACCTCCGAGGGCACGCTGTGGCCGGTCGACGCCAACCTGCGACCCGAGGGCAAGCAGGGCCCCCTCGTCCGCACGCTCGCCAGCCACCTCGCGTACTACCAGCGGTGGGCCAAGACCTGGGAGTTCCAGGCGCTGCTCAAGGCGCGGCCGGTGGCCGGAGACGCGGCGCTGGGCGCGGCGTACGTCGAGGCGCTGGCGCCGCTGGTCTGGCAGGCGAGCGAGCGAGCCAACTTCGTGGCCGACGTCCAGGCCATGCGCCGGCGGGTCGAGCAGCACCTGCCCGCCACCGAGGTCGACCGCGAGATCAAGCTCGGCGTCGGCGGCCTGCGTGACGTCGAGTTCAGCGTCCAGCTGCTGCAGCTCGTGCACGGCCGGGTCGACGAGGGCCTGCGCGACGCCGGGACGCTGCGGGCCCTGGCGGCGCTGGCCGAGGGCGGCTACGTCGGCCGCGACGACGCGGCCAGCCTGGACGCGGCGTACCGGCTGCTGCGGGCCCTCGAGCACCGGATCCAGCTGTTCCGGCTGCGGCGCACCCACCTGATGCCGACCGCCGACGACGACCTGCGCCGGCTCGGGCGTCAGCTGGGGCACCGCGCCGACCCGGCGCACAGCGTCGTCATGCAGTGGCAGCGGCAGGCCCGTGAGGTGCGCCGTCTGCACGAGCGGCTGTTCTACCGCCCGCTGCTGGGGGCGGTCGCGTCGTTGACGCCGGACGACGTCGCGATGTCGCCCGAGGCAGCGCGGGCCCGGCTGCTGGCGCTGGGCTACCGCGACCCGGCCGGCGCGCTGCGGCACCTCGAGGCGCTCACCGCCGGTGTCACGCGGCGCTCGGCGATCCAGCGCCAGCTGCTGCCGGTGATGCTCGGCTGGTTCGCCGACGAGGCCGACGCGGACGCCGGCCTGCTGGCGTTCCGGCGGATCAGCGACGACCTGGGTGCGACGCACTGGTACCTGAAGATGCTGCGCGACGAGGGTGCCGCCGCCGAGCGCCTCGCGCACGTGCTGGCGCGCGGCAGGTTCGCCGCCGAGCTGCTGCAGCAGGCCCCCGAGAGCGTCGCCGTGCTCGGCGACGACAGCGGGCTGCGCCCGCGCACCGCGGCCGCCCTGCTCAGCGAGGTGCTCGGGGTGGTGCGCCGGCAGGACGACCCCGCCCGCGCGGTCCTGGCCGCGCGGGGAGTGCGACGGCGCGAGCTGTTCCGGATCGCGACCGCCGACCTGCTCGGCCGGCTCGACCTCGACGACGTCGAGCGGGCCCTCACCGAGGTCGCCTCCGCGGTCGTGCAGGGAGCGCTGGACGTCGCCTGCCGCACCGTCGAGCGCCAGCTCGGCACCCAGCTGCCGACCCGGATGCTCGTGGTGGGCATGGGACGGTTCGGGGGCCGCGAGCTGGGCTACGGCAGCGACGCCGACGTGCTGTTCGTGCACGACCCCGAGCCCGGCGTCGACGAGCACGCCGCCCAGTCCGCGGCGCTCGCCGTCGCCGGTGAGCTGCGCCGGCTGCTGGCCGGACCCGGCCCGGATCCCTCGCTGCAGCTGGACGCCGACCTGCGCCCCGAGGGCAAACAGGGTCCGCTGGTGCGCTCGCTCGCGTCGTACGCCGCGTACTACCAGCGGTGGTCGCTGGTGTGGGAGGCCCAGGCGCTGCTGCGCGCCACGCCGGTCGCCGGCGACCCCGCGGTCGCGACGGCGTTCACGCACCTGATCGACCCGGTGCGCTGGCCGGCCGGCGGCCTGCACGACCACGACGTGCGTGAGGTGCGGCGGGTCAAGGCCCGCGTCGAGGCCGAGCGGTTGCCCCGCGGCGCCGACCGCGCCCGCCACCTCAAGCTCGGTCGCGGCGGCATGGCTGACGTCGAGTGGACCGTCCAGCTGCTCCAGCTGCGGCACGCCCACGAGGTGCCCGGGCTGCGGCACACGGGCACCATCACCGCCCTGCGCGCCGCGACCGCCGCCGGCCTCATCACGCAGGCGGACGCCGACGTGCTGGCCCAGGCGTGGACCCTCACCTCGCGCCTGCGCAACGCCGCCGTGCTGTGGCGCGGGCGACCGGTCGACGCCCTGCCCAGCGACCTGCGCGAGCTGGACGGGGTGGGACGGATCGTGGGCTACCCGCCGTCCTCACCGGCGGTGATCGTCGACGACTACCAGCGCGTGACCCGGCGGGCCAGAGCGGTGGTCGAGCGGGTCTTCTACGCCTGAGCGCAGGTGGCCTCGGGTAGCCTCGCGCCCATGACCGGGGGGGAGGACGTCAACCTGCGGGCACGCCCCTCGTATCGGGATGCTCTGGCCCAGCCCGAGTTCGCCGCCCTGTTCGCGGCACGGGTGCTGTCGACCTGGGGCGACCACCTCGCCCGGGTGGCGATCGCGACGCTGGTGCTGTCCCGGTCGGGGTCCGCCCTGCTCTCGGCCGCGACCTTCGCCGTCAGCTTCCTGCCCGAGGTGATCGGCCAGGCCCTGCTGGCGCCGTACGCGGACCGCCTGCCGCGCCGCACGCTGCTGGTGCTGTGCGACGTCATGCGGGCCGCGGTCGTCGTCCTGCTGCTGCTCGCGATCACCCACCACCTGCCGCTGGTGGTCGTGCTGGTCCTGCTGTTCCTCACCGAGCTCGTCGGCTCGCCCTTCTACGCGGCCTCGGCCGCGCTGGTCAGCGACCTGTTCGAGGACCGGGGCGCCTACCTCAGCGCCTCGTCCCTGCTGTCGGCCACCGGCCAGCTCAACCAGGTGGTGGGGCTGGCGCTGGGTGGACTGGTCGTGGGACTGGTCGGGCCGGGTGACGCACTGTGGTTCGACGCGGCCACCTTCGTGCTGTCGGCCGTGCTGCTGCGGTTGTTCGTCCTACGTCGGCGCGCGGCCACCGACGTGGGCGCGCCCAGCCTCGGCGACCTGGTCAGCGACACGCGTGACGGGGTGAGCTACCTGCGCCAGGACGAGCCGATGCGCTGGCTGATCGTGCTGGCGTGGCTGATGCTGCTGGCGCTGGTCGCCCCCGAGGCGGTCGCGCTGCCGTACGCCCGCGCGCACGGGCAGAGCCCGGCGGTGGGCGGTCTGCTGCTCGCCAGCGTGCCCCTGGGTGCGGCGCTGGGCGTGCTGGTGGTGAACCGCTGGTCGCCGCGGGAGCAGGTGCGCCGGCTGCTGCCGCTCGCGACCCTCGCACCGGTGCCGTTGCTGGCGCTCGCCTTCGACCCTCCCTGGCAGGTCGCAGCGGTCCTGTTCGCTCTCAGCGGCGCGTGCCAGGGGTACATGGTGCCGCTGATGAGCACGTTCACCCTGCTCGCCCCGGACGCCATGCGCGGACGGCTGAACGGCCTGGCCGGCTCGGGCTTCGCCCTCGTCAGCATCCTGGCGCTGCTGCTGGTCGGTGCCGCCGCGGACGCGACCAGCCCGGCGCTCGCGGTGGTGCTCAGTGCCGGCGTCACCCTGCTCATGCTCGCCTCGATCTGGCCTCGGTGGCCGCGGCGCGCCATCGAGCAGGGCGCCGACCGCGCCTTCGGCTGAGCCCCGGCAACCGGGCCGACGTACCCGCCGCCGCCCGGTGGCCGCGGGGGCACCCCGCTCCGTTCTGACCGTAGTGGGGTGCCCCCGCGACGACCGGGTGGTGCAGTGATCGCACCCAGGGTGGGGCGGTGGACCCCGGACGTCGGCGTTCCGGGCTGACCGCCGCTTCGCCACCATCAGCAATGTCTGCACTGGTCGATGAATCAGAAATGAACAACGGGCCAACAGTTGCGTAACTTCCGGCGATGCCACGACGATGGCCCATCTGACGACGTCGGCGCTACCAATGAGGTGGGCTCGCATGACCATGTGGCAGAGCGGGCCGATGAGTGACGGCGAGCGCCGCCGGTGAGCACCCAGGATCTTGCCGACGGGCTGCTCCGGCTGTGCCTGGACCTTGCGACGATCTCGGTCCTGGCCCTCGCGCTGTTCCAGCGCCGGCACTCCCGCCACGACCTGCTCGCGGTGTTCGTGTCCTTCAACGTGGGGCTGTTCGCGGTCCTCACCTTCCTGTCCAGCAGCCAGATCTCCGCCGGCGTCGGGTTCGGTGTGTTCGGCGTGCTCTCGATCATCCGCCTGCGCAGCGAGACGTACGCCAACGTCGAGATCGCGTACTTCTTCATGTCGCTCGCGACCGCGCTGGTCAACGCGCTGCCGGGGCGACCGCTCGCGCTGTCCGTCGGTCTGGACGCGGCGATCCTGCTGACCCTGTACTTCGTCGACTCGCCGTCGCTGCGACAGGCCTCGGTGACCAGCCTCGTCGTCCTGGACCGGGTGCACGTCGGCGATGAGGCGCTGCACCGCGACCTGAGCGGGCGGTTGTCCGCCCAGGTCCTCAGCACCAAGGTGCTCGAGGTCGACTACGTGCGCGAGACGATGCGGGTCGAGGTGCAGCACCGGCCGATCCCGCGGACGGCCGGTGTCGGCGAGGTCCGGGCGGCCGTGCGATGAGCATCGACACCGCGCTGCTCCCGTCGCTGACGCTGACGCAGCTGAACGCCGGGTCGTCGCTGCAGGCGCGCCAGGACCGCAAGTACGTGGTGACGCAGGACCTGCTCGGCAGCATCATCGACGAGCTCGCCGACCAGGTCGCCGTCCTGGACCTGGACGGCGAGCGCGGGTGCACCTACGCGACCACCTACTACGACACCTCGGACCTGCTCTGCTACCGCCATCACGCGCAGAACGTCCGGCGCCGCTTCAAGGCCAGGACCCGCACGTACGTCGGCAGCGGGCTGGTGCGGCTGGAGCTCAAGGTCAAGGGGGCGGGTGGCCACACGGTCAAGCACGCTCTGGACGGCGCCGCACCAGGACTAGACGGTCACGGACGGGCGTTCCTGCGCGCGGCCCTGGACCGCAGCTACGGGACGACGTACGCGCCCGCCGTCGTGCCTGCGCTGCAAGAGGTGCTGCGGATGACCTGCCACCGCACGACGTTGGCGGGCACCGCTGAGCAGGTGCGGATCACGGCCGACACCGAGCTCGAGCTGGGGGGCTGGCGGCTTCGGCCGGGCCTGGTGCTGCTGGAGGTCAAGTCCGCCGGGCCCCGCACCGACGTCGACCGTGCCCTGGTGCGCCACGGCGCGCGACCGATGTCCTTCAGCAAGTACATCGCCGCGCTCGAGCTCGCCGCGCTGCGGCACGACCGGCCGCGCAAGCACCAGGCCCGGCTGCTGGACCGGTGCTTCGTCCCCCACGGCAGCGCGTGCTGAGGAGCATCAGGGCGCAGCTCGCGCTGGTGGCGGTGGCGCTCGTGGTCGCGACGTCGGTCGTGACCGTCCTGGCCGACGGGCACGTCGATCCCATCGCCGCCCACCCTGCGCCGACGCTGTTCAGTGCTCAGCAGATCAAGCCCTGGCTCGATGAGATAGCCACGACCCGGGCACGAGCGGATCAGGCCTTCGCCCGGTGGGCGCGGGCTCATCCGAACCGCGACGACGCCGCGTTCACCGCCTTCGCCCTCAGCCAGATCCCGACATTTCCTGAGGCAGCTACTCAGCGGGTCGAGCTTTCCGAGCTGGGTGCGCTCGCCCGACAGCGGACAGCGGCCGGCCTGGCAGCCGCGGACTGGCTGGAGATCTACGGAAAGGCCGACATCTGGCGGCGATACCTGGACGATGCGACGAAGTCGATCGGCGGGGCCGCCGGTCGACGCGGCGCTGGGGCGCTGGACGCCGACCTAGCCCTGGCGCAACACATCGCGGGCGTAGCCCAGCAGCGCTTCGCGCGTCCCTCGCCCAGCGCCGTCGAACCCGGGCTGCGCAAGCACCCCCGGCGGTCGAAGCTCTCGTACCCGAGCAGCCACGCCGTCGACGCGGTGTCCGCCCTCGTGCTGCTGAGCACCGTCGACCCCGGTCGGGCGCAGGACTTCGAGCGCATGGCAGCCCAGATCGTGTTCTCCCGCCTGTACGCCGCCGGCCACTACCGCAGCGACCTGCTGGCCGGCGCGTACGTCGGCGCCCTGCTGGGTGACTACGAGAGCCGATCGCTTTCCTCCGACGGCATCTCGCTCTAGCCGACCTGGCGTGGGTCCTGGATCGACCTGGCAGTGGGGGCCGTCAGGTCTCGGGTGGCAACAGTCCTCTCATGCGTTCGACGGCGTCGGCGAGAGGGGCCAGGCGCTTGTCGATGGTGAGCTGGATGATCTCCGGGTTCGTCGCGAGGTAGTGGTGGGCGAGGAAGTCCCCCATGCCTGCCACATCGCTCCATGGGATGTTGGGCTCCGTCACCGTCAGCTCAGGACTGAGCGCGACGTCAAGGCGGTCGGCGTCAGAACGGCTTCCAGAGCTCGGCTCTCTGCTGCGGCACGTACGCGAACGCGCTCTCTGAGGCCGTTGCGCGGCACCAGGTCGACGGGGACACCGACGACCTCCTCCAGCTCACGCTTCATGCCGATGATGTCCACGATGTCGGTATCGGGCGCGAAGTCGACCAGAAGGTCGAGGTCGCTTCCCTCGTGATCGTCGCCTCGGGCCGCGCTGCCGAAGATCGCTCGATTCGTGACGCCGTGACGGCCTGACGGCGCGTCAAGCAGGTCGCCCCGGCAAGCAGCCACACGCTGGCCGATGTTGCCGCCGAGCGGTTTCGGGGTAGATGCGGCGATCTCGGGCACGTCTCATCGTGTCGGCGAACGTGTTCTGGACCAGTGGTCGCGGTGCCCGGTCCTCTGGCGCACCCGAGGCCAGAGGCTGCCTGTCAGCGACGGGTGCAAACTCGGGGCGGCGGTGGGTGATCACCTTGAGGTTCGGGTGGTGGCGTTGCGCGGACCATTCGTCATGTTGATGGGCCGGGACGGCGCCGTCCAGGCTGGTGATGGCGCGTTGGGCTTGTTGGACAACGCGTGGCGCCAGACCCGCCGGGCAGCAGCGCTTCGACCCATCACTCGTCCGCTTGCGGTCATGGACGTCGTAGCGTTTCCGCTCGAAGGTTCGGGTCAGCACCTCCTCGGGGACCCAGAGCCGGCGGCGGCCCAGCCTGATCGGCTGCGGGGAACCTGCGAAAAGCGGACCCCCAGAGGGGGCCCGCTTTCGCTCAACCGCAGGTCAGGGCAGGTGCCAGGGGCTCAGCGGCCCCGTTCTCTAGATGTCGAAGTAGAGCTCGAACTCGTGCGGGTGGGGACGGAGCCGGATCGGGTCGACCTCGTTCTTGCGCTTGTACTCGATCCAGGTCTCGATCAGGTCAGGGGCGAACACGTTGCCCTCGGTGAGGTACTCGTGGTCGGCCTCGAGGGTGTCGAGCACCTCAGCCAGGGTGCCGGGCACCTGCTGGATCGACGCGTGCTCCTCGGGCGGCAGCTCGTACAGGTCCTTGTCGACCGGGTCCGGCGGCTCGATCCGGTTCTTGATGCCGTCCAGGCCGGCCATCAGCATCGCCGAGAACGCCAGGTAGGGGTTGCACGACGGGTCGGGCACCCGGAACTCGATGCGCTTGGCCTTGGGGTTCGAGCCGGTGACCGGGATGCGCACGCAGGCCGAGCGGTTGCGGGCCGAGTACACCAGGTTGACCGGCGCCTCGTAACCCGGCACCAGCCGGTGGTAGGAGTTCACCGTCGGGTTGGTGGACGCCAGCAGGGACGGCGCGTGCTTGAGCAGCCCGCCGATGTACCAGCGTGCGGTGTCGGACAGCCCGCCGTAGCCGGTCTCGTCGTAGAACAGCGGCTCGCCGTCCTTCCACAGGGACTGGTGGCAGTGCATGCCCGAGCCGTTGTCACCGAACAGCGGCTTGGGCATGAACGTCGCGGTCTTGCCGGCGGCGTGCGACACGTTCTTCACGACGTACTTGAAGAGCATCACCTTGTCGGCGGACTTGGCGAGGGAGTCGAAGCGGTAGTTGATCTCGGCCTGCCCGGCGGTGCCGACCTCGTGGTGCGAGCGCTCGACCTGCAGGCCGAGCTTGTCGAGCTCGAGGCAGATCTGGTCGCGCAGGTCGGCGAAGTGGTCGACCGGGGGCACCGGGAAGTACCCGCCCTTGTAGGGGGTCTTGTGCCCGAGGTTGCCGCCCTCCTCGACGCGGCCGGTGTTCCAGGCCGCCTCGATGGAGTCGATGTAGTAGAAGCTCGCGTTCTGGCTGGTCTGGAACCGGACGTCGTCGAAGATGTAGAACTCCGCCTCGGGGGCGAAGAAGGCGGTGTCGGCGATCCCCGTGGACTTCAAGTAGGCCTCGGCCTTGTGGGCGACCTGGCGCGGGTCGCGGCTGTAGGGCTCACCGGTGTACGGGTCGACGACGCTCATGTTGATGTTCAGCGTCTTCTCGGCGCGGAACGGGTCGACGTACGCGGTGTCCAGGTCGGGCATCAGCTTCATGTCCGACTCGTGAATCGACTGGAATCCGCGGATCGAGGACCCGTCGAACATCTGGCCGTCGGTGAAGAAGTCGGTGCCCACCGAGGACGCCGGCACGTTGAAGTGCTGCATCACACCCGGCAGGTCGCAGAACCGCACGTCGACGAACTTGACGTCCTCGTCCTTGAGGAACTTCGTGACCTCATCGGGGTTGCTGAACATCCATCCTCCTCCGACCGGGGACCCGCTCCCCGACCCGCCGAACGTAGGCAGCCCGCGTGTCGAGGTGGTGTCCCTGCTGTTTCGCCGATGTTACGACAGGCCGCGCAGGTGTCGGGGAGGTGAACCGTCGGGCGTGGTGATCGCGTCGACCGACCGACGCGCCCCCGTGGGCGGGCCTACGCTGTACCCGTGGCCGACCGTCGGGTGATGGGTTCGTGGCTCGGGGGTCCCGGGTCGCTCTCGACGGACGTCGACGACTACCCCGGACGCCGTCTGGGCCTGCCGCAGACCGGCCCCGGCTCGGTGGCGCGGTTCGGCCGCAGGTTCGTCGCGCTCGCCGTCGACTGGGCGCTGAGCCTGCTGATCGCTCGGGGACTGGCCCACGGCAACGAGTGGGCCACACTCGCGATCTTCACGATCGAGAACGCGCTGCTCGTGGCGACCACCGGTCACAGCGTCGGGCACCGCGCCCTCGGGATTCGCGTCACCCGGCTCGACGGCGGCGCGCCGGGTCCGGCGCGCGGCGTCGGCCGCTCGGTGCTGCTGGCTCTCGCTGTGCCCGCCCTCGTCTGGGACCGCGACCAGCGCGGTCTGCACGACCGGTTCATGGGCACCGTGCTGCTGCGCTCTCAGCAGTAGCCGACCGCGCTGGGGGCCGCCACGCGCAGCGCCGGTGCGACCCCGGCCAGCGCTGCAGCCTGCTCGGTCGCGCGCTGGTCATCGTCCTGCACGGCTCGGGCCGCGTTGGCCACGGCCCCGTCCTGCAGCAGGGCGTCCGCGCGCCGGACCCACACGCCCATGACCCGCACCGCCACCCGTGTGCCCACCAGCTCGGTCATCGCCGTCTCCTCGCCTCGAGTGCCATCAGCACAGCGGCTCGGTGTTTCGCCCGCGTGACGCCAGGTGAACCGTGCGAGAACTGCGGTCAGCGGCCGCGCATGCCGCGTCGGTCGGGTCGGGCCCGCATCGGGTCGATGCCCTTGGGCACCGGCGGCTTCGCCGCGCCCAGCGCCTTGAGCCGCTTGTTGACCGCGCCGGCCTCGGCCTTGGTGAGGGTCGGGCGCATCCGCTGGATCTTGCCGGCCAGCTTGTGCACCGGCACCTCACCCTCACCGCTTCCGACCCGCATCAGGTGCACGGGGACGTTCGGCAGCACGCGCGCGATGCGCTTGCGCTCGGCCTCACCGAGGCGGGTGGCGCGGGCGGGCGGTCCCTCGATCACCAGGACGACTCCGGGGCGGCCGACGGCGCGGAACACCATCGCGGCCGAGCTCATGTCACCGGGGCGGGTGGCCTCGACGGCCACCGGCTGCTGCTCGTGGTACCAGCCGCGGCGCAGTGCCCCGAGAGCGGCGCCCCCACCGCCGGTCTGCCCCTCGAGCTGGCGGTAGGCAGCCCGCTCGGCGCGCCGGGCCATCACCAGTCCGGCCGCCAGCACCGCCAGCGGGATACCGACGATGCCGAGGTAGAGCGGGTGGCCGATCGCGAAGCCGATCAGCACCATGACGGCCTCGGCGAGCACGAACGCGCCGATCATCCACCAGGTGATCTGCGGGTCGATCGTGCGCGACTGGCTGTAGACGGCGCGGATCTGCTGCAGCTGCGCGAACCGCTTCTTGCGCGGTGCCGGCGCGGCTGTGGCGCCCTTCGCCGAGCGGTCGTCCTTCGTCGTCCTGGCCATGAGGGTCGATCCTAGTGCGTCGAGGTGGGGGGTTCAGCCGGTCAGCGGGCGAGCAGGGCCGAGGCCTCCTGCCGCGCCGCGGCGTGCTCGGCGAGGTGGGCCAGCTCGGCGGGGATGGTGTCGCCTCGTCGGGTCATCGCCTGGGCCCACAGCCGTCCTGCGCGGTACGACGAGCGCACCAGCGGGCCGCTCATCACCCCGGCGAACCCGAGGGTGGTGGCTTCCTCGGACAGCTCGACGAACTCCTGCGGCTTGACCCAGCGCTCGACCGGGTGGTGTCGCGGGCTCGGCCGCAGGTACTGGGTGATCGTCAGCAGGTCGCACCCGGCCTCGTGCAGGTCGACCAGCGCCTCGCTGATCTCCTCGCGGGTCTCGCCCATGCCGAGGATCAGGTTGGACTTGGTGACCAGCCCGGCCCGGCGGCCCAGGGTGATGACCGCGAGCGAGCGGTCGTAGGTGAACGCGGGGCGGATCCGCTTGAAGATGCGGGGCACCGTCTCAACGTTGTGCGCGAAGACCTCGGGCTCGGCGTCCAGCACCTGGCCGACGAGGTCGGGGTTCGCCGAGAAGTCGGGCACCAGGATCTCGACGCCGGTGCCGGGGTTGAGGGCGTGCACCTGGCGCACCGTCTCGGCGTACAGCCAGGCGCCCTCGTCGGGCAGGTCGTCGCGGGCCACACCGGTGACCGTGGCGTAGCGCAGGCCCATCGCCTGGACCGATTCGGCGACCCGGCGCGGCTCGTCACGGTCCAGCGGGCTGGGCTTGCCGGTGTCGATCTGGCAGAAGTCGCAGCGTCGCGTGCACTGCTCGCCACCGATGAGGAAGGTGGCCTCGCGGTCCTCCCAGCACTCGAAGATGTTGGGGCAGCCGGCTTCCTCGCAGACGGTGTGCAGGCCCTCGCTGCGCACCAGCGACTTCAGCTCGGAGTACTGGGGGCCCATCGTCGCCTTGGTGCGGATCCAGGACGGCTTCTTCTCGATCGGGGTCTGCGCGTTGCGTGCTTCAAGGCGCAGCAGGCGGCGCCCCTCGGGTGCGGTGGTCACGCGGCAGCTCCTGGTCCGGCTCAGCGGTCTGGGCTCTCAGCCTAAGCCCGGGTGCCTCGCGCGCATTCCGTGGACCGGGTGCGGCTCAGGGCTTCGGCCCGACGTGCCGATGGAAGGGGACGCTCGCCGTCCCCGGAGGTCATCGATGTCCACTGCCGTCCTCACCACCCTTCCCGTCACTGCTCCCGTCGTCGTCCCCCACCCCCTGCTGCGCGCGACCGCGCTGTCGTCGGTGATCGGTCTGGTCGCCGGGCTGACGGTGGGACTGCTCGCCCAGGTGTCGGAGCGCGATCGCGGCTGAGCAGGTCCGGTCGTACTGTGCCCGGATGGTGCCCCTGACCGACGCGGACGTCCCGGCGTTCTGGGCCGACCTCGGGCTGCCCGGCCTGGTCGACCTGCACGTGCACGTGATGCCGCAGCGGGTGCTGGACAAGGTGTGGGCCTTCTTCGACACCCACGCCGAGCGCGACGGCAGCCCCTGGCCGATCGCCTACCGGTGGCCGCAGCAGCAGCGGCTGGAGCACCTGCGGTCGATGGGGGTGCGGGCCTTCCCGACCCTGCTGTACGCGCACAAACCGGGGATGGCCGAGTCGCTCAACGACTGGGCGCGCGACCTGGCCCGTGACGAGCGCGCCCGGGGCTACCGGGATCTCGTGCACAGCGCCACGTTCCACGCCGAGGACGGCGCTGCGGCGTACGTCGAGCGCGCCCTGCGCGAGGGCGCGCGGATCTTCAAGGTGCACGTGCAGGTCGGCGGCTTCGACCCGCGAGACCCGCGACTGGACCCGGTGTGGGCGATGCTCGCGGACGTAGGGGTGCCGGCCGTCGTGCACACCGGCAGCGGGCCGCACGCGGGGGCGTTCACCGGGCCGGGGCCGTTCGGCGAGGTGATGGCCCGCCACCCGTCCCTAACGGCGGTGATCGCGCACTTCGGGATGCCCGAGTACGACGCGTTCCTCGACCTGGCCGAGCGATACCCGCGGCTGCACCTGGACACCACCATGGTGTTCGTCGACCACTTCGACGGGGAGCAGGGCGCGACAGCCCTCGCTCGCCGGCTCGCGCCGCGGCTCGCCGCGCTGCAGGACCGCATCGTGCTGGGCACCGACTTCCCGAACATCCCGTACGCATACGCCCACCAGCTGGCCGCGCTGACGCGGACGGGTCTGGACGACGAGTGGCTGCGTGGGGTCGTATGGCGCAACGGGGCGCGGTTGCTCGGCCTGGACCCGGCCTGACCGAGCGCGCCGGCACCCGCCTGCAAGGAGACCCGCGCATGGAGCACGTCGAGAAGGTCACCGTCGCCGCACCCGCGGGACACCTGTGGTCGGCCTCGCGTTCACCTGGTGCTCGGCGACGCCGGGTCTGCGCACCGTGGCCGTTCACGCGGTGGAGGCCACCCCCGAGGGCAGCAGCCTGACGCTGACGGTCCGGCAGTCGGGCGCCCTTTCGCCACTCGTCGCCGTGCTGCTGGGCGCCAAGGTCCGCAGGTTCATGGCCCTGGAGGCACGTGGTCTGGCGAGGGCCGCCACCCGGACGCGCCCTGACACGAGGTCCATCTCCTAGGGTCTGTGGAGTGACCGCTGACGACCTGACCGGACTGTCCCGCACCGCCCGCCTCGACGTGCTGTTCACCGGGTACGCCGACGACAACGTTGCCGGCACCGTGAGCCTGGTGCGCGAGGGCGACCGGGTGATCGTCGTGGACCCGGGCATGGTGCCCGACCGCTCCGCGATCCTCGAACCCCTTGCGGCACTAGGCGTGTCACCGCATGACGTCACCGACGTCGTCCTGAGCCACCACCACCCCGACCACACGGTCAACGTCGCGCTGTTCGGCCAGGTGCCGGTGCACGACGTCCAGGCCGTGTACCTCCGCGACACCTGGCACAGCCGCGACGCGGACGGCGTGCACCTCGCGCCGTCCGTGCGACTGCTCTCGACCCCCGGGCACACCCCCCAGGACCTCACCGTCCTGGTCGGGACGCCGGACGGCGTGGTGGCGCTGACCCACCTGTGGTGGGGCGCGGACGGGCCCGACGACGACCCGTACGCCCCGGACCGCGCGCTGCTGAGCGCCCAGCGCGAGCGGGTCCTCGCCCTCGCCGACCGGGTCGTGCCCGGTCACGGCGCACCGTTCACCCCGGGGGCGCAGACGCCCCGGTAGGGATGCTCAGGCGTGCGCGCCGGCGAGCACCTCGACGAGGCGCCGCTGCACCAGCGGCAGCACCTCGGTCACGGTGACGGCGCGCCCGAGCTCGACGCTCAGCGACGTGACTCCGGCGTCGGGGATGCCGCACGGGACGATCGTGGTGGCCCACGACAGGTCGCAGTCGCAGTTCAGCGAGAAGCCGTGCATCGTCACGCCCTGCGAGACGCGGATGCCAATGGCGGCGACCTTGCGCTCGGGGCCGCGCCCGTCGGCAGCCACCCAGACGCCGCTGCGGCCGTCGACGCGTCCGGCGTGCAGACCGAGGTCGGCGCAGACGGCGATCAGCGCCTCCTCCAGCCGGCGCACGTGCGCGACGACGTCGATCGGGTCGGGCAGGCGCAGGATCGGGTAGCCGACCAGCTGACCAGGGCCGTGCCAGGTGATCTTGCCGCCGCGGTCGACGTCGACCACCGGCGTCCCGTCGAAGGGGCGCTCGTGCGGCGCGGTGCGCTTGCCCGCGGTGTAGACGGCCTGGTGCTCCAGCAGCAGCACCGTGTCGCCGCGCTGGCCGGAGACGACCTGGGCGTGAACCTCGCGCTGGCGGGCCCACCCGTCGTGGTACCCGACGAGGTCGGGCGCGAGGCCCTCGACGACGAACTCGGTGCTCATGACCTCGAGGCTACGCCGGGCCGCTAGCGTTCGGCCGTGAGCACCGTGCGGGTGGGACTGGTGGGGTACGGGTTCGCCGGGCGCGAGATCCACGCACCCCTGTTGGCCGAGGCCGGGCTGCCGGTCACGGCGGTGGCGACGTCCGACCCCGGACGGCGCGCTGCTGCCGCAGCCGAGCTGCCGGACGCCGAACCGGTGGCCGACCTCGCCGGGCTGCTGGCCGCCCGCGACCGCATCGACCTCGTCGTGCTCGCCAGTCCCACCGGCGTCCACCACGAGCAGGCGCTGGCCTGCCTCGACGCGGGACTGCACGTCGTCGTCGACAAGCCGCTGGGCGTCGACGCCGCCCAGGCCGCCGACATCGTGGCGCACGCGCAGCGCACCGGTGGTCGGCTGACCGTGTTCCAGAACAGGCGGTGGGACGCCGAGCAGCTGACCCTGGCGTCGTTGCTCGCGGCGGGCACGCTGGGCGAGGTGCTCCGGTTCGAGCGGCGGTGGGAGCGCTGGCGTCCCACCCCGAAGGACCGCTGGCGCGAGAACGCCTCCGCGGCGCAGGGCGGTGGTCTGCTGCTCGACCTGCACAGCCACCTCGTCGACTCGGCGACCCGTCTGTTCGGCCCGGTGACCCGCGTCTACGCCGAGCTCGCCGCGCGCACGACGCCGTCCGAGGACGACGCGTTCCTCGCCCTGACGCATGCCAGCGGCGTGCGCAGCCACCTCGGCGCCCTGTCCGTGGCGGCGGCGCCGGGGCCGCGCACCCGGGTGCTGGGGTCAGCCGGTGCGTACGTCGTCACGACGTTCGAGGCGGAGGCGACGGCCTTCGACTCCTTCGCCGACGCCGACGCCGACCACACCGGGTGGATGGTGGTCGGCGACCAGCGGACGCCGGTGCCGCGGGCGCCCGGCGCCCACGCGGACTTCTACCGCGAGGTGGCGCGCTGGGTGCGTGGCGAGGGTGCGGCGCCGGTGGACCCGCAGGACGCCGTGGCGGTGCTGCGGGTGCTGGACGCCGCACGGGTCAGCGCCCGTGACGGCGTCGTCGCTACAGTCAGCTGAGAGGCGTTGCGGCACTAGGCGCCTGGCAGCACCCTCGGCTCGAGCCGCCGCTCGACCGCCTGGTCGCCCGCGCGGGTGACGACGTAGGCGCCCTTGCCGCGCACCTCGGTGACGGCCTCGACGAGCTCGGTGCCGCGGTAGACCAGGCCCACCCCGTCGTCGGTGCAGTGCGTCTCGGGCAACGTGCCGTCCGCCACCAGCTTCTGCACCAGCGGACGCCGGTCGGCCTCGCTGTCGTAGTGCACGCCGTTCGCATACGGCAGCAGGGCCAGGCCGTTGGTGACCGCGCGCAGCGGACCGAACGAGTCGGTGGTGCCCCCGACGTACCAGCAGATCGACCCGGCCGAGACCCCGGCGAGCACCACACCCGCCTGCCACACGCGACGGAAGATCTGGTCGAGCTCGTGCACCCGCCACACCGCGAGCAGGTTGGCCACCGACCCGCCGTTGACCCAGACGACGTCCTGGTCGAGCAGGTGGCCCTCGACGTCCGCCACCGACGGCATCGAGAACAGGTTCAGGTGGCTGAGGTCGAAACCCGCCTCGCGGGCGGCCTCGTCGAGCTCGGCGTTGAACCAGCGCTGGTCGCCACCCGCGGTGCCCAGGTGGCACACGCGCGGCACCCGGGCCGTCACGCCCGAGAGCTCGACGGCGTGGTGCACCAGCGGGGCGAAGTCGAGACGGTGCCGGTCGGCAGGACGGTAGCCACCGGAGGTGGCGAGGATGGTGGGTGCGTCAGCGGGCATCGGATTCCTTGCGGCAGTGGCGGATCAGGGACGGTGCAGGTGGTGGAGGACTGCGGCGGCCGCGCGTCGCCCTGAGACCAGGGCCCCCTGGATCGAGGCGGTGTCTCGATGGTCGCCGGCGACGAACAGACCGTCCCCGAGCGACACCGGACGGCGCAGTGGCAGCGGCGGGAGCATCGCGGGCAGGGCGTCCGGGATCGGGTAGGTGGCGACCAGCTGCCACGGGCGGGGGTCGACGCCGTAGACCAGGCGCAGCTGTGCCCGCACCGCCTGCTCGGTCTGGGCGTCGTCGCGGACCCCCAGCACCGTCGAGGCGATCAGCGCACCGCGCCCGCCGGCGTACGTCGGGGCCACGTTCGACACGACCCCCGTGTTGAGCACCGGACCCCGACGGTCGCCGTCCAGGTGAAGCATCCGCGAGGACGTCGGCGCCTGGTCGGCCAGGTGGTAGAAGGTCGTCAGCCCGCGCGTCACGACCGTCGGCAGCCCGGCCAGGGTGACGGCCGAGCGGGGGTCGGTGGCCACGACCACCGCGGCCGCCGCGACGACCCCGGCGTCGGTGCTGACCGAGCCGCCCGAGACGGTCTCGGCGCGGGTCGTGAGGTGGACGGTGCCGGCGGGCAGTCCGGCGGCGAGCTGGGCGGCCATCGCCCCCATGCCCGCCGCCGGCAGTGACGGCGTCCCACGCACGAACGAGCGCACCAGCAGGTCGACGAACCGGCGCGAGGTCTCCTGCCCGTCCTCGGCGAGGACGCCGGCCAGGAAGGGCTCGAGGACGCCGTGGCGCAGGCGCCCGGTGAGGCCGCGGCGGTTCAGCGACGCCGACAGCGGCTCGTCCGGCGCATCCTTGATCCGGCGGGTGCTGCCGAAGCCGACCTGCACGGCCCACCCGGCGAAGGCTGCCTTCTCGCGCAGCGAGCCCGGTGCCCTGAGCGCGCCGAGCGCGTGCTGCGGTGCCCGACGGGGGTCGGCCAGGACGCTGCGTCGTCCGCCGTGGGCCACGACGACCCCGCCGTCGAAGGGCTGCAGGTCGAGGGCCCTCAGGTCGAGCAGCCGGGCCGCCTCGGGGTAGGCGGGGTTCAGCAGCTGGAACCCGCGGTCGAGCAGCAGCCCGTCGACCCGGTCGGTGCGGGCTCGGCCCCCGACCCCGTCGGACGCCTCGATGACCGTGACCTCCAGACCGGTGCGCACGAGCCGGTGGGCGGCCGCCAGGCCCGCCAGGCCGGCGCCCACGACCACGACGTCGGCGCGGCGTGGCAGCGAGCTCACCGCGTGATCGACCGGTCTGCGGTGGTGTGCGGCACCCGGCCGAGGCTACCGGCAGGGGTGCCTGTGGATGACGCCGACCGGCTGTCGGCGGCATCGGCCACAGTGGGGCGATGACGAGGTGGACGCCATGACGACAGGGGATGTGCTGCCCACGGCGGACGGCACGACCTGGACGACCGCCGGCCCACCGCCGGTCGTGCCGGGCTACCTGATCGGGGCCCGGCTCGGTGTCGGGTCCAGTGGCTCGGTGTGGCGGGCGACCGCAGCGTCAGGGGGGCCGCAGGTCGCCGTCAAGGTGCTGCGGACCGGCCCGGGCACCGACCGTGAGCTGGCCGTGCTGCGCGCCGTCTCGCACCCGCACGTCGTCCGCCTGCACCAGGGTGTGGTCCTGGACGACGGGCGGGTGGCCCTGGTGCTCGACCTGGTGGACGGCGGCACGCTCGCCTCGATCGTGGCCCAGCGCGGTCATCTGGCGCCCGGCGAGGTCGTCACCGTGGTGGCCCCGCTGGCCCAGGCCCTGGCCGACCTGCACGCCGACGGCGTCGAGCACGGCGACCTCGCGCCCGGCAACGTCCTCTTCGACCGCAGCGGACGCCCGGTGCTCACCGACCTCGGCACCACGCGCCTGACCGGCGAGCCCCGCGACGAGGTGTTCGGCACCGCCGGCTACGTCGACCCGGTCGTGCTGGCGGGAGCGCCCCCCGGGCCGGCGAGCGACGTGTACGGCCTCGGCGCCCTCGCCTGGCTCGCGCTCACCGGGGCCCCTCCCGAGACCGCTGCGCTGCGGGTGCCGCTGGCCGACCTGGCTCCAGCCGCGCCGGCCGCGCTGATCGAGGCCGTCGAGGCTGCTGTCGACCCCGACCCCGCCCGCCGCCCTGGTCCCGCCGCCCTGGCGAGCGCCCTGCACGCCGCGTGCGAACCGGTCGCCGTCTGGTCACCCGGTGCCGGCCCTGAGGTCGGTGGCCTGACCCACCGCATCCGCCAGCTCGCCGCGGCCGAGCCGCAGCAGCGGCCCGCGACGCGGCGGCACCGGGTGCGGCGACCCAGCCGTAGGCGGTTCGCCGCAGTCGCCAGCCTGGCCGTGGTCGCCGGTGTGGTCGCGACCTGCTGGTGGGTCTGGCCGACCCGCAGCGGGGGAGTGGCTGCTACGTCGGCCCGGCGGGCGGGTTCCGCGGCAGCCGCGCCGGCACGGGTGCTCGCACCGACACCGTCGGTCCCTGACGACGCGGCGATCCGGGCCCTGGTCGCCGACCTGTCCGGACGTCGGGCCCGCCTGTTCGCCGACCCCCGCCGACCCGCCAGCGAGGTGGCCGTGCCGGGATCGCCGGCCGAGGTCGAGGACGAGGCCGCCCTGCGGGCGCTGCGCGAGCGGGGCCTGGCCTACCGCGGTCTGCTGCTCGAACCGGGCGGTGTCCGTGTCGTCGACGCCGGCCCGCGCCGGGTGGTGGTCGACCTCGCTGCTGCGGCGACGGCGTACGACGTGGTCGACCGCGCAGGCACCGTGGTGATGCACGCCCAGGCCGACCCCGGTCGACGCGTGCGGCTGGTGCTCGCCCTCACCACCCGTGGCTGGCGGGTGCAGGCGGTGCTGTCCGCATGAGGCGTCGTTCGAATCAGTGGCCGAGGGTCCAGCGGGCGGCGGACTCGATGTCGGGGTGCTCGAAGCCGAACCCCGCATCGGTGAGCACGGTGGGCAGCATCCGGTCGCTGGCCAGGATGTCCGAGGCGAACTCGCCGATCACCGCCCGCAGCACGAACGCCGGGACGGGCAGTACGGCGGGCCGGTGCGCCACGCGTCCCAGGGCCGCCGCGATGTCGCGCTGCCGCAGCGGCTGGGGGGACGAGAGGTTGACCGGGCCGCTGACGTCGTTGTCGAGCAGGAACGCCCGGGCGCGGACGTCGTCGTGCAGGGTCAGCCAGCTCCACCACTGGCTTCCCGAGCCGAGTGGGCCACCCAGGCCCAGGCGCACGAGCGGCACGAGCCGACCGAACGCCCCACCGTCGCGCGACATCACCAGGCTGGTGCGGGTCGCGGCGACCCGGATCCCTGCCTCGCGGGCCGGGTCGGCCGCGGCCTCCCACGCGGTGACGACGTCGGGGAAGTAGCCTTCGCCGGGTGCGGACCGCTCGGTGAGCTCCTCGTCGCCGCGGTCGCCGTAGATGCCCATCGCCGAGCCCGACACGAGCACCGTCGGCAGCGGGTCGAGCGCAGCCATGGCCGTCGCGATCGTGCGGGTGCTGTTGACCCGTGAGGTGAGGATCAGCTGCTTGTACTCCTCGGTCCACCGCTTGTCGCCGACGCCGGCGCCCGAGAGGTGGACGACGGCCTCGGTGCCGGCCAGCCCGGCGAGGTCGACGTCACCGGAGTCGGGGTCCCAGCGCACCTCACCGGGGGCGCGCGGAGCCCGTCGCACCAGGGTGAGCACCTCGTCACCGCGGGCCCGCAGGTGCGGCACCAGCGCTGAGCCGATCAGACCGGAGGCACCGGTGACGGCAACCTTCACAGGCCGAGGTCGGCGTCGAAGGCGCCCTCCTCCAGCCGGGTCTTCATCGAGACCAGGAAGCGCGCGGCGTCGGCGCCGTCGACGATCCGGTGGTCGTAGCTCAGCGCCA
>JBKJTJ010000115.1:0-30303 GCA_046590855.1 Actinomycetota bacterium
CCCGAGGTGAGCGACCGTGCCACCGTGGTCGAGGCCCGGGCGGTGCACGAGACGGGGACGGCATCCCAGCGCCGGGGGGTGTGAGCCCGGACGGGGCATCCGTCGCGGCGGGGACGACCCGGCGGACGGTCACGACCCCACACCCGACGATCCGCGACGTGGCGGCCCGGGCCGGCGTCTCCAAGTCGCTGGTCTCCCTCGCGCTGCAGAACGCACCCCGCGTCGCACCCGCCACGCGCCAGGCGATCCTGGCGGCTGCGGAGGAGATCGGGTACCGGCGCAACGCCGCAGCCCACGCCCTCGTGGCCTACCGCACGCGGACCATCGGGGTCTTCGTCCTGGACCTGCACAACCCCGTCAGCGCCGACCTGCTCGACGCGGTGCAGGCCGAGGCGCGGCGGCGGGACTACCGCACGATCGTGGTCGTAGGGAGCGAGGACGCCACCGCCGAGCGGGCCGAGCTCGAAAAGCTTCTCGAGTTCCGGGTCGAGGGCATCATCGCGGTGGGTCACCGGCTGCCCGACGGGGCGGCGCAGGCGATCACGGCCGAATGCCCCGCGGTCATCATCGGCAGCGAGCAGCCCGGCATCCCGCACCTCGCGTCCATGGTCAACGACGACGTGCTCGGTGCCGGTCTGGCGGTCAACCACCTCGTCGCGCTGGGCCACCAGCGGATTACCTACGTGGACGGCGGACCCAGCACCGTCGCCCGTGACCGGCGTCGCGGGTACCGCGCCGCGATGCGGCGGCACGGGCTGGGTGACCACATCGCTGTGGTCAGGGGGTCCTTCACGGATGACGGCGGGTACCGCGGCGCCTCGCAGGCCCTGGACGCAGAGGAACCCCCCACCGCCCTGTTCGTCGTCAACGACCTGGCGGCGATGGGGGCCATGGCAGCTGTGGCCGACCGCGGCCTGTCGGTGCCCGAGGACGTGTCGATCGTCGGCTACGACGGGACGCGGCTTGCCGGGATGCGGCCCCTGGCGCTGACCACGGTGGCCCAGCCACTCTCAGAGCTGGGGACGGGAGCAGCCGCGCTGCTGTGTGGACAGCTCGACGGAGAACCGACCCGAGAACCGTCCACGCGCCTGGCCCCCGCCCTCGTCGCGCGACGGACGACCGCGCCACCGCGACGCGGTCGCCGGCCGTCACCGGATCGGCCCTCCCGTGCCTCATCCAGCAAGGTCAAGGAGTAGCCGCATGCCCCTCACGTCGCTGCCGACCCCACGCACCGCTGACTCCGCCGGCGCCCCGCCGTTGCGCTGGGGGATCCTGGGCACGGGGTGGATCGCCGACACGTTCGTCACGTCGCTGCGACGGCACACCCAGCAGATCGTCCAGGCCGTCGGCTCACGCAGCACCGGGTCCGCGCGCCGGGCGGCCACGGCGTGGCAGGCGCCGGCGGCCCACGGGTCGTACGAGGCGCTGGTGGCCGACCCGTCCGTCGACGTCGTCTACGTCGCGACACCGCACAATTACCATCTCCCGCACGCCCTGCTCGCCATTGAGGCCGGCAAGCACGTGCTCGTCGAGAAGCCGGTGGGGCTCGACGCGGACGAGGCACGTCGCATCGGCGAGGCGGCTGCCCGCGCCGGAGTGTTCTGCATGGAGGCCATGTGGAGCCTCTTCCTGCCAAAGCTCGACGTGGTGCGACAGGTCCTCGACGACGGGCGCCTCGGCCGTGTGGTGGCGGTGCACGCCGACATGGGTGAGCGCTTCGACGAACCGCACCGCATCCTGCGCCCCGAGCTCGCGGGTGGGCCGCTGCTCGACCTCGGCACGTACGCCGCCACCTTCGCGACATGGGTGCTGGGCGCTCCGGACGCGGTCACCGCAGTCGCGACGCCCGCACCGGGCGGCATCAACGGTCAGCTGGCCATCGCCTTGGGCACGCCGTCGGGCGCGACCGCGTCCCTGCACACCACGATCCTCGCGGACACCGCGACGAGGGCCAGCGTCATCGGCACCGAAGGCCGGCTCGACCTGGGCACCCGCTTCTACCTCCCGGGGCCGATGACGCTGCACCAGCGCGGAGGACCCTCCCTGTCGTGGACCGAACCGATGGTGGAGCACGACGCCCTGCACTTCGAGGCCGCCGAGGTGGCTCGGCGGGTCGCTGCAGGCGAGACCGGGTCGCCGCTGCGCCCGTGGGCCGACACGGTCCAGACCCTCGAGGTGATGGATCGGGTCAGGGCAGCGACCGGGCTCGACTTCGACCAAGCCCGAACCGATCGCGACGCAGCAGAGGTGATGTGATTCGGGACCGAACAGCCATGACGAGGCTCAGACGGTCCGCGCCGCGGTCGACGACGACGGACGCCGGGCGCTGCGGGCACAGATCGCCGGCGCCCTGTCCGACGGCCCGGAGATCGACATGTGCGCCGGCGCCTTCGGGGACGACGTCCTCGACCCCCGAGCAAGCCCTGGGGCAGACCGCTCGTCAGCAGAGCGCAGGTGAGCAGCACGGACCTCAGGCTGCACCGGCCCGGTGGCGGCGGTGGACCCCCTGGATGACCTCCATCGTGGAGCTGGACCCCGGTGAACCATCGGCCTGGCGGCCGGGTGTCGGGAACGCTCGAAAACCAGGCCGATGCGACGGGGTGGTTTCAGCGAAGACGGTAGATACGGGCTTAGGTCAACACGTGGTGACGATGCCGATCAGTGGTCAGACACAGCGAGCAGATCGGCTCGCTGTGGACGGCACAGCGCGCGACATCAGGACGCTCGAACACCTGATGGCACACGTGGCAGGTGTAGTCGCCGGCCGCTGGGTTGCCCTCAGCGTCGAAACGCGGCTCGGCAATGCCGTCGTCGGCCTCCTTGAGGTAGTACCGGCCTTTTGTCGCTACAGCCAGCAACGGTGTCGCGACCAGGGCGACCAGTACTGCCACGATTGGAGAGTACGGCTTGAGGGCAGGCCCCAGGCCACCGAAGTAGGCCGTGATGGAGAGCCCGGTCGCCAGCAAGAACGAGCCGAGACCCACCGGGTTGACCGCATACAGCATCGTGCGCCGGAACTCCGGCTTCTCGGGCGAGAGCTTGAGGATCCTCTTGTTGATGATGATGTCGGCGCCGATGGTGACGATCCACGCGATACCACAGTTGGAGTAGAAACCGAGGATGCTGTTCAGAACGCTGAACATGTTTCCCTCCATCAGGGCGAGTGCCACGCCGACGTTCAGCACCAGAAAGACCAGGCGCCCGGGGTACCGCTTGGTGACGCGGGTGTAGGCGTTGGTCCAGGCGAGCGACCCTGAGTAGGCATTCGCGACGTTGATCTTGATCTGGCTGATGACCACGAGGATGACCGCCAAGGTGACTGCAAGCCAAGAAGGCACCGCCGCCAAGAAAGCGGCGCGGAACTGCTCAACTGGCTCGACCGCCACGGTGGGAGAGACGGTGTTCAGCACGTAGACCGCAAGAAACACACCCAGGGCCTGCTTGACGATAGCCAACAGCACCCATCCTGGACCAGCGAGCACCACGGCGGTCCACCAGGCCCGACGGTTGGACGCGGTCAGCGGAGGCATGAACCGCAGGATGTCGTTCTGCTCACCGATCTGGGCGATCAACGACAGGACCACACCTGCTCCGAGCATCACCTCTGCGAAGTTCAGAGACTGCGATCCGCTCGAGCCACGGTAGGTGAGGAAGTCGTGGACCGTCGCAGGCTGAGTGATCATCAAGTAGGCAACGGGAGCGATCATCAGGAACAGCCACACCGGGGTGGTCCACACCTGGACCTTGGTCAGCGTGTTCATCCCGTAGACGACGAGCGGGATGATCAGCAACGTGGAGAGCAGATAGCCGAGCCACAGCGGTACGTGCAGACCCAACCGCAGGCCCTGGGCCATGATCGAGCCTTCGAGGGCGAAGAAGATGAAGGTGTAGCTGGCGAAGATGATGCCGGTGATCACTGAGCCGTAGTAGCCGAAGCCGGCGCCCCGGGTCACGAGGTCTAGGTCGAGGTTGTAGCGGGCGCTGTAGTAGGCCAGGGGCATCGCGGTGATGAAGATGAGCACCGCCGCGACCACGATGGCCACCAGGGCGTTCAGCGTCCCGTGAGCTATGCCGATACCCGCACCGATGGCGAAGTCTGCGAGGTAGGCCATCCCGCCAAGGGCCGTGGTGGCGACCGAGGCGGGTCCCCATCGTCGGTAGTGGCGGGGCGCATACCGGGAGGTGTAGTCCTCGGTGGACTCCCGCTTGCTGTCGCGGCCGGCCTGGTGTGCGTGCTCTGACGATTCATCGAGCTCGGCGTACTGGGTCACGGGGCGCTCCAAGGTGAAACGTCAGGGGCTGAGGGGCGGCGGTCAGTGCGCATGGGGCCGCGAGGGCAGTCGGGACCCGATCGGTGGGCCGGTGAGCGAGGGCTCGCCTGCCCGGGCACGGTCGAACCGTGCCCTGTCGGCTGAGTTCGCGCCGGCGAGGACGCCGGATCTGACGCGAACCGCCGGGGCGGTGTACACCCGCTTCGAGTCCCCCGAACAGCGGGGGCACGGGGCGAGTTGGCTGGAGTCATCGGCGGGGCGGTGCTGGTCGAACGGACCGCACTGAGCGCACCGGTATCCATAGACGGGCATGGCGGGATCCTCTGGTGAGAGCGACGGCGGCTGGAGTCAGTCGGCGAGCAGGTCCCGGCCGCCGGCCCCTCCGGGGAGGATGTTGCGGTCGAAGATGGACAGGGGGATGCTCAGCGACACGGCGCAGTTAGGGATGTCCACCAGTCCGCCGATGCGTCCCTCGACGGGCGCCGCGCCCAGGAACAGGTACGCCTGCTCGAAGGTCCAGCTCATCGCGGGCATGAGGTAGTTGATGGCGTTGAGGCACGCCTGGCGGTAGGCGACCGTCGCGTTCATGTAGTAGTTGCGACCGTTCTCCACGCTGATGCCCTCAAAGGTGAGGAACTCGGAGTAGTTGGGACTCACGCGGCCGGGCTTGAAGAACGGCATGGTCGAGGGGTAGGTGTTCATGCCCCCCTTGATCACGTCGAAGTGCAGGTCGATGAATCCCGGCATCTCGATCGCGCCGCAGAACGTGATCTCCCCGTCGCCCTGCGCGAAGTGCAGATCCCCGATCGAGAAGAGCCCGCCGGAGACGTACACCGGCATGTAGACCCGGCTCCCGACTCCGAGGTCCTTGATGTCGACGTTGCCACCGTGCTCCCGCGGCGGGATAGTCCGGACCGCCTCGGCGGCGGCACGGTCCAGTGCGTTGCCGGCGAGCGTGCCGAGCAGGGCGTCCTTGGCCAGCGGGGGAAGCGCGAGCCCGGGCACCTGCGGTGTGCCGGGCACGTTCCCGTCGTTCACGGGCTGGTCGCCCGTCACGCGGTCCGGGTTCAGGTCGATCAGGGCCTGCTCGCGCCGGTTCCACTCGGCCAGCAGGTCCGGTGAAGGTGCGCACCCGAACAGCCCGGGGTGGGAATTGCCGATGAAGCGGACACCAGGCACGTGCCGGGAGCTGGTCCACACCCCGTCGAGGTCCCAGATGGCCTTGGAGGCACCGGGGGAGTAGTCAGTGAGAAAACCGCCGCCGTTCTCCTTGGCGAACACCCCGGTGTAGCCCCAAGCCTGCTCCTGGAAGGGACCGATGTTGACGATGTCGACGACGAGCAGGTCGCCGGGCTCGACACCTTCGAAGGAGAACGGCCCGCTGAGCATGTGGCAGGGATCGATGTTCATGTCACGGATGTCGTCCGAGCTGTCATCGTTGCGGACCTGGTTGTCCGTCCAGTCCTTGCACTCGATCCGGTACGTCGAACCGGTCCGCAACGTCGCCGCCGGCGGGATGTCCGGGTGCCACCGGTTGTGGCCCGGAACCGCCTGGTCGCGCATCGACACGTTCAAGTCGCGGTTGATCTCGAAGATGACCTCAGGCACGGCTGTCTCCTGGTGTGAGGGTGGAGCGCGGCGCTGGCCCAGGCCAAGGGAAGCACCGGACGCAGACGGACAAGGTGGGCGGTTCAGCGACCCCGAGTTCGGGGGAGCAAAGCACCCAATTCCCTTCCGCTGAAAAATATTCATGCGGGAAGGGACTGTCAAGGGTCTGTGGGTATGTGCCTCACAGAGTGGCGATGACGTCCAGGTCCAGGCCCCTCGCCTCGGCCAGGTAGATCTGCTGCTGAAGGTGCTGCCCTCGGACCCAGACCTCACCGCGGGGACTCTCCCAGGACGTCCCCGAGGCCGTGGCGCAAAGCTTCTCCACCTCTAGCGAGCGCGCGCCCATCACGATCCGGGCGAGCAGCATCAGGCCCTCGTAGCACGACTCGCCCATGCTGTTGAGGACCGGTGCGCGCGGCCCGTAGGCCCGGGAGTACCGGGCTCCGAAGTCAAGGCCCCCCGACGTCGTCAGGGCCTCGAAGTAGCCCGCCGTGGAAAACAGGTTGCGCGTGGCCGCCGCACCGCTGCCCAGCAGCATGTTCTCGTCCATCAGGGGACTGAGCCGCACGCACTTCTCATCGAGGTGGGATCGGGCGAACTGCCGGTTGAACTGGACGCCGTTCTCCCCCAGCATCAGCATGAGCACGCCGTCCGCGTCGCCTTCCTTCAGCCGGCGTAGGGCCGGCCCGTGGTCGTGCGCCCCAGACCTGATGAAGACCTGCTCATGGACCTCGATGCCGCACGTCGCTGCCGCTGCCACGACGGTGGCCGCCGTCTGCCTCGGCCACACGTAGTCGTCACCGACCAGGTCCCAGTGCCGGACGCCTGTCTCCCGGGCCATCCACTGCAGCGCTGCAAGCACCTGGAGGTGGGGCGTCTCGCCGGTCATGAACACCCCGGGGGTCGCCTCCCCGCCCTCGTACAGCGCCGTGTACACGTAGGGGACCCGACCGTCCACGCGGGGTGCGACGGAACGGCGGACGGCGGACGTGTGCCACCCAACCAGTGCCTCGACGTGTCCGTCTCGGAGCAGGCGGTCGACCTCGTCGCCCACGATCTCAGGGGGGGCACCGGCATCGATGACGCGCAGCCCGACCTCGCGCCCGAGCAGTCCTCCTTCGTCGTTGATCTGCTGCACCGCGAGCTCTGCGCACAGCTCGCAGGACGGCCCGAACATGCCCGCCGGTCCCTGCAGGGGGATCAGCAGCCCCACCCGCAGGAGCGCCGGGGTCTGGGGCCGGGCAGCGGACCGGGGGCTGGACGACATCGAGCAGGCCTCCGTCCATGCCGAACGCGCGTACCCTGACGCGATCGGGAACGGACCTGAACGGGCTACCCCTCGACCGACGGCCAACGACGGTTACGCTGACCCGACCAGAGTGCCGTACTTCGCGCGTGCCGTCACCGCTGCGACTGGAGGGAGCGATGAATGTTCGGGCCGGACGGTTTCGAGCTGCCGCGTCTGCTGGGTGACCTCGAGCGGCGGTTGTGCGAGCGGCTGGCGGGACGGCTGTCCGCTGTCGGTAGCTCGCTGAACGAGTGGCGCGTCCTCGCCCAGCTGGTTGAGGGCCCGGGCAAGGCCATGAGCGACGTCGCGGGCTGGCTCAACATCCCGGCCTCGAGCGCCACCAAGCTGGTCGACGCCATGGTCGCGGCAAACCTGGTCTACCGGCGCGGTGACGAGACGGACCGACGCAAGGTCGTCATCCATCTCGCGCCCCGCGGGCGGGCCGCGTACGACCAGATCGCCCCTCTCGTCCACGCCGAGCAGAACGAGCTCGCCACCATCGCCGACGAGGCCGATCTGCGAGAGCTCGCGCGGCTCCTGGCGCAGCTGAGCGAACGGGTCGGCTGACGCGAACGCGGCGCAGCAGCGGTCGCCGTGCGACAACGACCACTGCGTCCCGAGCGGCACCGTCCGAGGGTAGGCGCTACCCCTGTCGATAGGGGTGCGGCCACAGCGGCAGCCGCTCGCCGACCATGGGAATCACTGTGAGGGCCCAGCTGAGGTAGAGCGCCACTGCGCCGTCCGCGATGAGGACCCAGCCACCGAGCTTGCCGAGCGTTGCCGCCGTGTCCGCCGATGCGAAGTTGGCGAGCCCGAGCACGAGGTAGGCGACGGCCAGGAGGGCGAAGGCGAGGAACGCCGGCATGTTGATGTGCCAGGCGCCCCACGAAAGCATCACGGTGAACACGAACCAGAGTAGCAACCAGGTCCCGAATGCGTCGGCGAAGTCACCCGGCTTCATCGAGGGAGCGTAGAACTTCAACATGATCGCCGTTGTCAGCAGAAAGGCCGAGTAAAAGACGGCGAAACTGCCCCCGAAGATGTTGTTCGCCCGGAACTCCAGCAGGCCGCCGACCAGCAGTCCGAGAAAACCCGTTCCGAAGGCGACAGCCGAGAAGACAGTGACCGCACCGGGGGAGATGAGGCCCGCGTTGGGGATCCCGAGCATGAGCACGGAGAGGGCGAAGGCGCCGACAGCGAGGGGGGTGCCCACGCCTGCCTCTGGCCGGAAGGCGGGCTGCGTGACCGGGAGGGCGTCAGGGATGGTCGACATCGCTTCTCCTACGACTCGAGCAGCTCGGTGAGGGCTGCGTTGATGAAGTCCGTGTCGACGGGGTTCACGCCGCCGCCGGCGAAGTGCCCCCATACGCCCGGAATCACGCGCAGCTCGGCGCCGGGGATGTGACCGACGGCGTACTCCTCGTCCTCCGGCGGGAAGTAGAGGTCCTTCTCGGCCGGCATCACGATCATCTTGGCTTTGATCGATGCGAGGGCGCGCTCGTGGTCTCCGTCGAACCCGGGAGTGTTCCCGATGTTGCCGTTCTGCCACGTCCACGCCATGGCGAGCAGGTTGTTGGCGTCCTTGGCGAGGAAAAAGCCCTCCCAGAAGCCGACGAGGAAGTCCTCGAGCGACGCGTAGTCGAACGGTGCCTGCGCGTACAGCTTCTGCCAGTAGAAGGCCTGCGAGAGACCCCATCCGGCATACACCCGCCCCACCGCACGCAGGCCCTTGACGGGTTCGTTCGCGTACATCCCGTCCTGCCAGGCTGCGTCGGTGTAGATGGCGTACTTGACTGCTTCGAGGAACACGATGTTGTGCTCCGCGGTCTTCGACGAGCCGCAGAAGGGCAGGGCGCGCTCGACCATGTCCGGGTAGCTGACGGCCCACTGGTAGGTCTGCCCGGCCCCCATGGACCAGCCAGTGACCAGCGCCAATTTCGTGATGCCGAACCGCTCGGTGACGAGCCGGTGCTGCTGCTCGACCTGGTCGTAGAACGTGACGTTCGGGAACCGAGCGCCGTCGTGCGGGGCGGGTGTGTTGCTCGGGGACGACGACAGCCCGTTGCCCAGCATGTTCGGGACGATGATGAAGTACTTGCTGGGGTCCAGGGCCATGCCCTCACCGATGAGCCACTCGTTGTCCATGTGCTGGCCGGAGTACCAGGTCGGGTAGACGATCGCGTTGGACTTGTCCTCGTTCAGGGTCCCGTAGGTCTTGTACGCGAGCTTCGCGGCACGGAGCGTTTGTCCGCTACTCAACCGGACGTCGCCCAATTCGAAAACGTCGTAGTCCGTCATGGTGCGGCTCCTCGTGCTCGCAGGGGTGGTGCACACCGTCCGGCGCTGCGGTCCTGAGACGTGCAGGTGCCGAGCCGCTGTGCGGGACTGTCTGGCTCCCTCCCACAGGTACTTCCAGTGGGAAGGATCTTGTGAGCTGCGGGCATCAGACCATCGACCGTCACCTACGTCAAGGGCCTGCCGATGCACTGCCACCGCATCTACCGCGCAGTCCCGGCCTCAGTCGGTTGGACAGTCTTCGCTAGGTTTCTCAATCAATCCCACGGGGGGTGCCCGCAGGTGCCGCTTCCAGGCGCTGAAGGTGCCCGGTTGGATCTGGCGCGACAGCACCCAAGCGCAGAGAGACGTCGCGCTGCTGGAGCAGACCGCCTGCGGCACGACCGGGCCGACCTCTGGGCTCATCGGGTGTGTCGACGGCGAGGTGGCTGGCTGGGTCGCGGTCGAGCCCCGGGAGAACTACCCAGGCTGTGGAGCCGAAAGCAACCGTGGATGCGGATGAACCCCGAGCTCGAGGGAGTCTGGTGAGTCACGTGTTTCGTGGTGCGCAAGGGCTGGCGCCAGGCGGGGCTGACCTACGAGCTCGCCACCGCCACCGTCGAGTACGGCGACCAGGTCGGCGCCCGCGTCCTGGAGGGCTACCGGATCGAACCCCCACCGGGCAAGGCCGTCATCTGGGACGAGGCGTCGGTCGGGCTGCTGCAGGTCTTCCTCGAGGCTGGCTACGAGGTGGTGGCCTCGCCCACTCTGCGTCGGCGGGTGGTGCGTCGACGGCTGGGGTCGCTGGCATCCCGGGTGGATCCACCCTCGATGTCGTTGCCAGTGCCACCCTGACGTTGGAGGCTGTACCCCTGTCCGACCGGAGGTACGCATGGCCAAGCTGATCTACGCAGCCAACATGTCACTCGACGGTTACGTCGAGGACGAGACGGGCTCCTTCGACTGGTCCGCGCCCGACGAGGAAGTGCACGAGTTCTGGAACGAGCACGAGCGGCAGGTCGGCACGTCGCTGTACGGCCGCCGGATGTACGAGACGATGCGCGTCTGGGACAGCGACGACTGGTTGACGTCCGAACCTGCCGTAGTCCGCGCATACGCGGAGATCTGGCGAGCCTCCGACAAGATCGTCTACTCCTCGACTCTTCAGGAAGTTTCGACTGCGCGGACGAGAATCGAGCGGCAGTTCCAGCCCGAGGCGGTACGACGGCTCAAGGAGAACTGCGGCTCGGACCTGAGCATCGGCGGCGCCACCATCGGGGCCGAGGCATTCCGGTACGGACTGGTCGACGAGTGCGTGCTGCTCCTGTGCCCAGTCACCGTCGGCGGTGGCAAGCCGGCACTACCTGGGGACGTGCGAATCGATCTCGAGCTGATCGAGCATCGACGCTTCCGCAATGGTGTGATCTACGTGCGCTACGCGGTAGCAGCCCTCGGTCAGCCTGCGCCGGATGAGTGAGACGAGCGGACCCGTCGAGCGTCCCGTCCTGACGCCCGAGGAGCAGCGCGTCATCGGCAGCCTCCTCGAGAAGGAGGTCACGGTGCCCGCCTCCTACCCGATGACGGTCAACTCGCTGCGCACTGCTTGCAACCAGACGAGCAGTCGCGAGCCGGTCGTCGAGTACGGCGAGGACCTCGTGCAGGACACGCTGCGCGAGCTCAAGCGGCGCGGTCTGGCCGCGGTCACCTGGGACGACCGTGGTCGCCGGACCCTGAAGCACCTGCAGACGCTCTCGGTGCGCCTCGACCTCGCGGACGACGAGCGCGCGCTGCTCACCGTGCTCCTGCTGCGCGGCGCCCAGCCGCCTGGCGCGCTCCGCACCCGCTGCGAGCGGCTGCACACCTTCGCCGACCGCGACGCCGTCGAGGCGTGCCTCGTGCGGCTCGCCGGGCGCGAGCAGCCACTGGTGCGTCAGCTCCCGCGGCAGCCCCGCGAGCAGGACGCGCGATGGATTCACCTGCTCGGCCCGGTCGACGGCTCGAGCGCCGCGCCGGCCGTCGCGGCGCCGGCAGTGGATCGTGAGGTGGTCCTGGCGGGCGGCGCGGAGGTGCGCGACGCCAAGGTGCGGGCCGCCTACGGTGCCGTCGCGGCGTCGTACGCCGACGCGCTGACCGACGAGCTGACCGAGCTGCCCTTCGAGCGCTGGGTGCTCGACCGGGTCGCCGAGCACGCCGGCACCGACCCCGTGGTCGAGGTGGGCTGTGGGCCGGGCCACGTGACGGCGTACCTCGCCGAGGCGGGAGCCGACGCCACCGGGATCGACATCACGCCCGAGATGGTCGAGCAGGCCCGCGCCCGCTACCCCCACTGGACCTACCAGGTCGGCGACCTGCGCGCGCTGATGCGTCCGGCCCATGACTCGGGGTGGGCCGTGGTGCTGGGCTGGTACTCCCTCATCCACCTCGGCCCGACGGAGCTGCCCGGTGCCATCGAGGCCCTCGTGCGACCACTGCTGCCCGGTGGCTGGCTGGTGCTGGCCCTGCATGCGGGCACCGAGGTCCGCACCAACTCGACCTGGTTCGACCACGATATCGACCTCGACTTCGTCTTCTACGAGCCCGCCGAGGTCGTGGCGATCGCAGAGCGGGCGGGCCTGACCGACGTCGAGTGGTACCGGCGCGGGCCCTTCACCAACCGCGGCGAGAGCACCCAGCGGCTGTACGTCATCGCCCGCAAGCCCCACTGAGCCGACCCCGTGGACGGTGAACGCGCGGGTTCTGGTCCGTGGGGATAGCGTCGAAAGTCCGCGTTACCCGACCCGAAGGAGCTGGACGGATGTCGACCGACAAGACCGTGACCAAGGACCTGGTCGAGACGTTGAGGGATGGCGAGACAGGCTTCGCGAAGGCTGCCGACAAGCTCGAGTCGAGCGACCAGGCCGCGTGGGCCACGACACTTCGCCGCCTGTCGGCGCAGCGGGCCGAGTTCGCGGCCGAGCTGGAAGCCCTGGGTGCGGCGTACGGTGACGACGTCCAGGAGTCCGGGTCACTGGTCGCCAAGGCACACCGGGGCTGGATGGCCGTCAAGGACACGCTCTCCGGTTCGGATGCTGACGGGGTGCTCGACGCGGCCGTATCCGGCGAGAACCACACGGTCTCGGAGTACGAGGACGCTCTGGAGAAGGACCTCTCGGCGGACCTTCGTACGGTTGTCGCGCGCCAGGCTGCGGCGGTCAAGCTGGCTCGCGACGAGGTCAAGGCGCTGCAGGCGACGGCCAGCTGACCAGGCCACATCCCTCAAGGCCGGCAGGAAGCAGGCGCGGCCCTCCCCGGTGGGCGGTAGGGAATGGGCGAGCCCAGGCTAGCTGGGTCGCGTGGCCGCAGTTTGGTCACTGCTGAGCTGGCCAGGCCCTGAGGATAGAACTGGCTCGGCGTACCAGGCTGCGTACGGCAGTAGCTCTCCCAACGACGCGGTGTGATCGGGACCGAGGATCACCGTTGCGGCAAGATTCTCGGTCGCCATCGTGCGAACGAGCTCCCGGCACCGGCCGCATGGCGGAATGACGTGCAGGACGCCATCGGCCGGATCCCGCCACACTGCGACCATCCGGTTCACCGTCGGCATCGTGGTGGCGACAAGCTGGCTCAGGGCACCCAGCTCAGCGCAGATGGACAAGAAGCCTCCGATAGAGGCGCCCGTGAAGACCTGTCCGTCCACAGCCTCGACAGCCGCTCCCACGTCGGCCGCCCAGGACCCACCAGCCAGCAGCTGCGGATTCAGCGCCGTCGCAGCACGACGAATCATCTCCGCGTTCGACGACGGTCGCCGGCTGTCGACCTCCGAGCCGTCCTGATGTCCGGGCATGCGGCCAGTCTGCCCTGAGGGTGCGGCTCGGTTGGCCGGCCAACGTCCACGGCGGTCACGGCGCAGCCGAGTGCGGCCTGCGCGGTGTGCGGGCTCAGCCGGCTCGGGTGGCGCGACGGGCACGGAAGGCCGCCACGTTGGTGCGGTTGGCGCAGGTGACCGTGCAGAACCGTCGCGAGCGGTTCTTGGACAGGTCGACCAGCACGTCGTCGCAGTCGTCCGCGGCGCACCGCCGCAGCCGGCCGAGCTCGTGCTGGCGGACGACGTCGACCACCGCCATCGCCGCCTCGACGGCCATCCGGTCGACGAGCGGCGCGGACGGTGAGGTGGCATGCAGGTGATAGCCCCACTCCCCGTGCGTCACCAGCTGCGGGAGCGCCCGGGCCCGGCTCAGCATCGCGTTGACGAGCTCGGCCGCGCCGTCCTCGTCCAGCTCCCAGAAGCGACGCAGGCGGGGGCGCAACGCCCGCACCGCGTCGAGCTCGCCGCGGTCATGGCGCCGCGAGCCGGTCCATCCCCACTCCTGGACGAACGCGTCGAGGGACGCCGCGTCGGCGAGCGCGTCCTCGCCGCCGGCTCCCGCAGTGTTGACCAGCGCGGCGGCGGCCGCCAAGGCGACCTCGGTGTCATGGGCGAAGACCACCTTGACCCCTTTCGTCGACGACGGGTACGGTCACTACCGTAGTCCACTTCGACCATGACAGGAGCGCACCGTGCGCAGCAGCACCGAGGCGGGCCTGGGCCTGGCCCTGCTGTCCGCGGCCACGTTCGGCACCTCGGGGTCCTTCGCCGCCGCGCTGCTGGACGTCGGGTGGACGCCGGGCGCCGCGGTGACCGCGCGAGTGAGCATCGCCGCTCTGGTGCTGACCGTGCCCGCCCTGCTCCAGCTGCGGGGGCGGGGCAGGGCCCTGGTGCGCAGCGGACGCACCGTGCTGGGCTATGGCGTGTTCGCCGTCGCCGGGGCGCAGCTGTGCTTCTTCAACGCCGTCGCCCACGTGTCGGTCGGGGTGGCGCTGCTGCTGGAGTACTCGGGGACGCTGCTCGTGGTGCTGTGGGTCTGGCTGCGTCAGGGGCACCGCCCGGGTCGGCTCACCGTCACGGGTGCCGCGCTCGCGCTGCTGGGCCTGGTGCTGGTGCTCGACCTGCTCAGCGACCATCGGCTGGACCCCGTGGGCGTGGCGTGGGGGCTGGGCGCAGCCGTGGGGCTGGCCGTCTTCTTCGTGCTCTCGGCCGACGCTGACGCGGCGCTGCCGCCCCTGGCCACGGCGTGGACCGGGTTGGTGGTGGGCGGCGCGGTCCTGTCGGCGGCGTGCGCAGTCGGTGCCCTGCCGGCCCGGGCGCCGCGCGTCGACGTGACGCTCGCAGGAGCGCGGACGAGCTGGCTGGTGCCCGTGCTCGCGCTGGCCCTGATCGCCGCCGCGTTGGCGTACGTGGCCGGCATCCTCGCCGCGAGGATGCTCGGCGCCCGGCTGTCCTCGTTCGTCGGGCTCACCGAGGTGCTGTTCGCGGTCGGCTTCGCCTGGGTGCTGCTGGGCCAGGTGCCGCGCCCGGTGCAGCTGGTGGGTGGCGCGCTGGTCGTGGCGGGGGTGTCGCTGGTGCGGCTGGACGAGGGGATCTCGGACACAGGCCCCCTCCTCCCGTCCGCCGGGGCGCCGCCCACCGCCCAGGTGGCGCCGATGCCGAGGAGGTAGGCGCTGCCGTGCAGCGGCCCCAGCGAGCTGAGCCAGTCGACGTCTCACCGAGTCGCAGTATTGACCGCGGCTTCGGACGACGAGCGCGGCCCATGCCGGGCCAGCGGCCAGGTTGCGGGCGCCGTGTCAGGCTGACCCGACACCTGGGGGGTTGGCCTTCGTCAGCGGCGGAACCCACCCTCGGTGTTGAGGACCTGGCCGACGACCCATCGACCGTCGTCGGTGACGAGCCAGGCGATGAGCCGGGCGGGGTCGTCGGGTTCCCCGGCCCGGCCGCCCGGGAACGCATCCAGGAGCTGTTGCGGGGCGCCGTCGAGGTAGCCGGTGTTGACCGGCCCGGGATTGATCGTGTTGAGCAGGATGCCGGAGTCGGCCAGGTCGGCGGCGACCGAGACGGTGATGCCGGCCAACGCGGCCTTGGAGGTTGCGTAGGCGAGGTTGTCGGACATGGGTCCCAGGTGCTGCCCGGACGTCATCCAGATGACGCGGCCGCCCGGGCGTCCGTCGTGCTGCGCGGCGAAGGCCTCGGTCATGAGCAGCGTGGCGCGGGCGTTCACCGCCCAGTGCCGGTCGAGGGCCTGCGGGCTGACGTCTCTGATCGACACGACGTCCCCGGAGTGGGCCTGGTTGCACACCAGGACGTCCAGATGCCCGAGCTCGTCGCTGGCGGCCTCGACGAGGGCCGCGGGCGTTTCGGGGTCAGCGAGGTCACCGGGCAGGCCAGCGACGCGGGCGTCCCCCGGCTGCATCGCGCGCAGCTCGTCCAGCAGCGCCTCGACGTCGTCGGCGACCCCGTACTCGGCCACGTCGTGCGGGGAGTGGTGGTGGATGGCGAGGCTCGCGCCCATCGCGGCGAACCGCGAGGCCACAGCGAAACCGATCCCCCGGCGCCGACTCACCCCGGTCACCAGGGCAGCTCGCCCAGTCAACGGGAGGTGCTCGCCCATGGGTGAAGGCTACCGATCCAGTCGAGTCAGGCAGTGGCGCCAACGGCCAGCAGATGCGGGAACGGGGCAACGGCGCGTCACGGATGACGCGCGGTTGCCCCGTTGTGGCGGGCGCGGCAGGTTCGGTCACATCTGGTGCGAGTGTCCTGCTCGGTGATGGGCCGGCTCGTCCAGCACGCAGCGCATCTGGGTCCGCCTCAGCGGCGCCAAGGGCGAGTCGGCGTACACGGTGAAGGCGGGCGACAGGCTCGAGCTCACCGGGGTGATCACCGCGACGGACGCGGGTTTCGCTGACAAGGTGGGAGTGACAGCGGCTGAAGGCGCGGCACAGCTGACCAGTCAGGGCCACTACGTGGCCGTCGACAAGGCGACCTGGTCACGGACCGAGGCCCAGTGCAGCTCGGGGTACCGGTCGTTGTCGAGGGGATCGAGCTGGACCCGCCCCTCGAACATGTCGCGGGTGTACTGCATGCCCTGCCAGGCCGGGAACACAGCGTCACCACCAGGCGCGAGCCGTTTCGTCACCTCGATGAGGGCGCTCATCGAGGCCACGGTGCCGACCCGCAACGGGCGGTAGGTGCTGCCGGTCGTCTCGGTCAGGGCCCGGGCCATGTCTGTCACGTTGAGCGTGTCACCGGCGATGCGCAGGATGCGCGGCGCCTCCACGTCCAGGGCGGCGGCGGCGGTGTAGGCCGCGACGTCGTCCTTGGTCGTGAAGTCCAGCTGCTGCTCAGCGTCGCCCCAGAACAGGACGCGTCGGATGCGAGCCTGGATCAGTGGCATGTCCCCCTCCAGCAGCTCCATGAACGCACCGTTGAGGATGGAGGTGACCCGGATCGGAGCACGGTCGGCGCGGCCCATGAACTCACGCCGGAGGTCGAAGTTGCGGTTACGGCCCGCCGGGGTTCTCGTGAAGTCCGCTGAGAAGTCCGACGAGATGAACCTCGGAACGCCCGCACCCGCCGCGGCGTCGATGAGCACGCTCTGCCGGTCGAGGATGACCTCTCGCAGCCCGTTCAGGGCAGAGACGACACAGGCGGCGCCGGCGCACGCAGTCGCGACGGAGTCGACATCGCCGGGATCGGCTGTCGCCACGTCCACGCCCAGCTCGGTCAACCCTTCTCGCGCAGCGACGCCGGCATCGTGCCGCAGCAGCGCGCGCACCGATGCGCCGCGGACGAGCAGGGCTCTGGCGATCCGGCCACCCAGGTCGCCGGTAGCACCGGCGACGACGACGGTGGATGGACTCATGACCGCCTTCTCACTCACGGGTCAGGTCGTACGAGAGCGCGACGGCGGGGCGCGTCTGGATTGCCCCGCCGTGGCCGGGCTGGGTGGTGCGGTCAGATCTGGCCGTTGGGGGCGTCCTCGTCGGTCGTCTCGGTCGTGACGCCGGGGATCTCGGCGGTGCTGCCGGTGTCCAGCGCGGTGGCCGCGGTGCCAGTGCCGAGGTCGGCGGACGCCGAGGACGCGCTGGCCGCGGGGGCCGGCGGGGTGTACGCCGGGTAGGTGCCGGTGGGCACGGCCCACGGGTCCTCCTTGGGCGCCCGGCTCTTGACCGCCGCGTACGCCGCAGCCGCAGCCGCAGCGATCACGGGCAGCAGGAGCAGCTTGCGCAGCACCCGGCCGCGCTTGCGCTTGATGATGGCGTCGCCCTTGAGCACCGCGACGGCGTCGCCGCTGCGCGAGCGGTACTCACCGGCAGCGGTGCCGGCAGCTGCACCGGCGGTGGCGGCTGCGCTGACGGCCTCCAGCACCTTGGGCAGCCAGTGGTCGAGCTGGTCGCGGGCGGCGTCCACGACGGGGGCGACCTTCTCGCTCGCGGCGTCGACGGCGGCCTCGACCTTCGGGGCGGGGGCCTTGCGGCCGTGCTCGACGTGCGGCGCGGCCCAGTCGCGGGCGTCACGGGCCTTGGCGCCCACCGTGGGGGCGACCTTGTCGCGCCAGGTCTCACCGATGGTGCTGGCGACGTCCGCGGCCTGCTCGCGGGCCTTGTCGGATCGGCTGGTCTTGGTGAACACGGGGGCCTCCCTGGCTGTGGATCACGTCCGGTGCCGCCGGCGGGCCGGCGGTCGTCGACCCATCCTGCCCTGATCGCGAGCCCGGTGCAGGACGAGGGTGTGGGGCCCTGCCGTGGGAGGATCGGCGCATGGACGTCACCCTGCACACCACCAAAGGCGACATCACCATCGCCATGTTCCCCGACCACGCCCCCAAGACGGTGGCCAACTTCGTCGGCCTCGCCGACGGCAGCAAGGAGTGGAAGGACGAGAGCACCGGCACCACCAAGTCCGAGCCGTTCTACGACGGCCTGGGCTTCCACCGGATCATCCCCGGCTTCATGATCCAGGGCGGCTGCCCCCAGGGCACGGGAACCGGCGGCCCCGGTTACACGTTCGACGACGAGATCCACCCCGACCTGGTGTTCAACAAGCCGTACCTGCTCGCGATGGCCAACGCCGGCAAGCGCGGCGGCAGCGGCACCAACGGCTCGCAGTTCTTCGTCACCGTCGTCCCCACCCCGCACCTGAACGGCAAGCACACGATCTTCGGTGAGGTCAGCTACCAGGCCGGGCGCGACGTCGTCGACGCCATCGCCGCGGTCGCGACCGGCCGCGGCGACGCCCCGGTCGAGCCCGTCGTCATCGAGCGCGTCAGCATCAACCCCTAGCCCGAAGCACTCCGAAGAGCCTGATCAGCAAGGAGACCAGCAGTGGACGGCGTCGACCCGCAACCGTCGGCGCCGTCCACGGCTGAGCCGGTCTGCCCACGGCACACCGACCGGGTGAGCTACGTGCGGTGCCAGCGCTGCGAGCGCCCGGTGTGCCCGGACTGCCAGCGGCCGGCCGCTGTCGGCGTCCAGTGCGTCGACTGCGTGCGCGAGCAGGCGGCCGGGCAGCGCCAGGCGCGGACGGCGTTCGGCGGGCGTGCTGGCGACGGCCGCCCCCTCGTCACCCAGATCGTCATCGGCGCCTGCGTCCTGGTGTTCGTGCTGCAGCGGGCCGGCGGGGACGTCGTCACCAACCGCCTCGCCTTCTTCCCCGTCCTGGCCAGCACCGAGCCGTGGCGGTTCGTCACCGGGGCGTTCCTGCACGACCCCGGGTTCCTGCTGCACATCGTGTTCAACATGATCGTGCTCTGGCAGATCGGCCCGATCCTGGAGCAGCGCCTCGGTCGCCTGCGCTTCGCCGCGCTGTACCTGCTGTCGGCGATCGGCGGCTCGGTCGGCTACCTCGTGCTGGCCGACCCGGCCAAGCCGTCCTGGTACACCCAGGTGGTCGGGGCTTCCGGCGCCGTGTTCGGGCTGTTCGGCGCGCTGGTCGTGATCAACCGCAAGATGGGCCTGGACAGCCGCGGCCTGGTCGGCGTCGTCGCGGTCAACGCCGTGATCGGCTTCGTTCCCGGCCTGAACATCGCCTGGCAGGCCCACCTCGGCGGCCTGGTGACCGGTGCTGCTGCCGCCGCCGTCCTCGCCCACGCGCCCCGGCAGAACCGCTCGCTGCTCCAGCTGGCCGGCCTGGGTGGCGTGCTGGTCGTGCTCGTGGCGCTGGCCGTCCTCAAGCTGACGACGGCCGGCCCGGCGGTCTATCCACAGAGTTCTCCACACCCTGGGGACCGACTCACACCGGTGTCATTCAGCGCCAGCGCGTGGCCATCCCGAACCCGGCCATGATGATGGCGAAGCCGACCAGGATGTTCGCCCGGCCCAGCTGCGGGACCGGGAAGCGCGTCTCGCTGACGTAGAACGTCACGATGTAGGCCAGCCCGACCACGAACAGCGCCACCATGACCGGGGCGTACCACCGCGGGCTCTGCCGCGGGCCACCGGCCTTGACCGGCGGCGGGGTGTAGCCGGCCTTCTTGCGGGCCCTCGACTCGGGCACGGGTGACTCCTTGCCTCGTGGGTTCGTCTAGCGTGGGTGCGTACGTCGCAAGCAACCGGTCAGGAGGGGTGCCGTGCCGACCGGAGTGCGCCTGCTCTGGGCCAGTGTGCCGCACCGCGTGCGATCGCAGCTGCATCTGCGTCGACCCTCGCGCTGGGGCACCCTCGTGCCGGTCGTGTTCGCCGTCGCCGGCCTGCTCGCCACCACCAGCGCGCAGACCGCCCGCGGCACCGATCTGCGCTCGGTCGGCCGCACCGACACCGCCGACGTCATCCGCGAGCAGCAGCACCGCGCCGACGTCCAGGAGGTGCAGGTCAGCGCGCTGCGCCGGCAGGTGCAGGCCCTGACCGTGCAGACCGCCCCGTCCGGCTCGCTGGTGCGCAGCCTCGCCTCCGACCAGGGCGCCCTCGCCCCGGCGGCCGGCACCGCCGCCGCCACCGGCCCCGGGCTGACGGTGCAGCTGGACGACGCCCACCTGGACGGGTCGTTGCCGGACGGGTTCACCCCCGACGACGTCGTCGTGCACCAGCAGGACGTGCAGGCGGTGGTCAACGCCCTGTGGTCCGCCGGCGCCGAGGCGATGATGCTGATGGACCAGCGGGTGGTCTCGACCAGCGCCGTGCGCTGCGTCGGCAACGTGCTCATCCTGCAGGGCCGGGTCTACTCCCCGCCGTACCTCATCCGCGCGATCGGCGACCCGACGGCCCTGCGCCGCGGACTCGCGCGCTCGCCCCAGCTGCGGATCTACCGCGAGTACGTCGACGCGCTGGGTCTGGGGTACGCCGTCAGCGCCCAGCGCTCGCTGACCATGCCCGGCTACGACGGCAGCCTCGAGCTGCGCTACGCCCGGGCCCAGCGCTGATGCGGGGTCTGATGGGGGGTCACTTCTGATGCGGGCGCTGCGGGCCGTCGTCCACGGGGTCGGCGAGCTGTGCATCACCCTCGGCGTCCTGCTGCTGCTGTTCGTCGCGTGGCAGCTGTGGTGGACCGACGTCGTGGCCGGGCGCGCCCAGGAGCAGACCACGCGCCAGCTCGAGCAGACCTGGAAGCCGCAGGCGCGGGGTGCCGACGGCGCGCCGGCCGCCCCGGTCGCCGACCCGGGCAAGGGGGCCGCGCTGGCCCAGATCCCGATGGGGCGGGCGTTCGCGCTGATCCGGGTGCCGCGGTTCGGCCGAGACTACGTGCGCCCGATCCTGCAGGGCACCGAGCTGTCGGTGCTGGACGAGGGCGTGGGCCACTACGACACCAGCGTGGGGCCGGGTCAGGTGGGCAACTTCGCGGTCGCCGGCCACCGGGTCACCTACGCCAAGCCCTTCAACCAGATCGCCGAGCTGCGGTCCGGCGACGCCGTCGTGGTCGAGACGCGCACCACCTACTACGTCTACCGGGTCGTCGGCCACACCATCGTCACCCCCGACCGGGTCGACGTCGTCGCGCCGGTGCCCGAGCGCCCCGGCGCCAAGCCCACCACCGCGATGATGACGATGACAGCCTGTCACCCCGAGTTCTCGGCCCGGCTGCGCTACATCGTGTACTCGGCCTTGTCGCAGACCATCCCCAAGACCGGCGGCAGGGTGCCGGCCGTGCTCGCGGCGGCCGCGCCGTCCACCTCGAGGAGCTGACGTGTACGCGATGCTGTGGCGCCTCCTGCCCGGACCCTGGCCGGTGCGAGCCGTGATCGCGCTGCTCCTGGCGCTGGCGGCGGTCGCGGCGCTGTTCGTGTGGGGGTTCCCCGTGCTCGCCCCGCTGATGCCCTTCAACGACGGGACGGTGAGCCGGTGAGCGCCGTCGCCGGCCCGCGGATCCTGGTCGTCGACAACTACGACAGCTTCGTCTTCACCATCGTCGGGTACCTCACCCAGCTCGGCGCCACCTGCGAGGTCGTGCGCAACGACGCCGTGAGCACGCAGGAGGCTGCGGCGTACGACGGGGTGCTGGTCTCACCGGGCCCGGGCACCCCGCAGGACGCCGGGGTGTCGGTGGCCATGATCCAGGCCTGCGCGCACCGGGCCCAGCCGATGCTCGGCGTGTGCCTCGGCCACCAGGCGCTCGGCGTGGCGTTCGGGGCCGTCGTCGGCCGCGCCCCCGAGCTGCTGCACGGCAAGACCAGCCTGGTCGAGCACGCCGGTGACGGCGTCCTGGCGGGTCTGCCCTCGCCGTTCACCGCGACCCGCTACCACTCGCTGACGATCGAGCCGGGCACGGTGCCGGCCGAGCTCGAGGTGACCGGTCGCACCGCGGGAGGGGTCGTGATGGCCGTGCGGCACCGCGAGCTGCCGCTCGAGGGCGTGCAGTTCCACCCCGAGTCGGTGCTGACCCAGGGGGGCCACCGACTGCTGGCCAACTGGCTGGCCCGCTGCGGCGACCCGGACGCGGTCGCCCGATCGCAGGGCATGGCCCCGCTGGTCAACACCTAGCTGGACAGCCCCCGAGCCCGCGGGGTCGCCATCCGACGTGATCACGTCAAGCACGCGGGCGCGTGCCCAGCGTGGCGGCGGCGCGTCACAGAGCAGCACGCGGCGTGCCTGACGTGATCACGTCGGGCCCCTGGGCGGGCCGGGGGGGGTCAGGCGGGCGGGGGGACGGTGGTGGTGTCGGTCGGCGTGGGGGGCACGGTCGCCGTGTCGGTCGGGGTGGGCGTGGGTGTCGGGGTCGGGGTCGGGGTCGGGGTCGGCGTGGGCGCCTTGGCGATCTTGAGCTTGATCTTGGTGCCGACCTTGACCGTGGCGCCCGACCCGGACTGGTCGATCACCGTGCCCGCCGTCTGGGTGCTCTCGGCGAACGTCGTGCCGTCGACGGCCAGCCCGGCGTCGGTGAGGGTCTGGGACGCCTCGGCCAGGGTCTGACCGATCACGTTGGGCACCTTGATCTTGCCGCTGGAGACGGTGAGGGTCACCGGCGTGCCGGGGGCTGCGGACGCGCCGGACGCAGGGTCGCTCGAGACGACCCGCCCGGCGTCCGTGCCGGGACTGTCGACGGTGAGCACCTTGCCGAGCTTGAGCTGCTCACCCTCGAGCAGTCGCTGGGCGTCGGTGCGGGTCTGGCCGGTGACGTCCGGGACGGTCACGCTGCCGGGGCCGGTCGAGATCGTGAGGGTGACCGTGCGGCCGGTCGGCAGCAAGGTGTCTGCGGGCGGGCTCTGCAGCATGACCTTGCCGGCCTCGACGTCGGGGCTGACGTCCTCGAGCCGCGCGACGGCGAGGCCCTGGTCGCGCAGCGTCGCGGTGGCGGCCGTCTCGGTCTGGCCCTTGACGTCGGCGACCCGGACGCTCGGCTTGGCCTGGGTGCCACCGCCCAGCAGGCTGGGCAGGACGAGGATGCCGAGGGCGAGCAGGGCCGCGGCGAGCAGCGCGAGCAGCACCCACACACCGGCCCGGCTCGGCTTCTCGTCCGCCATGGCCGCGCGCCGCGAGGGCAGGGTGTCGACCCGGCGGGTCGCCCCGGGTGGTGGCGTGACCGGTGACAGCCGCTGGGTGCCGGCGCCGACCGGGCCCAGCGCTGCGGTGGCCTCGGCCGAGCGTCCGACCGCCTGGGTCGACATCGCCTCGGTCGCGGCCGCGCCGGCGATCCCGCCGGCCGCGCCGCCCGCGAGGGCGGTGAAGCTGCCCAGGGCGGCCGGGCTGACGGCCCGCCCCGCGGCGGCGGCGTCGGTGTCGGCCTTGAAGTCCTCGGCGCTCTGGTAGCGGCCGCTCTTGTCCTTGACCAGGGCGTGGACGACGATCGCGTCGACCGCGTGCGGGACGTCGGCGTGGTGCACGCTCGGCGGCTGCGGGGCCTCACCGACGTGCTGGTAGGCGACGGCCACCGGCGAGTCGGCGACAAACGGCGGGCGACCGGTGACCAGCTCGTAGAGCAGGCACCCGGTCGAGTACAGGTCGCTGCGCGCGTCGACCGTCTCGCCCCGGGCCTGCTCGGGTGAGAGGTACTGCGCGGTGCCGATGACGGCCTGGGTCTGGGTCATCGTGGCCGAGGCGTCGGCCATGGCCCGGGCGATGCCGAAGTCCATCACCTTGACGTCACCGTCGGGGGTGAGCATGACGTTGGCGGGCTTGATGTCACGGTGCACGATCCCGGCGCGGTGGGAGTACCCCAGCGCGGCGAGCACGCCCGATGTGATCCGCAGCGCCTCGGTCCACGGCACGGTGCCGCGGGAGAGCACCTCGCGCAGGGTGCGGCCCTCGACGTACTCCATGACGATGTACGGCGCGGGGACGCCGGCACCGTCGTCGGTGGGCTCCTCGCCGCTGTCGTACACGGCGACCACGGCGGGGTGGTTCAGGGACGCGGCCGACTGCGCCTCGCGCTTGAAGCGGGCCTGGAACGAGGGGTCGCGGGCGAGGTCCGAGCGCAGCATCTTGATCGCGACCTGGCGCCCGAGGCGGGTGTCACGGCCCAGGTGCACCTCGGCCATGCCGCCGCGGCCGAGCACCTCGCCGACCTCGTAGCGTCCGCCGAGCAGGCGGGGTGGGGCGTTCACGTCGAACCCTTCGTCGTCACTCGCGTCACGGTCGTCAGTCGGGTCGTCATCGTTCGTCGGGTCGTCATCGTCAGCCGGGTCGTCATCGTCACGCGGGTCGCCATGGTCAGTCGGGTCGCCATGGTCAGTCGCCCTTGTCGCTGTTGCTGTTGCCCTTGCCCTTGGCCGCCTTCGCGACCTGCAGGGTGACGGTGTCGCCGGGTGCGTAGGGCCCCGGGGGGCTCAGCCCCACCACGGTGCCGTCGGGCACCTGGTCGGTCACGACGTCCTGCGTGGACGTCGCGAGACCGAGGTCCTTCAGGGCCTTCTCGACGTCGGCCGCGCGCTGCCCGACGTACGTCGCGGGGTCCAGCGTGATGCCCTCAGCCGTCGTGGGTGTGGGTGTGGGTGTGGGCGTCGGCGTCGTGGTCGTCGGTGTCGCAGTCGTCGCCGGTGGGGTCGTGGTGCCCCGGGTGGCCGACGGCGTCGTGCTGGCGCGGGCCGAGGTGCGGGCGGTCGTCGGCGCTGTGGTGGCGGACGTGCCCGATGAGCCACCGGACTGGGCCAGGGCCCACACGGCCGCGCCGCCGGCCAGCAGCACCAGCAGTCCGAGCAGCAGGGGCGACGGCCCCCGGCGGCGCGGCGCATCGCGCAGCGGCTCCGTCGCCGGCCTCATCGACGGCGCAGTCGCCCGCGGTGGCGCGGCGGCCGCCGGGACCACCGGCAGCACCTGGGTGCGGTCGACGGGTGCGGCGATCAGCTGGGTCGCCGCCGCGCCGTGGTCGCCGCGCAGCCCCCGGCCGAGCGCGTCGCCGAGGTCGGCGGCGCTGCCGGGACGGTCTGCGGGGTTCTTGGCCAGGGCGGCGAGGACGACGGCGGCCAGCGGCGCGGGCACCGACGCCGGCAGCGGGTCGGGCTCTCGCGAGACGTGCGCCATCGCGATCGCGACCGGGCTCTCGGCCTCGAACGGACGGTGTCCGGCGAGCATCTCGTAGGCCACGACCCCGAGGGAGTACACGTCGCTGGCGGCGGTGGCCTGCTGGCCCACGGCCTGCTCGGGCGAGAGGTACTGCGCGGTGCCCATCACCTCGCCGGTGCGGGTGACCGGGTCGTCGCCGCCGAGCCGGGCGATGCCGAAGTCGGTGATCTTGACCTGCTGCTCGGGGGTGATGAGCAGGTTGGCGGGCTTGACGTCTCGGTGCACGAGCCCGACCGCGTGTGCGGCCTGCAGGGCGGTGGCGGCCTGCTGCAGCAGCGGCACCGCCACCGCGGGCGCGAGGGCGCCGTCGCGGGCCAGCCGCGCCGACAGCGGCTCGCCGGGCACCAGCTCCATCACCAGGTACGAGACGCCGTCGACCTCGCCGTAGTCGTAGACCGAGGCGATGCCCGGGTGCGACAGGGACGCCGCGTGGCGGGCCTCACTGCGGAACCGGGCGAGGAACGCGGGGTCGTCGGCGTGCTCGCCGCGCAGCACCTTGACCGCGACGTCCCGCCCCAGGACGTCGTCGCGGGCGGCCCAGACCTCACCCATGCCGCCGCCGGCGATCCGCGAGGTCAGCTCGTACCGGTCACCGACCCGCAGGCCGGGCGCGGGGTTCAGGGGGCTCATCGTCGCAGCACCGCCTGCATGACGGCCTTCGCGATCGGCGCGGCAACGCGGCCCCCGGCGGCCTCGCTGCCCGCGGTGCCGCCGTCCTCGACGACCACGGCGACGGCGACCTGGGGGTCCTGGGCGGGGGCGAACGCGGTGAACCAGGCGTGCGGCGGCTGGCCGGCGCCCTGCTGGGCGGTGCCGCTCTTGCCGGCGACGTCGACACCGGCGATCTGCGCCCGGGTGCCGGTGCCGTCGGTGACGACGGCCTGCATCATCCGGGTCAGCGCTGCCGCGACGTCCGGGCTGACGGCCTGCGACAGCTCCTGCGGCGAGGCCTTCTCGATGACGCTCAGGTCGGGGCTGCGGACCGTCTTGACGGCGTACGGCGTCATCACCGTGCCGCCGTTGGCGATGCCGGCGCTGACCATCGCCATCTGCAGCGGGGTGACCCGCACGTCGAACTGGCCGATCGCGGCCTGGGCGGCCTGCGGGGCGTTCATGCCCGCCGGCACCGTGCTGGGCGTGACCGACATCGGCACCCGCAGCCGCTCACCGAACCCGAACTTGGCGGCCTGCGCGCGGATGGCGTCACCGCCCAGGGTGATGCCGAGCGACCCGAACGCGGTGTTGCACGAGATCTGCAGGGCCCGCAGCAGCGTGACCCTGTCGTTCGGGCCGCACGCGCCCGCGAAGTCGTTGGGCAGCGTGGCGCTGGTCTGCGGCAGGTCGAGGCGCGCGGGGCCGGGCAGCTCGCTGGTCTCGGTGTAGCGGCCAGTGGACAGCGCGGCGGCCGCGGTCACCAGCTTGAACGTCGAGCCCGGGGGGTACAGGTCGCCGGCGACGGCGCGGTCGACCAGCGGGTCGTCAGGGTCGTTCAGCAGCCGCTCGTAGCTCTTCTGCACGGCGCCGAGGTCGTGCCCCGCCAGGACTGCCGGGTCGTACGTCGGGTGGCTGACCAACGCGAGGATCGCCCCGGTGCGCGGGTCGAGCGCCACCACGGCCCCCTTCTGCGAGCCGAGTGCGGTGTCGGCGGCCCGCTGGGCCGCCGGCAGGATGGTCAGCTCGACCGATGCGCCCTGCGGTGCCCGACCGGTCACCAGGTCGACCATGCGCCGGTAGAACAGCTGGTCGGACGAGCCCGACAGCAGGGCGTCCTGGGTGCGCTCGACGCCGCTGCCGGCGCCGTACACGAACGAGTAGTAGCCGGTGAGCGGGGCGTAGAGCGGGCCGTCGGTGTAGCGGCGCTGGTAGCGCAGCTCGTCCTCGGACGCGGTCGACCGGGCGACCGGCGCCCCGGCCACCAGGATCGGGCCGCGCTCGCGGGCGTAGTTCTCCAGCAGCGTGCGCCGGTTGCCGGGCTTGTCGCGCAGCGACGCGGCCTGCACGAACGAGATCGACGTGCTCGAGATCAGCAGCGACGCGAACAGCAGCGCGACCACGGCCGACAGCCGCCGGATGGGGGAGTTCACCGCAGCTTCACCACCTGCGTGAGCGCTGCGTCACCGGTCTGGGTGAAGGACGTCGGCTCGACCGCGGGCGGCGGACGCCGGGCCTGGTCGCTGATCCGCAGCAGCAGGCCGACGATGGCCCAGTTGGCGACCAGCGAGGACCCGCCGTAGGACAGGAACGGCATCGTCAGGCCGGTCAGCGGGATCACCCGGGTGACCCCGCCGACGACCACGAAGCACTGCAGCGCGACGGTGAAGGCCAGGCCGGTCGCGAGCAGCTTGCCGAAGCCGTCGCGCACCCCGAGCGCGGTGCGCAGGCCGCGCTCGACGAGCACCAGGTACAGCACCAGCAGCGCGAACAGCCCGACCAGCCCGAGCTCCTCGCCGAACGAGGGGACGATGTAGTCGCTCTCGGCGTACGGCGTGAGGTCGGGTCGGCCGCGACCGAGCCCGGTGCCGAGCAGCCCACCGTTGGCCATCCCGAACAGCCCGAGCACGAGCTGGCTGCTGATGTCGAGAGCCCTCTGCGAGAACGGGTGCAGCCACAGGAGCACCCGCGACTGCACGTGGCCGAACAGCAGGTAGGCGAGGTAGGACCCGGCGACGAACAGCGCCAGACCGATCGCGATCCAGCTCTTGCGCTCGGTGGCGACGTAGAGCATCGCGACGAACAGCCCGAAGAACAGCAGCGACGAGCCGAGGTCGCGCTCGAACACCAGGACGCCGAGGCTGGCCAGCCAGGCGACGATGATCGGCCCGAGGTCGCGGGCGCGGGGCAGCGACAGGCCCAGCACCCGACGTCCGACCAGGCTCAGCGCGTCGCGGGTCTGCACGAGATAGCCGGCGAAGAACACCGCGAGGCACAGCTTGGCGATCTCACCGGGCTGGAACGACAGCGGGCCCAGGCCGATCCAGATGCGTGAGCCGTTGATGTTCTTGCCCAGCAGTGGCAGCAGCGGCAGCAGCAGCAGGACCAGCCCGACGGCCATCGCTGTGTAGGTGTAGCGCTGCAGGCGACGGTGGTCGCGCAGCACCCACAGGATCGTCACGGCCAGGGTGACGCCGAGCGCCATCCAGACCAGCTGCTTGGGCGCGAACGCCCCGGCGGTCGTGCGCTTCTCGGCGTCGTCCAGCCGGTGGATCATCACCAGACCCAGGCCGTTGAGCAGGGTGGCGATCGGCAGCAGCACGGGGTCGGCGTACGCCGCGCGCAGCCGCAGCGTGACATGCACCGCGCCGGTGAGCAGCACCAGGCCCCCGCCGTACGCGACCAGGCTGGGCGGCAGCGTGCCGGTGGTGGCCAGGCCCGTGCTGGCGTAGGCCACCAGCACGATCGCCACGGCGCCGACGAGCAGCACCAGCTCGACCCCGCGACGGGTGCGCGGCGCGAGCGTGGTGATGGTCGACATCAGCCGGCGCCCGTGCAGGTGCCGGCGGCGCAGGCGGCGGCCTCGGCCTGCAGGGCGGCGACCTTGGTGCGCGCGTCGGCGAGGTCGTCGGCGGTGATGGTCTGGTCGACCTGCTCGCGGCTGAACTGCGGCAGGCTCGCCACCGGCAGCGGGGCGCGCTCGTAGACGTTCGACAGGTGCACCGGCCCGATGTCCTGCGCCAGCCCGCGGAAGATCGCGACCTGCGTGCCGTCGGCGCCGACGTAGTACTGGTGCTGGCTCCACGCGTACGCCGCGTACCCGCCGCCGGCCAGCAGCGCCGCGACCAGCACCGCCAGCAGCGAGCGCAGGGCCCAGCGGCGCTTGGACGCCGGCGGCGCGATCGCCAGCGCGGGGTCGGGCGGCGCCTCGTCGGCGCTGGTGGCCCGTTCGAGCGCGGCGGCCTTGGCGGCGGGGGTGCTCGGCGCGGCGCTGCTGGTGACGGTGCCGTGCACCGCCGCCGCGCCGACCACCTGCGGGGTGGTGGTGCCGACGTCGGCCTCGCGGGCGACGTCGACCACGTGGGCCACGATGCAGGTGACGTTGTCGCGGCCCCCGCCGCGCAGCGCCATGGCTACGAACGCGTCGGCGGCACCGGCGGGGTCGGCGTGCTCGGCGAGGGTCTCGCTGATCGTGGCGTCGCGGACGACGTCGGTGAGGCCGTCCGAGCAGATCAGGTAGCGGTCGCCCACGCGGGCCTCGCGCACCGACAGGTCGGGCTCGTCGTCCGGGTCGCCGGTGAGCACGCGGGTGACCACCGAGCGCTGGGGATGGTGCTCGGCTTCTTCCGCGGTGATCCGACCCTCGTCGATCAGGCTCTGGACGAACGAGTGGTCGTGGGTGATGCGGGTCAGCTCGCCGCCGCGCAGCAGGTAGGCGCGGCTGTCGCCGATGTGGGCCAGCGCGAGCTTGTTGCCGTAGCGCATCAGGGCGGTCGTGGTGGTGCCCATCCCGGCGAGCGTGGGGTCGTCGGCGGTGCGCCGGCGCAGCTCGGTGTTGGCCTCGCGCAGGGTCGCCGCGAGCAGGGCCAGGGCGTCGCCGCCGTGGGACTCGCCGTCCAGGGCCACCATCCGCCCGACGGTGACCGAGCTGGCGACGTCGCCGCCGGCGTGCCCACCCATGCCGTCGGCGATGACGAGCAGGTGCGGGCCGGCGTACCCGGAGTCCTGGTTGTTGGTGTAGCGGCCGAGCCCGATGTCAGAGCGGGCGGCGTAGCGCAACGCGATCGCCATGCCCCTACCTGCGCAGCTCGAGGACGGTGGTGCCGATCTTGAGCGTCGACCCGACGGTCAGGCGCTGCGGCCCCGAGACGCGCTGCTGGCCGGCGAAGGTGCCGTTGGTCGAGCCGAGGTCCTCGACGAACCAGGCACCGTCGCGGTGGAAGATCCTGGCGTGCCGGCCGCTGGCGAAGTCGTCGTCGAGCACCAGGGCGCACTCGGGGTTGCGACCGATCACCGTGCCGGCCTCACGCAGCGGGAGGCTGGTCCCGGTGAGCACACCCTGCGTCACCACGAGGGTGTGCGGGGCGGACGACTGCTGGCGTCGGGGCGTCTTGGGGACGGCCGGCGCGGGCTGTTCGGAGGACTTGGGGG
>JBKJTJ010000155.1:0-2771 GCA_046590855.1 Actinomycetota bacterium
ATGCCGGACGACTGGCCCGGCCACCCCCAGCGCAAGGACTACCCCCTCGGCGGCATCCCCGTCGAGTACAAGGGCGCGCAGATCCCGCCGCCCGACGAGCGGAGGTCGTACAGCTGATGAGCGACCAGATGACCGACCCCTACGCCGGTTCGGGCACCGACCAGGCCCTGGAGGGCCACGTCCTGAACGCCTCCGGCGGGGACTGGGACGACGTCGCCGCCGAGGCCTCGGCGCTGCACGAGGAGCGGATCGTCGTCAACATGGGGCCACAGCACCCCTCGACGCACGGCGTGCTGCGCCTGATCCTCGAGCTGGACGGCGAGACCGTCACCGAGGCGCGGGCCGGGATCGGCTACCTGCACACCGGCATCGAGAAGAACATGGAGTTCCGCACCTGGGTGCAGGGCGTCACGTTCTGCACCCGCATGGACTACCTGTCGCCGATGTTCCAGGAGACGGCCTACTGCCTGGCCGTCGAGAAGCTGCTGGGCGTCACCGAGCAGGTGCCCGAGCGCGCGACGATCATCCGGGTCCTGATGATGGAGCTCACCCGCATCTCCTCGCACATGGTCGCGATGGCCACCGGCGGCATGGAGATGGGCGCCACGACGGTCATGACCGTCGGCTTCCGCGAGCGCGAGAAGGTGCTCGCCGTCATCGAGATGATCACCGGCCTGCGGATGAACAACGCCTACATCCGCCCCGGCGGCGTCGCCCAGGACCTGCCGCCCGGCGCCATCGACCGCATCCGCGACATGGTCCCGTCGCTGCGCGTGGGCCTGCGCGACCTCGAGCGGCTGCTGAACGAGAACCCGGTGCTGCGCGGGCGCACCGTCGACGTCGGCTACCTCGACCTCACCGGATGCATCGCCCTCGGCGTCACCGGGCCGGTGCTGCGCTCGACCGGGCTGCCGCACGACCTGCGCAAGCTGACGCCCTACTGCGGCTACGAGACCTACGACTTCGAGGTCATGACCCGCGACACCTGCGACGCCTACGGCCGGCTCCGCATCCGCATCGACGAGATGTTCGAGTCGCTGAGCATCATCGAGCAGGCGGCCGACCGGCTGCAGTCCACGCCCGGGCCGGTGATGGTCGACGACAAGAAGATCGCCTGGCCGGCGCAGCTGGCCATCGGGTCCGACGGCATGGGCAACAGCCTGGACCACATCAAGAACATCATGGGCACCTCGATGGAGGCGCTGATCCACCACTTCAAGCTGGTCACCGAGGGTTTCCGGGTGCCGGCCGGTCAGGTCTACGTCGCGGTCGAGTCACCCAAGGGAGAGCTGGGTGTGCACCTGGTCAGCGACGGGGGCACCCGCCCCTACCGAGCGCACTTCCGCGACCCGAGCTTCAACAACCTGCAGGCCGTCGCCGCGATGTGCGAGGGCGGCCAGATCGCTGACGTCATCGTCGCCGTCGCCTCGATCGACCCGGTCATGGGGGGTGTCGACCGCTGATGAGCGCTGACGAGGCCATCGGTCTGTCACCCGGCTCCACCACCCCGGGCGGTTACCCGCACGACGTCCGGCTGCGGCTGGCTGCCGACTCGGCCGCGATCGTGGCCCGCTACCCGGTGGCCCGCTCGGCCCTGCTGCCGATGCTGCACCTGGTGCAGAGCGAGGAGGGGTACGTCAGCCAGCTCGGCATCGAGTTCTGTGCCGACTTCCTGGGCCTGTCGACCGCCGAGGTCGCCGGGGTCGCCACGTTCTACACGCAGTACAAGCGCCACCCCAACGGCACCTACACCGTGGGGGTCTGCATCAACACGCTGTGCGCGGTCATGGGCGGCGACGCCATCTGGGACTCGGTCAGCGAGCACCTCGACGTCGAGCACGACGAGACCACGCAGGACGGCGCGATCACCCTCGAGCGGATCGAGTGCAACGCGGCCTGCGACTACGCGCCGGTCGTGATGGTCAACTGGGAGTTCTTCGACAACCAGACCCCGGCCAGCGCACGTGCGCTGGTCGACGACCTGCGCGCCGGGGTCGACGTCCGTCCCTCGCGCGGCGCCGACCGCGTGTGCACCTTCAAGCAGGTCTCGCGCACCCTCGCCGGCTTCGCGGACGGCCTCGCCGACCAGGGTGTGGGCGCCGGCACGGCGACCACCGTCGGCCTGCGGCTGGCCCGCGAGCGCGACTGGCAGGCCCCCACGCCGTCGCGCTCAGACGCGGTGGCGGACGCCCCGATCGAGCAGATCGCAGCCGACCACGTGGCCTCGCCGGGCGCCCCCAGCGCCAACGACGCCGCCGCCGCACCGGGCGTCGACGGCGCCGCGCCGACCGTGCTCGCGGACGACACGACGTCCCCGAACGCGCCCCGCACCACTGCTGCCAAGCGCGCGCCCCGCAAGCGAGCCACCCCGACGAAGGAGGCCTGAGCCGATGTCCACCTCGACGCCGACGACCCTGACCCCGGTGCTCTCCGCCTTCTGGGACGACGAGCGCAGCTGGTCGATGGACACCTACGAGGCCAACGAGGGCTACCAGGGACTGCGCAAGGCCCTGGTGACCCCGCCGGCCGAGCTGATCGAGACGGTCAAGAGCTCGGGTCTGCGTGGCCGCGGCGGGGCGGGCTTCCCCACTGGCATGAAGTGGGGCTTCCTGCCCAAGCCGGACGGCGGCCCGCGGTACCTCGTGGTCAACGCCGACGAGTCCGAGCCGGGCACCTGCAAGGACACCCCGCTGATGATGGCGGCCCCCCAGTTCCTCATCGAGGGCGTCGTCATCACGTCGTACGCCATCGGCTGCGACCACGCGTTCATC
>JBKJTJ010000184.1:0-11032 GCA_046590855.1 Actinomycetota bacterium
CGGGGCCGACCTGTCGAACGAAGAGCTCTCGGTGCGGGTGCTGCCGCGTCAGGCCGACGAGTTCACCTGCAGCGTCTGCTTCCTGGTCAAGCACCGCAGCCAGCTGGCGGTCGAGGACACCGCTCAGCTGGTCTGCCGCGAGTGCGCCTGACCGGCGGCGCATCGCTCGATCTCCCCCAGCAGGGCGGCGCAGGCCCGCGCCGGGTGCCGCGAGGAGACCAGCCAGAACGGGACGGGATCGGCCGGGTCGGCCACCTCGACGGCGAACCCGGTCGCGATCCAGCCCCGCTGGCACAGGTAGGCACGCGCGTCGGCCCGGGGGCCGCGCAGGGCGCTCATCTGGGCGGCGTCCAGCTCACGCACGGCGCCCAGCTGCCCGACGGGGATCCGCGCGCGTCCGGCCACCAGCTGCCCGTCGCCGACGCTGACGACGGCGCTGGTGCGCAGCAGCGCCCACGCCGCGACCGCGACGGCGACCACGGCCACCGGCACCGCGGCCCGCGCGCCGAACGCGGTGAGCACGACCAGCCCACTGCTCGCCGCGACCGGCAGCACCGCCAGCCACACCCACGGCGCCGGGGTCAGCCGCTCGACGTACGTCCGGGTCGCGCGCGGCACAGCCATGTCTTCCAGGGTGCCACGGGCTGCGGCCCGCGGCATCGACGGTGGGCGGCGCGCTAGGGTCACCGCGATGACCCTGCCCGCCGCCGACCCCGTCTCGGCGCCGCCGAACGGCACCGTCGACGTCCGGCTCGTGCTGCTGGACGACGCGCTGCCGGCTCCGGCGTACGCCCACTCCGGTGACGCGGGGGCCGACCTGGTCACCAGGGTCGACCTGACGCTGGCGCCCGGTGAGCGGGCGACCGTGCCGACCGGCGTCGCCATCGCGCTGCCGCAGGGGTACGCCGCGTTCGTGCACCCGCGCTCGGGGCTGGCTGCGCGCCACGGCCTCACCGTCGTCAACGCGCCGGGCACCGTCGACGCGGGCTACCGCGGTGAGATCCGGGTGACCCTGCTCAACACCGACGCCGCCCAGCCGCTCACGTTGCGCCGGGGCGACCGGGTGGCCCAGCTGGTCGTGCAGCGGGTCGAGCGCGCCCGGTTCGTGCTGGTCGACGACGTCGGCGAGCTGGCGCCGTCGGAGCGCGGCACCGGAGGCCACGGTTCGACCGGGTTGGCGAGCAAGAGACTGTCGGATGTCGGGGCCAGCGCCCCAGAGGGAGATGCAGAGTGAGCCTGTTCAAGCGCAAGGGCTCCAGGGCGCGGGACGCCGTGGAGCAGGATGCCGCGCCCCCGGAGTCGGTGGAGGGCGAGTCGCCGGCGGCTGACGAGACGACGGCCCCCGACGCCTCGTGGGTGCGCGGGCCGGGCGCGGGCCCCTTCGACGTCACCGAGGTGGACGGCCCGCAGGACCGGCTGGACGTCGGGGCTCTGTGGCTGCCGCTGGTCGACGGCATCGAGCTGCAGCTGCAGATGGACGAGGGCACCGGCCAGGTGACCGGCGTGTTCGTCGTCCTCGGTGACTCGGCCGTGCAGCTGCAGGCGTTCGCCGCTCCCCGGCACGAGGGCATCTGGCGCGAGGTCTGCGACGAGATCGCCGCCGGCATCACCGAGCAGGGCGGCACGGCCGACCCGGGCACGGGCCCGTTCGGCCACGAGCTGCTCGCCCGTGTCCCGAGCACCCAGCCCGACGGCAAGGTCGGGTTCCAGCCGCTGCGCTTCACCGGCGTCGACGGCCCGCGCTGGCTGCTGCGGGCCGTGTTCCACGGCCAGGCCGCGATCGACGCCCCGGCGGCCGAGGCGCTCGAGGCCCTGGTCGCGCAGGTGGTCGTGGTGCGGGGCAGCGAGCCGATGGGCCCGCGCGAGCTGCTGCCCCTGCACCTGCCGGCAGGTGCCCAGGAGCCTGGTGGGGGTCAGGGCGAGGGCGAGGTCGAGGGTGCGCCCGAGCAGGCCGCCGGTCCGATCGGCGCGGACGACCTCAACCCGTTCGAGCGCGGCCCCGAGATCACCGAACGACGGTGACCGGGCGCGCGTAGGCTTGCCCCCATGGGATCGACACCCGGCCGGTTCAGCTCCGTCCTGCACCGGCTCACCAGCTCGCAGCAGGTGCTCGAGGACGAGGACCTGCTCGCCGCGTCCGGCAAGGCCGGGGGGACGCCGGTGCGCGAGCTGCCCGACCGCCGCGAGGCCTGCGTCTGCGGCACGGTGCGATCGGTGACGCTGCGGCCGCGGGCAGGGGTGCCCGCCCTGGTCGCCGATCTGTACGACGGCACCGGCACGCTCACGGTCGTCTGGCTCGGACGTCGGCAGATCGCCGGCATCGTCCCGGGACGACGGCTGCGGGTGCACGGCCGGGTCGCCCAGCGCGACGGCCAGCCCGTGGTGTTCAACCCCTCGTACGAGCTGCTGGCCTAGTGCCCCCGTCCGAGGTCCGCCTGGCCGATGCGCTGGGTGCGGTGCCCGAGGGAGCCACCACGGTCGAGGAGGTCGTGCGTGCGCGCCTGGCCGAGAGCGTCGGCGGGCTGCGCGGGTCGGTCGAGACGGCGCTGCCGACCGTGGCGTTCGTCGTGACCTGGACGCTGACCCACCAGGTGCGCACCTCGCTGGTGGCCGCCGCGGTGCCGGTGGCGCTGGCCGTGCTGGCCCGCCTCGCGCAGCGCCAGACCCTGCGCTACGCGCTGAGCAGCCTGGCCGCGCTCGCCGTCGCTGGCTTCTTCGCGCTGCGCACCGGACGGGCGCAGGACGTGTTCCTGCCCGGCATCCTCTACAGCTGCGGGCTGACCGTGCTGACGCTGGTCTCGGTGGTGACCCGCTGGCCGATGGTGGGGTTCCTGCTGGGGTCGACGTCCGCCGACCCGGTCGCCTGGCGCACCCACGCGGGAGTCGTGCGGCTGTGCCAGCGGCTGACCCTGGTGCTGTGCGGTCTGTACGCCGTTCGCGCGGTCATCATGCTGCCGCTGTACCTCGCTGGTCAGGTCGCGCTGCTCGGGGTGGCCAAGATCGTGCTGGGGTGGCCGTTGTACCTGCTGGCTGTGGCCGGCATGGGCGCGCTGCTGCTGCGGGGCCGGACCCCGCTGGAGACGCTGGACCCGCTGCCAGGGCCGAGCTAGTCCCGGCGCAGGACGTGCCCGGGCGACAGCATCTGCTCGAGCGCGGACTCGCTCTCGGGGACGGTGAGGAACAGCAGCTCGTCGCCTGCCTCGAGCGCGTCGTCGCGGGTCGGGGCGATCGGCCGGTTCTGGCGGATCACGCCGACCAGGATCGTGTCGGCGGGCCAGCTCAGGTCGCCCACCCTGGCCCCGGCGTACGTCGAGTCGCGGGGCAGGGTCATCTCGACCATCGTGGCGTGACCCTGCTGGAACTCGAAGATCCGCACCAGGTCGCCGACGCTGACGGCCTCCTCGACCAGGGCGGTCATCAGCCGCGGCGTCGAGACCGCGACGTCGACCCCCCACGCCTCGTCGAACATCCACTCGTTCTTGGGGTTGTTCACCCGCGCGACCGTGCGGGGCACCCCGAACTCGGTCTTGGCGATCAGCGAGACGACCAGGTTGGCCTTGTCGTCGCCCGTCGCCGCCACGACGACGTCGCAGCTCTCGAGGCCGGCCTCGTTCAGCGCCGAGATCTCGCAGGCGTCGGCGAGCAGCCACTCGGCGTCGGCGACCCGCTGGGTCTGGACGGCGCGCGGCTCCTTGTCGACGAGCAGGACGTGGTGGCCGTTGGCGAGCAGCTCGCGGGCCACCGAGCGGCCCACGCTGCCCGCACCGGTGATGACGACGCGCATGGGGGCTGGCTCCTTCAGTCGTGGTGGGGCGGGGCGGCCAGCGCGGCCTCGGCCCGGCGCAGGTCGGACTCGACGACCGTGAACTGCAACTGGTCGCCGTCCTGCATCAAGGTGGTGGCGTCGGGCACGAGCCCGTGCCCGAGGCGGGTCAGGTAGGCCAGCCGCACCCCGCCCGCGGCGGCGACGTCGTCGACGCGGCGTCCGACCCAGCCCGGGTGCACCGGGATGTCGGCCAGCAGCACCTCGCCGCTGGGGTCGCGGAACGTCGGGGCGGCCCCGGCGGGCAGCAGCCGGCGGATCATCTGGTCGGACGTCCACTTCACCGTCGCCACCGTGGGGATGCCGAGACGCTGGTAGATCTCGGCGCGGCCCGGGTCGTAGATGCGCGCGACGACGTTGTCGACGCCGAACGTCTCGCGGGCCACCCGCGCGGCGAGGATGTTGGAGTTGTCACCGCTGCTGACGGCGGCGAAGGCCTGCGCGCCCTCGATGCCGGCCTCGAGCTGGATGTCGCGGTCGAAGCCGACGCCGGTGATGCGCCGCCCCTCGAACGAGGCGCCGAGGCGGCGGAAGGCCGACTCGTCCTGGTCGATGACGGCCACGTCGTGGCCCTGGGCCTCGAGGCTGTGCGCCAGGGTCGATCCGACCCGGCCGCAACCCATGATCACGAAGTGCACGGATCCCTCTCGCGGTCGTCGGCACCAGGGGTCTGGCTGCCCCGAAACCGTACACCGGCCCGCCCGGGCCTAGCATGACCGTCCGTGCCGCTCGCTGGTCAGATCCTCAAGCGCCTGCTCGTCGGTCGCCCCCTCGGGAGCGACCGGCTGGGTGAGACGCTGCTGCCCAAGCGGATCGCGCTGCCGGTCTTCGCGAGCGACGCGCTGTCGTCGGTGGCCTACGCGCCGGACGAGATCCTGCTGACGCTGAGCGTCGCCGGGCTCACGGCGTACGCCTTCAGCTGGAAGATCGCCCTCGCGGTGGCCCTGGTGATGCTCGTGGTGGTCGCGTCGTACCGCCAGAACGTGCACGCCTACCCCTCCGGCGGCGGCGACTACGAGGTCGCGACGACCAACCTCGGCAAGACCGCGGGGCTGACCGTCGCGAGCGCGCTGCTGGTCGACTACGTGCTCACCGTCGCCGTGTCGATCAGCTCGGCCGCGCAGTACGCGTCGTCGGCCATCCCGCTGCTGAAGGGCCACGAGGCCCTGGCCGGCGTGGCGGCGGTGGCGGTGCTCACCGCGATGAACCTGCGCGGGGTGCGCGAGTCCGGGGGAGCGTTCGCGATCCCCACCTACGTGTTCATGGTGTCGATCATCGGCATGGCCCTGTGGGGGTTCTTCCGCTACTACGTGATCGGTGACCTGCCGCCCGCCGAGAGCGCCGACCTGACGCTGGTGGCCGAGCCGGGCTACGAGGCCGGGCTGGCCAGCCTGGCCGGTGGGTTCCTGGTGCTGCGCGCGTTCTCGTCCGGATGCGCGGCGCTGACCGGTGTCGAGGCGATCAGCAACGGCGTGCCCGCGTTCATGAAACCCAAGAGCCGCAACGCCGCCACGACCCTGGCGCTGCTCGGCGGCATCTCGGTGACGATGCTCGTCTCGATCGTGGTCCTGGCCCGGATCACCGACCTGAAGTTCGCCGAGTCACCCGCCACGCAGCTGCTTCGCGGTGGCGTCCCGGTCGGGGACGGCTACCAGCAGGACCCGGTCATCGGTCAGCTGGCGCACGCGGTCTTCAACACGTTCCCGGTGGCCTTCTACGTGGTCGCCGCCGCGACCGGCGTCATCCTGGTGCTCGCGGCCAACACCGCGTTCAACGGCTTCCCGGTGCTCGGCTCGATCCTGGCGCGCGACGGGTTCCTCCCGCGCCAGCTGCACACCCGCGGTGACCGCCTGGCCTTCAGCAACGGCATCCTCACCCTCGCGGTGATGGCCGGCGTGCTGATCCTCGCCTTCGACGCCCAGGTCACCCGGCTGATCCAGCTGTACATCGTGGGGGTGTTCGTGTCGTTCACCACCAGCCAGGTCGGGATGGTGCGGCACTGGAACCGGCTGCTGCAGACGAGCGCCCCCGGCGACCGCGCGCGGATGCGCCGCAGCCGCGTCGTCAACGCGATCGGCGCCGGCCTGTGCGGCACGGTGCTCGTCGTCGTCCTGATCACCAAGTTCGCGAAGGGCGCGTGGATCGCGATCGCCGCGATGGTGGTGATCTTCCTGCTGATGCGCGGGATCCACCGGCACTACGAGGCGGTCAGCGTCGAGCTCGACCCGGACGTCGACACCCGCGACGTCGTCCTGCCCTCGCGCGTGCACGCGCTGGTGCTGGTCTCGAAGGTGCACCGCCCCACGCTGCGGGCGCTGGCGTACGCGCGCGCCACCCGACCGTCGGTGCTCGAGGCCATCAGCGTGAACGTCGACCCGGACGAGACCGAGGCCCTGCAGGCAGACTGGGACCGCCGCGACATCCCGGTGCCGCTGAAGTCGCTGGACTCGCCGTACCGCGAGATCACCCGGCCGATCGTCGAGTACGTGCGCTCGATCCGCCGCGAGAGCCCCCGCGACGTGGTGATGGTCTACATCCCCGAGTACGTCGTCGGGCACTGGTGGGAGGCGTTGCTGCACAACCAGAGCGCGCTGCGGCTGAAGGGCCGGCTGCTCTTCACCCCCGGTGTCATGGTCGCCAGCGTGCCGTGGCAGCTGAGCTCGTCGCAGGGAGCCGAGCCGCGGCTGGACGGCGGCAGCGCACCGGGCGCCGTCCGGCGCGGCACGGGCGTCGGCACGGGCACGGTCGAGTCGACGGACGCGCCCTGAGCGCGGGGGAGTCGCTGGTCGGGCTCGAGGTCGAGGTCGACGTCGGCGCCGTCGCGCACGGTGGCCACTGCGTGGCGCGGCACGAGGGTCGGGTGGTCTTCGTCCGCCACGCGCTTCCCGGCGAGCGGGTGCTCGCGCGGGTCACCGAGGGCACGGACGGCGACCGCTTCGTCCGCGCGGACGCCGTGGCCGTGCTTCGTGCGGCGCCGGGCCGGGTCGAGGTGCGCTGCCCCGTCGCTGGCCCCGGGGGCTGCGGCGGGTGCGACTGGCAGCACGCCTCGCTGCCCTCCCAGCGCGACCTCAAGGCCGCGGTCGTCCGCGAGCAGCTGCAGCGGCTGGCCGGGCTCGACGTCGACGTGGTCGTCGAGGCCGTGCCCGGTGACGACGACGGGCTCGGCTGGCGCACCCGGGTGCAGCTCGCGGTCGACGCGGACGGCGCCCTCGGGCTGCGCCGGCACCGTTCGCACGACGTGGTCCCGGTCGCGCACTGCCCGATCGCCCACGCGGGGGTCGACGCGACGGGCGTGACCGGCGCGACCTGGCCCGGTGTGCGCAGCGTCGAGGTGGTCGTGCCCTCGGCCGCGCAGGAGCCGGCTCTGGTCGTCGTCGAGCCTGCCGCCCGCCGTCCGCGGCTGCCCGCGGTGCGCGCATCGGTGGCCCTGCTCGACACCGAGGGCGCGCTCGAGCGGGTGAGCGGCCGCAGCTGGGTGCGCGAGGACGTCGTCGCCGGCGACTGGCGACGCGGGTTCCGCGTGTCGGGGTCCGGCTTCTGGCAGGTGCACCCGGGAGCCGCAGCCGCCCTGGTCGGTGCGGTGCTCGACGGGCTCGAGCCGGGCCCGGGTGAGCAGGTGCTCGACCTGTACGCCGGCGTGGGGCTGTTCGCGGCCGCGCTCGCCGACCGCGTCGGCCCCGAGGGCGCCGTGCTGGCGGTCGAGGGCGACCCCCGGGCCGTGCGCGACGCCCGGCGCAACCTGCACGACCTGCCCGGCGTCGGCATCACCCAGGGCCGGGTCGACCGGGTGCTCGGGGCCATGCTCGCCGACGGGCTCACCGCCGACCTCGTGGTGCTCGACCCACCGCGCACCGGCGCCGGACGCCGGGTGGTCGAGCAGGTGTGCTCGCTCGGGGCAAGGGCCGTCGGCTACGTCGCCTGCGACCCGGCCGCGCTGGCCCGCGACGTGGGGTACGCCGCACAGCACGGCTACCGGCTCGCGAGCCTGCGCGCGCTCGACCTGTTCCCGATGACGCACCACGTCGAGTGCGTGGCCGTCCTCGTGCCCTCCCGGGAGTAGAAATTATCTCGACGTCAAGATAAAGTGACGCCCACCGGCACCGCGGCCGGGGATGCAGCAGCGAGGAGACACCGTCGTGAGCAAGGACAGCTTCGGCGCCAAGGGCGCCCTGCAGGTCGGTGGCGAGCGCTACACGATCTTCCGGTTGACCGGCGTCGACGGCGCGGCGGACCTGCCGTTCAGCCTCAAGGTGCTGCTCGAGAACCTGCTGCGCACCGAGGACGGCGCGAACATCACCGCCGACCACGTGCGGGCCCTCGCCGGCTGGGACCCCGCCGCAGAGCCCGACACCGAGATCCAGTTCACCCCGGCCCGGGTGCTGATGCAGGACTTCACCGGTGTGCCGTGCATCGTCGACCTGGCAACCATGCGCGAGGCCGTCAGCGCGCTGGGCGGCGACCCGGCCCGGATCAACCCGCTCGCCCCCGCCGAGATGGTCATCGACCACTCGGTCATCGCCGACGTGTTCGGCCGTGCGGACGCCTTCGAGCGCAACGTCGAGCTCGAGTACCAGCGCAACGGTGAGCGCTACCAGTTCCTGCGCTGGGGCCAGACGGCGTTCGACGACTTCAAGGTCGTGCCGCCGGGCACCGGCATCGTGCACCAGGTCAACATCGAGCACCTCGCCCGCACGGTGATGACCCGCGAGGTCCAGACCACTGACGGCGTCGAGCTGCGCGCCTACCCCGACACCTGCGTCGGCACCGACTCGCACACGACGATGGTCAACGGGCTCGGCGTGCTCGGCTGGGGCGTCGGCGGCATCGAGGCCGAGGCGGCCATGCTCGGCCAGCCCGTCTCGATGCTCATCCCGCGCGTCGTCGGCTTCAAGCTGACCGGTCAGATCCCCTCCGGTGCAACGGCTACGGACGTCGTCCTGACGATCACCGAGCAGCTGCGCGCCCACGGCGTCGTCGGCAAGTTCGTCGAGTTCTACGGCGCCGGCGTCGCCGCCGTTCCGCTCGCCAACCGCGCGACGATCGGCAACATGAGCCCCGAGTTCGGCTCGACGTGCGCGATCTTCCCGATCGACGACGTGACGCTGGACTACCTGCGGCTGACCGGCCGCGACCCCCAGCAGGTGGCGCTGGTCGAGGCCTACGCCAAGGAGCAGGGCCTGTGGCACGACCCGTCGGTCGAGCCCCGGTTCTCCGAGTACCTCGAGCTCGACCTGTCGACGGTCGTGCCGAGCATCGCCGGTCCCAAGCGCCCGCAGGACCGCATCTCGTTGACCGACGCCAAGTCCGGCTTCCGCAAGGTGCTGCCGGCCTACGTCGACCACCGGGCCGGTGACGCCCTGCTGGGGGACAGTTTCCCGGCCAGCGACCCGCCGACGCCGGACTCCGACCAGGGCAGCGGCAACGGTGCACCGGACACCTCGGGGTCGACGTCCGAGCGGCCCTCGCGGCCCTCGACGGTGACGACACCCGAGGGCGCGACGTACGAGATCGACCACGGTGTCGTCGCGATCGCCTCGATCACCTCGTGCACCAACACCTCGAACCCCTCGGTGATGATGGCCGCCGCGCTGCTCGCTCGCGCCGCCGTCGACAAGGGCCTGTCGACCAAGCCGTGGGTCAAGACCTCCCTGGCCCCGGGCAGCAAGGTCGTCATGGACTACTACGAGAAGGCAGGACTGGTCCCCTACCTCGACAAGCTGGGGTTCAACCTCGTCGGGTACGGCTGCACCACCTGCATCGGCAACTCGGGCCCGCTGCCCGACGAGGTGTCGAAAGCGGTGCAGGACAACGACCTCGCGGTCACGGCGGTGCTGTCCGGCAACCGCAACTTCGAGGGGCGGATCAACCCCGACGTGAAGATGAACTACCTCGCGTCCCCGCCGCTGGTGATCGCCTACGCCCTCGCCGGCACGATGGACTTCGACTTCGACACCGAGCCGCTGGGCCAGGGCACCGACGGCGCGGACGTGTTCCTGCGCGACGTCTGGCCCTCCGCCGACGAGGTCGAGCGGGTCATCGCCTCCTCGCTGACCCAGCAGATGTTCGCCGACGACTACGCCGACGTCTTCGCCGGCGACGAGCGCTGGCGCTCGCTGCCGACCCCCACGGGCAGCACGTTCGAGTGGCAGGCCGACTCGACGTACGTCCGCAAGCCCCCGTACTTCGACGGCATGACCGCTGAGCCGACCCCGGTCACCGACATCAGCGGCGCGCGGGTGCTTGCCCGGTTGGGTGACTCGGTCACGACCGACCACATCAGCCCGGCCGGCTCGATCAAGGCCGACAGCCCGGCCGGCCGCTACCTCGCCGAGCACGGCGTCGACCGCGCGGACTTCAACTCCTACGGCTCGCGGCGCGGCAACCACGAGGTGATGATCCGTGGCACGTTCGCCAACATCCGGCTGCGCAACCTGCTGCTGGACGGGGTCGAGGGCGGTTTCACCACGAACCTGCTCACCGGCGAGCAGACCACGATCTACGACGCAGCGCAGGCGTACGCCGCGGCCGACGTCCCGCTGGTGATCCTGGCCGGCAAGGAGTACGGGTCGGGGTCCAGCCGCGACTGGGCCGCCAAGGGCACCAGCCTGCTGGGCGTGCGCGCCGTGATCGCCGAGTCGTACGAGCGGATCCACCGCTCCAACCTGATCGGGATGGGCGTGCTGCCGCTGCAGTTCCCGGACGGCGAGAGCGCCGCGACCCTGGGCATTGACGGCACCGAGACCTACGACGTCAGCGGGGTCACCGCGCTGAACGAGGGGCCGGCGCCGCGCACCCTGCGCGTGCGGGCCACCCGCGTGTCCGGCGAGGTCGTCGAGCTGGACGCCCGGCTGCGGATCGACACCCCCGGTGAGGCGGACTACTACCGCAACGGCGGCATCCTGCAGTACGTCCTGCGCTCGCTCGTCGCCGGCTGACGCAGATTCCTCCCGCTTTGCGGGTATCTGGGCTGGTCGTTCTTTCCGTTGCCAAGTTGTTGCCTGACACGTCTGGACGGCACTCGAGCCTCCGCATACGTTGTGCCTCACAACAATTTCGTTGGGGTTACCGGCGCGTGTCAGAGCGTCGCGCGGTAGCCACCTGAGACCTCGAGGAGGCGGTCTGCGTGCAGCGCAAGCGCTACATTGCAGTTGCGGGACTCGCCGGCGTGGCACTCACCATGAGCGCCTGCGGCAGCAGCACCAGTGGCAC
>JBKJTJ010000079.1:0-11464 GCA_046590855.1 Actinomycetota bacterium
GACCATGATCAGGATGCAAGGCACGACATGACGATCAACCACTGGAGATTCCTGATGACGAGAATGACAATCCTCGTGCTCCCGTTCGCGGCTGCCATGGTGCTGGCCGCCCCCACCGCGGCCCACGCGCAACCAGCCAAGGCCGGACCGGGTTTCGGCCAGCACGTGTCCCACTGTGCACAGACGATGGGTTTCAACGGCGAGCACAACCCTGGCATGCACCACGGCCTCAGTGGCTGGGACGGCATGCCCTGCCCGACCTCAATGCCGTAACCCCACAGCAAAACCCGCCGGGCGGCGAACGGCTGACCGGAGCAGTTGAACGCCTCATTGGTGGCCAGCTCGGCTGCCTCGCCATCCACGCGCTCGCGATGCGCGGGGCGGATCGTGAGGGGCGCCCACCCGGGACGGCCCATGCTCGGGGCAGAAGCGTGACGATCCTCGCGAATCGATACGGGCCTTTTGGAAGAGCGTCGGTGATCCACGAGAATCGACGTCGGTTCAGGGAGAAAGTTGCGTGATGATGACCAGCTGGGATGCCGCAACCGGTGCCAACTTGGACATGCAGGGCTTTGGTGGGCTTGATGCGGATGCCAAAGCACGCTATTCACTGCCACTACGGTTCACGCCCGCAGTCGCAACCATTCTCGTCGTCGTCGGACTCGTCCTGCAGTCGCCACTCTGGTTGGGGTCGATGGCGTTCGTCGCACTGAGTGGCGCACTCGTGCCACGTGGCATGTTGATAGATCTGGTCTACAACGTCGGGGTGCGCCATCTATTTGGTGGCGCCCCGCTCCCACCCACGCCAAAGCCGCGGCAATTCTCATACGTCATTTCGGCGGTCTGTTTGGCGGGCTCAGCCGTCTCCTTCGCTTACGGTCTACCCCTGCTGGGGTTCCTGTTCGGTGGAGGGGTCGTCCTCGGGGGCATTATTTTGACGACGACGCTCTGGTGCCTCGGATCCTGGTTCTACAGGCGGGGTGGCCTCGGCGACACTCGCCAGTGGCAGCGTGATCGGAAAGGCAGGACTGAGTCGGGCTCTTCCCAGATGAGGATGTAGGGCCGGCTCGCGCGTTGGTGCCTAGGTCGAGGTCGAAGTCTTTCGATGATGGAGGCTCCTGCAGCAGTGCATCCGGAAGTTTTGACATCAAAGGCGCTACCTTCGCCTGCCCTGACCTGACCACGTTCTGCCGCCTGAATGACTCACGAGCCGCTGGGGTAGCGCCCGACGACGCTGGTGGTGGCGGTCCTCCACTACCGATGCTCCGGCTGCGGGTCGTGTGTCAGCACGTGAGCGTGGCCCAGGTCGCTGAAGGCCTCGGCGTCGCCTGGGACACCGCGAAACGACTCGGTCAGGCCGAGGGCAAGCGGGTCCTCATCGGCGTCCCTGTCGCGCCCCTCTGCGTGCTCTTCCATCCGTGCGGTCCTGCGGAGGCCTACCAGATGACGGCGAGCGAGGGATTCCGGGGCGAATGCGTGTGACCCGCCATGACCTTCGGCCCTAACGCGCGTCGGCCGCAGCAGACAACCTGAACGGGCTCGCGGACGTCCGCGAGCGCAGAGGTTGGAGGTTGACATGGTCGATGGCCGGGCTACCGCTGGCCTGAACCGGCACAGGGCGATGGTCGCCCGTGACTAGCGGGTCGCTGGTGCCTGAGCAACCTCCGTCGCCGCTGCCCGCGCCCCGTTCTGCGCACGTCAGGAGGGTGTACGAGGGGGCTGCCCGCGGGTACGACAGGTACTACCGTCGCGCCTGGCTCGCCGTGGCCGGCGGTGCCGCCGAGCACGCCCTTCTGGCCCGCGCGATACCGGTGATCGCCGCACTGGACGATCCCCACGTTCTCGATGCCGGCGCGGGCACCGGGGCGCTCAGCAGAGAGCTCGCTGTAGCCCTTCCTGCAGTCCACCCGGTGCTGGTCGACCTGTCGCCGGCCATGCTGGCCCGTGGTGAGGACCTGGGTGACCCGCGCGCGGTGGCCTCCCTGGAGGCGCTGCCCTTCCAGGACGGGCAGTTCGACGTGGTCCTGTGCGCTTGGGTCATCGAGACGGTCGACGACCCACGTGCAGTGGTGTCAGAGCTGCTACGGGTTCTCCGCCCTGGAGGGTTGCTGCTCTATTCGGTCTGCTCACGCCCCGTCGAGCGTGGCAGCCTGTGGCGCAGCAGCCTGCTCCGGGCAGTCGTCCACGCGGTCTTCGCCGGGAACTTCCTCACCGAGGCGCAGATCCCGTTTCACGACTGTGACGTCTCCAGCCGGACGAGCTTCGCCGGTGGCGCGGTCACCCTCGTCGCACTCGGCACCTGCTGCACCCTTGCCTGAGGCCGGTTGCTGCGTCCCGGTCGCCGGTCCGGCCAGCGAAGAGATCGCGTGGACCGTTCTCCTGGCTGTTCTGGCTCATGCCGTTGCCGACGCGCGTCGAGCGACCCAGTCCGAGCGCGACGGTCGTCCAGCCTGCCGAGCCAGCGGTGATGCCGTCGCTAGACCCGGCAGCGCAGGATCCGCTCGCCTCGGCCACGGTGCTTGCCCACTTTGACGGGAGCTGAGCCGGCGCCAGGCTGAGCAGTCACGGCGCAGCCGGTGATCGGCAGGGCCGGCCGTTGTCGCCGCGACTGCGGCCGACAGGGCGGGGAGGGTGAGTCATGCGCTAAGTCCGCCCTGGCGTCGCACCCGAGGTCCGCCCGCAGCCGCCGCCAGGGGCAGCGTCACGGTGAAGGAGGCACCGTGCCCGATGCCGTCGCTGGTGGCGGTCAGCTGGCCGCCGTGGCGATGGGCGATGGTTCGGGCGATGCTGAGCCCTAGGCCACTGCCCCCGGACGTCGAGGCGCGGGCCGGGTCGACGCGGTAGAAGCGCTCGAACACGGCCTCCAGGTCCCCAGGCGCCAGCCCGTCGCCGTCGTCGCTGACGACGATCCCGGCTTCATGTGCCGTAGCGGTCACCCGCACGGACACGGCGCCTCCCGGGTGGGTGTGTCGCAACGCGTTGTCGAGCAGGTTGGTCATGATCTGCGACAACCGCTGGCTGTCGCCCAGGACCGTGGCCGGCGAGCCGGCGCCGACCACGTCGAGGCGGACGCCGCGGGCGGCGAACCGCGGAGCGGCGACGGCGACCGCGTCCCGGGTCACGGCGGCGACGTCCACCGCGCTCCACTGGTCCGGCGCCACCTGTTCCTCGGCCTGCGCGACCGACCGCAGGTCGCCGGCCAGGCGACCGAGCCGGTCGACCTGGACGCGCAGGGTGGTCCAGGCAGCCTCGTCGGTGGCGACCACGCCGTCCTCCATCGCCTCCAGGTAGGCGGTCATGGTGGCCAGCGGGGTGCGCAGCTCGTGCGCCAGGTCCGCGAGCAGGCGGGTACGCGCGGCGTCGGTGTCGGCCAGTCGTGCCGCCATGTGGGCGAAGGCGTCCGAGAGCCGCTCCAGCTCGCCGCCGAACGGCACGTCGGGTGGGGCGATGTCGTAGTGGCCAGCCGCGACGGCATCGGCGGCAGCGGCCAGCTGCTCCACCGGTTCCGACACCCGGCGGACCAGGACGACGGCGGCCACGCCGGCAGTCAGCAGCGCGGCCAGGGTCGCGATGGTCAGCGAGGAAGCCAGGGCGGCGGCGAAGGCCTCCTCCGCGTGCTGGCGGATTGCCGGCGCGACCGGCCCGCTCCGGTCCAGGTGACGGCGGAACAGGCCCGGTGCGAGCAAGGCTGCGGTCACCCCCACCGTGACCGACCCCACCGCCACGACCAGGACCTGGCCGGTCAGCAGCTGCCCTGCCAGGCCGCGACGGCGACCGCGACCGAGCTGGTGCCTCGTGCGCGCGCGCCGGGGGCTCATCCGGTCACCAGGCCGTACCCGACCCCGCGCAGGGTCCGGATGTATCGCGGTCCGGCGGCCGGGTCGCCGAGCTTGTCCCGCAAGTGGGCGACGTGGACGTCGACGACGTGCTCGTCGCCGTACCAGCCCTCTCCCCAGGCCGCGTCCAGCAGCTGGCGTCGGGTCAGCACCGCGCGAGGACGGACGGCGAGGGCGGCCAGCAGGTCGAACTCGGTGCGGGTCAGCGTGACCGGTTCACCGGCGACCGTGACCTGGCGGCCCTCCTGGTCGATCACGACGTCAGCGAAAGTCAGCGGTGCCATCGCCACTGGTGTGCTGCTTCCAGTCGCGGTGCCCGCGCTCGCGCACTCGGTGCTCGTGCGCGGGCGGCGCAGCATGGCGCGGGCCCGGGCGATCAGCTCTCGTGGGGAGAACGGCTTGACCAGGTAGTCGTCGGCGCCGACCGACAGGGCCACGACCTTGTCGAGCTCCTCGTCGCGGGCGGTCAGCATGATGACGTAGGCGTCAGTGAAGGTGCGCAGCTGCCGGCAGACCTCGACCCCGTCGATCCCGGGGAGCATCACGTCCAGGACGACCAGGTCAGGGACGTGGACGCGGGCGAGGGCGATCGCGGCGCGCCCGTCGTGCGCGACCTCGACGACGAACCCCTCCCGGCGCAGGTAACCGGCGACGACCTCGGCCAGCGGCCGCTCGTCGTCCACGACCAGGACACGGACGGCCTCGACCACGTGCGGCTCCTGACGTCCGGTGAGCGTTCGGTGGACCTGCGAGGACCAGGCTACGCAGCGCCGGAGTCCACGCCGTGGCCCTCAAGCACCCGCCTGGCCCTGGCGTACTGCTCCTCGTCCAGCTCACCGGCGGCGAACCGCCGGTCCAGCACCTGACGAGCAGACTCCGGAGTCAGCCGCGCTGCAGGGGCTCGGCGGGTCAGCCGGGCCATCGCCCAGACCACCGCAGCGACCACGGCGACCCAGAACACGACCATCGCCACCATGCCGGCGCCCCACCAGCCACCATCGCCGTACCAACCCATCATCGGCTTCTCCATCCCATCGGATGCGTCGCGACGCCTCAGAGGTGCGGCTGCATCGACCACCAGGCTGGCGCCCCCTCGTGTCGGGACCGCGCGCAGGACATGAAGATCCGATCAAGGTCGTCAGACGGGCTTGATCGAACCCTGATCCGACCAAGACCGTCCGCTCGCGCGCAGCAACCACGATGACTGCCGTGACGACATCACTGAGCCGACGCGCCGTGCTGACCGGACTGCTCGGGCTGGGCGCCGGTGCGGGGACCCTGGCCTCGTGCGCTCCGGGGGGACGACCCGTCGGACCGGCCCAGGTGCTGGCGACCGAGGCCGCTCGCCCGCGCAGCGGACGCACCCGCACCTTCGTGGTGCAGGCCGCCCGCACCCAGGTCGACCTGGCCGGCACCGTCGTGGACACCTGGGCCTACTCCGGCTCCGTGCCCGGCCCTGCGCTGCGCGCCACCGCCGGCGACCGGATCAGGGTCGACTTCCGCAACCTCCTGCCGCAGGAGACCAGCATCCACTGGCACGGGCTGGCGATCCGCAACGACATGGACGGCGTCCCGTACCTGACCAGCGACCCGGTCGCGTCACAGGGGCGGTTCGCGTTCGACTTCGTGGTCCCCGACCCCGGCACCCACTGGTTCCACCCGCACACCGGCCTGCAGCTGGACCGCGGCCTGTACGCCCCGTTCATCGTCGACGACCCGCACGACCCAGGCGGGTACGACGCCGAGTGGGTGGTCGTGCTCGACGACTGGACCGACGGCATGGGCCCCTCGCCGGAGACCATCCTCGCCGGCCTGCGCAGCGGGTCCGGCTCGACGATGGGGTCCGGCTCGATGATGGGCTCGGGCTCGATGGGTGGGATGTCGGACGGCGGGGACGTGACCTACCGCTGTTCCTGGTCAACGGTCGCGCCCCGGCGGACCCCGACGTGCTGCGGGCCCGCCCCGGCCAGCGGGTGCGGCTGCGGGTCATCAACGCCGCGGCGGACACCATCTTCGACGTCGCCGTAGGCGGCCACCGGCTCCAGGTCACGCACTCCGACGGCTACCCGGTGCGCCCGGCGGCCACGTCCGCCCTGCGGATCGGGATGGGTGAGCGGTACGACGCGATCCTCACCCTCGCCGACGGCGTGTTCCCCCTCGTCGCCCGGCCGGTCGGCAAGGCGGGCACGGCCCGAGCCCTGATCCGCACCGGAACCGGCGACCCGCCGTCCGCCCAGACTCAGCTTGCCGAGCTGGACACCGCACCGCTGACGGTCGCCGACCTGACTGCGGCCGCCGGTGCCGCGCTACCCGTCGAGGAGCCGGACTCCACCCAGGACCTGGTCCTGGCCGGCAGCATGAGCGACTACGTGTGGACCATCAACGGACGCACCTACGACCGCACGCAGCCCCTGGTCGCCCGGCCCGGACGCACCACCCGGCTGCGGATCCGCAACCACTCGATGATGAGCCACCCCGTGCACGTGCACGGCCACACCTTCCAGCTCGGAGCAGCCGGCGGCGCCGGCCCCCGCAAGGACACCCTTTTGGTGCCCCCGATGTCCGGTGCCGACGTCGACCTCCGCGCTGACAACCCTGGTCGCTGGATGGTGCACTGCCACAACGCCTATCACGCCGAAGCCGGGATGATGACACGGCTTGACTACCTCGTCTGAATGACGGCGAGCCATGGCGGATCGATCGCGTCCCGGTCACCGGTGGCCGCCTGCGGCGTGCTCGATCCCGGGCTGGGGTGTGGCTGGGGCTGGGACTGTTCGGGTGGTCGCGGGCAGCTTGAGTCGCTTCAACAGGCGTGTTGACGGCCACGATGAGGCTGGAGCCGGACATCGACAGCGCGGCGACCTCCGGGCGCAGGACCAACCCGAGGGAGGGCTCGAACACCGCGGCCGCGATGGGCAGGCGATGACGCTTGTAGCCGATGGCCCAGCCGAGGTTCTGCCGCATCTTCTGGACGGTGCCCCTGCCGATGTGCAGTGCGGTGGGGTGGGGGTGTCGAGGGGGTCCTAGCGCACCAGGACGAACGACACGTTCAACGGGATGCGCCACGACCTCGACGCCCACTGACCCGGTGTGGGTGTCAACCAAGACGTCAGCAGTTCTCGACATCTCTACTCGACCTCGGCCCGCACCACGATGGCGAGGCCGACGGACACCGGGACGAGTAGCCAGATCACACCACTGACTCCGAGATTTGCCCACTGTTGGATCGTGATCGTTCCTTCGATCAGGGTGCCCCTGGGCGTACTTGAAGTCGATCCAGGGCTGGAGGTCGCGGAACCAGCCTGCGAGCCGGCGAGGAGCACCGACAGCGTGGCAAGGACGAATGAGTAGACGAATAGCCCACGATGGCTCCGGCCGAGCTACGGATCAGGTCGCCGAGCATGAAACCGACCAGCAGACCGAGCACGGGGTGCACGGAACCGTCAGGCCCCCCTGGCCGGCTTGGCCGCGCGCGCGGTCAGGCGTCGGCGTCCGAGTTGGCGTCGATGGTCGTGACGGACAGGAGGGTGGCGCCGAGGTCGCGCACCTTGGCGAGGAGGCCGTGTAGGTCGGCCTGGTCGGTCACGGGGCCGCGCAGGGTGGTGGTTCCGTCGTCGTTGCGGGTGAGGGCCAGGCCGAACCAGGTCGACCAGTGCTCGTCGAGCTGCCCGTCGATGCGCAGTTCGTAGTGGCCGGTTACGTGTGGGGCAGGTCGGGTGTTCATCGCGAACCGGCAAGGGCTGCTCGGGTGCGGGCGGTGCGTGTCCGCCGGGCGGAGGGGCGGCGGATGATCCATTCCGCGACGGCGAGGTTGATGGCCCATCCGGCTCCCATCATCAGGTCGGTACGAACGACGCCGGCACCGAACAGGGCTTTGCCGAACCCGACGGTGAACGCTTGGGTGCCGGCGCCGAGGGCGAGGGCGTAGGCCCGGGTCATCCAGGCCTGGTGCCGGGTGACGTCGCCTCGCCGGATGGCTACGAGGCCGCGGATGATGCTGACGGCCATCGCCGACCCGAACAGCAGCCGCAACACGTACAGCAGGTCGCCGGTGCCTTCCTTGAGCGGGAACACCAACGTCATCCACAGCGCCGAGAGCGCGACCACGAGACCGAGTGCGACCAGGAGCCGTCCGGCCCGCCGATGCCACCCGGGGTGACGTCGGCGGATGCCCGCCGAGAACTGGAACGCACCGAGGAGGGCGTAACCGATGGCCGCCGCGACGTGGACGACGACGGGGGCCGGTGAGGCTGCGAAGCGGGCATCGGTCGGGATGAGCTCTGGGCCGCCGAGGACCTCGATGATCCGGGCGGTGCCGGCAACGACGGGAACCGCGGCTAGGGCCACGAGGCCGACCGGCACCCATCGGCTGGTGCGCCGAGTCACGGGGCGCCGGTCGCGGTCAGGACCGGGGTGCCACGAGTGGTCGGGTGTGTCTGGGGGCGCATGGTCAGCCACAGCGAGTAGCCCAGGGCGATCATGGCGATGCCATTGGGGACGGCCAGCATCCGGAACCACGGGTCGGGCAACAACGAGAGCCCAGCGCCCGCGAGGCCGCCGACGGCCAGGAGCGCGGCCGCCCACCGCGTCAGGACCCGTGCCCGGTACAGCGCGATACCGAACAGCAGCCCGCCAGCCAGGTACAGGGCGGCGTCGAGCAGGAGCGCGGTTCCCAGCAGGCCGATGTCACCGGATGCATGGCCACCCGAGGCGGCGGCGAGAACGTCCTTGACGAACGACGGGCTGGTGACGTCGATCGAGGGGAGCACAGAGGCGGCGACGAAGGAGCTGGCGAAGATGAGGAGGTAGTTGGCGGCGAACAGCAGGTACCCGACGAGGCCGAGCATGCCCATCTTCTTGACCTGGTGCAGGTACATGCCGGTGATGCCGACCAAGGCCAGCGCGGCCATCAGCACCTTCAGGGAGCTGCGCACCACCCACTCGGTGGTGTTGACCCCAGCGACGGTCAACTCCGGATGAGCGAGCTGTACGCCGATGAAGATGGCTCCCGCGCCAACGGCCGCGAGGCCGGCTGCCCGGATCAAAGTGGTGGGTGTGATGGTCATGTCCCATTCCTGTCCTGGTTGCTCCGCGACGAGCGCCGCGGGGATCACCGAAAGCTAGGAGCGGAGAGGGTGACCCGGCGTCACCCGATGATGTGAATGACGGGGTGATTGTGCGTCGTCTGATTGCCGCGATGTCGTCGTAGGCCGACTGCGGGGCAGGCAAGAGCCCGCCGAGCATCACGCTCGCGGCGTGGTCTCCCTGGTCAGCCCCATCTGGTGCGCACGGGTCACTGCTGCGCGCCGGTTGTTGACCTCGAGCTTCGTGTAGATGTGTTTGGTGTGGGTCTTCACGGTGTTGAGTGAAACCACGAGCTGGCGGGCGATTGCCGGCCCGTCGAGGTCCGAGACGAGAAGCCGCAGGACATCGAGCTCACGGTCGCTCAGCGGGTCCAGGAGGGTGGGCACGGCCCGTGTCGTAGAGCCCGGAGCCCGGCGCGCGGGCGTGCTTGCGGCCTGCAGCTCGTGGATGAAGGCTGAACGTGGCCGGCGTTCTGACAGCGTGCGCAGGACGGGTGCCATGGTCGCGTTGTCGTCAACCAGGACCCGGACCCAGCCGTCTGGTTCGGCGAGGTCGACCGCACGTTCCAGTGCACTGAGGGCGCTGCGGTCGTCGCCGAGCGCATGAGCGGCCATGGCGCGCAGGACCTCCACTTCGATGACGCTACCGATGCGTCCACCGTTGAGGGCGTGCGCCAACAAGCGGTCGAGGAGTGCCGCCGCGTCGCGTGCCTTCCCCGGGTCGTTGTGGGCGAGCAGGATCCGGCACAGTGAGAGGTGCTCGTACTCGCGGAGGTAGGTGAGGTCGCTGTCCGCTCGCACGTCGTGCGCGCGGGCCCAGGCGGCGGCGGCTCGCAGGTCGCCGGAAGCGGCGAGGATGCGCGCACGGGTGGCGTGCAAGGGGTGCACCGCGGGCGAGAAGTCACTCACATAGACCCGTTCGGCCTCGTCGATCAAGTCCAGGGCGGCCACGAAGTCTCCTTCCGACAGCCTGAGGCGTGCCAGAGCGACCCGCCAGCGGTAAGGATTTTGTGGCAGCCCTCCCGGTTCTCCGAGTTCGTCGGCGCGACGAAGGTAGTCGGCTGAAGCGCTGAGATCGTTGCGATGCCAGGCCGAGCGACTGAGACCCACCAGCATGTCGGCCGCACCGCGCATGACCTGTTGGGGATCAGTACGGTGTCGCTCGGCCAAGCTCAGGGCGTCCACCAAGGTGCGCCGGGCCTCGCTCAGCCTCCCGAGGACCAGTTCCATGTCCGCAAGGGTCAGCGAGCACCCGAGGACGTCAGCGATGTGCCCGGCTTTGGTCAGACCGTCGGCGGAGGCCCGGTAGGCACGGTGGGCGGAGATGACATCTCCGCCTGCCCAGGTCGCAAGGCCGGCGATTCCGGCCGCTGACGCACCCATGAGGTAGTCGCCTTCGATCACCGCGGCCTGGGCTTGCGTCGCGTGGTTCACCGCCCCCGCGAGGTCGCCTGCGACCAGGGCCAGACCGGCCCGGAAGGTCTCCAGCGCGGCGGGCAATCGCGGCAGCTCGTCGACGTCCACGACAACCAGCTCCGACCGAGGTCGGGTGAGCATCACCTCGAGCTCGAGCAGCCGCTCCGCGACGCCGCCGAAGTCGTTGCTGGCCATGAGTCCTCCGACGAGACCCATGGCGAGCACCGGCCGACGGCTCACGATGCCCGGCGGAAGCTGGTCCGCCCACTCCCGGATCAGGTTCTCGCGACGATCGCGGCGCAGCTCGGGCAGGGCGAGCTCGATCAGGTCTGCAGCTGCGTCAGGGTCATCTGCAGCGAGCGCGTGCCGAACCGCCTCTTTTGTGTGTCCGGCGCCGGCGTACCAGTGGCTCGCCCGCTGGTGCAGCCCCTTGACTGCTTGAGGTCGCTCGCGGAGCAGGTGCGCGTGAAGCACGTCGGCAAACAGATGGTGGTAGCGGTACCAACGCCGTTGGTCGTCCAGCGGCACGATGAACAGGTTGCGACGCTCCAGCCAGGTCAGAGCCTGGTGGCTGCCGTCAGTCGTCGTGACTGCATCGCAGAGGGGGCCACAGAGTCTGTCGAGAGATCGAGGTGTCGAGGAGGAAGCTGCGGACGTCGGGAGGTTCGCGCTCGAGGACCTCCTCGACCAGGTAGTCCACGACGTATCGGTCGGTGCCGGTGAATCCAGCGATGAAGCCGGAGATGTCGGTACGGTCGCGCAGCGAGAGGGCGGCCAGTTGAAGCGACGCGATCCAGCCCTCGGTGCGGGAGCCAAGAGCGGACACCTCCTCCGCGGGCAGGTCGCGGCCTGTCGCCTCGCGCAGGAAACGTGCCGCTTCGGCGTTGGTGAACCGCAGGTCCGCCGCTCGCACTTCGGTCAGCTCCCCTCGCACCCTGAGCCGGGCAAGGGGCAGCGCTGGGTCGGCGCGCGTGAGGATGACCACGCGGATCTGGGGTGGCAGACGCTCGACCAGAAAGGTCATCCCCGGCTGGATCTGTGGGCATTCGGCGAGGTGGTAGTCATCCAGGACCAGAACGACGTCGTCGGGCAGGACACTGAGCTCGTTGAGCACAGCAGCCAGAACCG
>JBKJTJ010000111.1:0-9078 GCA_046590855.1 Actinomycetota bacterium
AGTCGCCACTGGTCGGTGGTCGCGGCCTTCAGGGGGTGCTCCCTCGGCTGGGGACGTGCAAGGTCCACGGGTCGGTGCGCGTCGTGCTGACGCGGACCTCCACCGTAGTGGTCTGCCGCTCACCCGAGGCGGTCGCGAGCAGCGACTCCAGGCGGCTGGCTCCCCCGGCCAGCCACGGCCACTCGCTGGCCCAGTGCGACACGTCGACGAGGTACGGCGCCCCGCTGCGGGCGTGCTCGCGTGCCTCGGACGCCGGGTGGTGGCGCAGGTCCGCGGTGACGTAGACGTCGGCGCCGCAGGAGCGCACCGCGTCGAAGAGGTCGTCGCCGGCGCCGCCGCACACGGCCACCCGCTGCACGCTCGCCGCGGGGTCGCCCGCAGCGCGCACGCCCCCCACGGTGTTCGGCAGCACGGTCGCCACGTGCTGGGCGAAGCGCTCGAGCGTCACCGGCTCGGGTAGGTCGCCGACCCGGCCGAGGCCCGTGCTCGGCGCCGGGTCGTCCACCAGCTCGAGGACGTCGAACGCCGGCTGCTCGTACGGGTGGGTGGCCCGCAGGGCGCGGACGACGGCGCCGCGGTGCCGACGTGCGAGCACCATCTCGACCCGCGTCTCGGCCACGACCGCGATCTCGCCGACCGCACCGACGGCGGGCCGTGCGCCCGGGCCGGGCACGAACGTCCCGGTCCCCGTCGACCGAAAGGCCGCCCGCGCGTAGCCGCCCACCGACCCGGCGCCAGCGGCAGCCAGGGCGTCGACGAGTCGGTCGGCTGCGGCGTCCGGCACTGTCACCACGATCTTGTCCAACGCCGAGAAGGACTGCGGCGCAAGGGGTTGCAGGTCGCGCAGGCCGATCGTGCGAGCGAGGGCGTCACTGACCCCGGGCGAAGCCGTGTCGGCGTTGGTGTGGGCGACGAACAGGGCGCAGCCTCCCCGGATCAGCCGGTGCACCAGTCGTCCCTTGGCGGACGTCGCACCCACCCCGTGCACGGCCCGCAGCAGCAGCGGGTGGTGGCTGACCAGCAGGTCCGCACCCCACTCCAGCGCCTCGTCCACCACGGCCTCGGTCGGGTCGACCGCGAACAGCACCTTCGCCACCGCGTCGTCGGCGTCACCGCACACCAGCCCCACGGCGTCCCACGAGGCGGCGGTCGCGGCGGGGTAGAGCTGCTCGAGGCCGTCCAGCACGTCGGCCAGCCGGACGCGGGGTGTGGTCACCGTGACGACGGTACCCGCCCCTTCGTCCCCGGCCTGGTGCCATCGCACCCACCCTGGGGCGCCCCACTGCACCCCCCGGTGATCGCGGGGGCACCCCACTACGTGCCTAGTGGAGTGGGGTGCCCCCGCGGCCGACGGGCGGCGGACGCCGGGCGTCCGGTTTAGGTGGACCGGCGGGGTGGCGCTTACCCTCGTTCTGCCCCCCATCCGCACCGGGTGGGGCCGCTCGTCACGTCGCTGAGTCCCGCCACCGTGCCGAGGTCGACCTCGAACGACGAGAGTGTGTGGCGGGAACGGAGCACCCGAGCAGGACGGACGCGCTGGTACGCCGGCAGCGCCCTCGGGGTGAAGCCCAGCCGTCAGCGGCCGGGCCGGGGCAACAGGACCCGAACCCGACAGGTCATGTTTCGCAAGCGAGTACCTGGAACCCTTCATGCACTTCATGCCCCATGCGCTCAAGCACGCCCTCACCCGCGCCCTCGGACGCAGCCTGGTCGCGGTCGCGATCGCCGCAGGGCTGCTGACCGGCGCATCCGTCGGCACCGCCCCCACGGCGCAGGCCGCGGTCAGCTCGACCGCCGGCCTCAAGGTCGTCCGGGCGGCGGCCACCCGCAAGGGGGCTCCGTACCGCTACGGCGGCACGACGACCCGGGGCTTCGACTGCTCCGGCTACAGCAGGTGGGCGTACGCCCGCATCGGCAAGCACCTGCCGCGAACCTCGCAGGCCCAGTACCGGGCGGCGGCGCACATCCGCGCCGCGCAGCGCCGTCCCGGCGACCTGGTGTTCTTCCTGTCCGGGTCGCACGTCTACCACCTCGGGATCTACGCCGGTCACGGCCGGATCTGGCACTCGCCCCGCAGCGGGCAGCGGGTGCGGCTGACGAAGATCTGGACGTCCAAGGTGCGGTACGGCCGCGTGCGCTGAGCACGAGGGTCGTGGGCCCGGCCGGGTTCGAACCGACGACAGCCGCGGTGTAAGCGCGGTGCTCTACCAGCTGAGCTACAGGCCCGCAGCCGGGCCGGGGCCAAGCCCCGGCCCGGCGCTCACACGCCCGCGAGCGCCGACCGGTAGGCAGCGAGGTCGCGCGCCTCGCCCGGCCCGTTGACGACCGCCCAGCGCAGGACGCCCTCCTTGTCGACGAGGAACGAGCCGCGGGTCGACATGCCCGCGGTGTCCAGGAAGACGCCGTACTGCTGCGACACCGCGCCGTGCGGCCAGAAGTCCGACAGCAGCGGGAACGTGTACCCCTGCGCGTCGGCCCACGCCCGCAGCGTGTACTTCGGGTCGCACGACACCGCGAGCACCTGGACGTCGTCGTTCTGGAACCCCGCGATGTCGTCGCGGATCTCGCACAGCTCACCGGTGCAGATCCCCGAGAACGCGAACGGGTAGAACACGATCAGCACGTTCTTGTCACCGCGAAAGCCCGACAGCGACACCATCTCGCCGTTCTGGTTCACCAGCGTGAAGTCGGGGGCGGTCTGTCCGACGACGACGGACGGCTCGTTCATGCTGGGCTCCTCGGTTCGCGGTGCGGTTCGGTGCGGCAGGATGCCCAGTGTGTCAGGCAGCCGCAGCCAGGTCGTGCCCTCGCCCGGCGAGCGCGGCCTGGCCTCGTACCCGCCCGACGACGTCGCTGCGCTGCTGGACCCGGCCTGGGCGCACGTCGAGCGGGTCGCCGAGGTCGTCGACCTGGACGCCGGCACGCGCCTTCCCGGCTGGACGGCGCGCCACGTGCTCGTGCACCTCGGCTCCTGGGACGACCCCGGAGTCGCAGACTCGTTGGCGCACAAGGTGGCTGAGGCCCGAGGTGGCCTGGTCGAGCCGGCCGAGGACACCGACGCGCGCAACGCGCGCCTGGTCGCGACCCACCACGACGCGAGCCGAGACGAGGTGCTCGCCGCGCTGCGCCGAGCCCGGCGGAGCACCGCGGCCTACCTGCTCGGCCCGGACGTCGGGGCGACCGGCGCGGTGCCGGTCTCCAGCGTCATCGGCGAGCTGCCGCTGACCGGCCTGCTCGTCGCCCGGGCGTACGAGCTCGCCGTGCACACCCTGGACCTGCTGCCGGCCGGCGGCGCACCCCCGGACGACGCGCTGCTGACGGCCGGCCTCGGGGCCCTGGTCGACGTCACGGGCGCCCTGGTGGCCCGCCGCGAGCTCACCGCCACGTTCGCCGTCGCCACTCCCGTGGCCGGGTGGGTCGTCGCGACCTCCGGTGGTGACTGGAGCACCGCTGCGCTCGAGCGGGGACGGTCGCTGCGCTCGGCGGGCGCGCCCGGCGTCGAGGGCAGCGCGGCCGACGTGCTCGACGCATCGGCCGGTCGCGCGCCGGCCGCCGCGTTGCTGCTCACCCGGCGGCTGCGGCCGCACGACGTCGCGGCCCTGCTGCAGGTGCTGCCGGCCATCGAGGACGCACCCGGCGTGCCCGGTGGCGCGGCGGTCCGGGCGGCCGCCCGCGTCCTCGCGGGCGCGGGGCGCGCCGCCGGCGGGCTGAGCGCCCGCCTGCCCCGCCGGTAGGGCGTCAGCGTCGGCCGGTGCGCGGCGCGACCAGCCGGGTGACGCTCCAGTCGGCGCCGGCCGCGCTCGTCGAGGTGCCGTGCAGCCCTGCTGCGAGGGCGGCCTCGACGATCTCGCTGGGCTCGACGTGCCCGTCGCGTCCGGCCTTGGGCGTGAGCAGCAGAACCGCGCCCCGGTCGGCCAGGTTGCCGAGCGCGTCGACGAGAGCGTCGACGAGGTCACCGTCGTCGTCGCGCCACCACAGCACGACGGCGTCGGCGACGTCGTCGGAGTCCTCGTCGAGCAGCTCGCTGTCGACGACGTCCTCGATCGCGGTCCGCACCGCCTCGTCGACGTCGTCGTCCCAGCCGAACTCCTGGACCACGTTGCCCTGCTGCAGACCCAGTCGAGTGACGGCCCCTCGCTCACCCGCGGCGTCCGCGGTGGAACCCACCACGTGCTACCCCTCCAGCGCTGTCGCCGGGACCGAGCGGTCCCGAGTTGGTGCGTAGTCCACTAGAGAGTGCCTCTCGAGCGCAACTGCCCACCGGGTCGGCATCCCGGTTCGAGCGCCTCAGCCGGTGAAGAGCTTGGACGCCTTGAGCAGCGTCTGGTAGATGCCGTACGCCAGCGGCACGCCCACGACGAGCCACGAGGCCGCGAGCAGACCAGGGTTGGTGTTGACCGGCACGCTGTGGCCGGCGGTGTCAGGAGACTGCCTGGTGGTGCTCATGGGTCACACCCGTCCGGTGGTGGGCTGCGGCGTGGCCGGGGTGGCCGCGTCGGTCGAGCTGACGAAGTGACGCGCGTCGACCGGTCGGATCATCAGGTTGGAGATGAAACCGACGATCAGCAGGCCCACCATGACGAACAGCGCCGGGCGGTACGCCGAGGCGGTCAGCGACCCGGGGACGCCGTTGGACTCCAGGATCTTGTTGACGATCAGCGGGCCGGCCACGCCGGCGGCCGACCAGGCCGTCAGCAGCCGGCCGTGGATCGCACCGACCTGGTAGGTGCCGAACAGGTCCTTGAGGTAGGCCGGGACCGTCGCGAAACCGCCGCCGTAGAAGGTGAGGATGCCCGCGGCGAGCACGACGAAGATGGTGGTCGAGCGGCTGCCGACCGTGGCCAGCAGCACGTACAGGATGGCGCCGACGCCCAGGTACAGCATGTAGATGCGCTTGCGCCCGACCACGTCCGAGGTGGAGGACCACACGAAGCGGCCGGTCATGTTCGCGATCGACAGCAGCCCGACGAAGCCACCCGCGGCTGCGGCGGTGACCGTCGACGACTTCCCGTCGCGGAAGAAGTCCTGGATCATCGGCGCGGCCTGCTCGAGGATGCCGATGCCCGCCGTGACGTTGCAGAAGAGCACGACCCACAGCATGAAGAACTGGGGGGTGCGGATGGCCGACGCCGCCGAGACCTGCGCGCCGCCCCAGCCGGCCGTGGCCTTCTTGGCGGCAGCAGCGGATCCCGCAGGCGCGTCCGGGGGCACACGCACCATCGCGGCGCCGAACAGCATCAGCACCAGGTAGGCGGCGCCCAGGACGAAGAAGGTGCTCGCGACCGCGCTGCCGCTCGCGGTGGCGCCCTTGGTCAGCGGGTCGTACGCCGCGTCGAAGTGGCCCATCAGCTGGGTCGAGACGGGCGAGGCGATCAGCGCGCCGCCGCCGAAGCCCATGATGGCCAGGCCCGTGGCCAGGCCCGGACGGTCCGGGAACCACTTGATCAGGGTCGACACCGGCGAGATGTACCCGATGCCGAGGCCGATGCCGCCGATGACGCCGTAGCCCAGGTAGAGCAGCCACAGCTGGGTCGTCGCGATGCCGAGGCCGCCGATCAGCAGCCCGGCGCTGAAGCAGATCGCCGAGACGACCATGGCCTTGCGCGGGCCGTTGCGCTCCATCCAGGTGCCGCCGAATGCGGCTGAGAGGCCGAGCATGACGATCGCGATCGAGAAGATGATCGCGATGGGCGTCAGGCCGCGGTCGAAGTGCTTGACCAGCGAGGTCTTGAAGACGCTGAACGCGTACACCTGGCCGATCGACAGGTGCACCGCGAGCGCCGCGGGGGGGATGAGCCACCGGTTGAAGCCGGGACCGGCCACCGTGCGCTCTCGGTCGAGGATGGACATGATCGGCTCCAGGGTGTGTGCGTTCGCAACAGTCGGCAGTGACCGCTGGACAACGTCCCTCACCGGGCCCGCAGACGCAAGCCGACGGGCCCGGCACGCGCCGAGCGGTAGGTCGTGCGAGGCTGACGGTCGTGGGACGGACGACGACCAGGACCCCGAGCGTGCGCCTCGAGGTCACCGACGACGACGTGCGGGTGACCCGTCGACCCGACACCGTGACGGCGGAGGAGCCGCTCGAGGTGCGCGTCAGCGGCCGGGCCCTCGCGGTGACCATGCGGACGCCGGGTGACGACTTCGACCTCGCGCTGGGGTTCCTGCTCACCGAGGGGCTGATCGCCGGCGCTGACGACGTCGCGACGCTGATGCACTGCCTGGACGAGGGTGAGGACGGGCGTCCGACGTACAACGTCGTCGACGTCGTCCTGCGGCCCGGTGTCGCGCTGCCCGACGTCTCGCTCGAGCGCTCGTTCTACACGACGTCCTCGTGCGGGGTGTGCGGCAAGGCCAGCATCGACGCGGTGCGGGTGCGCTCGACCTACGACGTCGGCGCCGACACCACCCACCTGGGTCCCCAGCTGCTCGTGAGGCTCCCGGACGCCCTGCGAGAGCACCAGAAGGTCTTCGACCGCACGGGTGGCCTGCACGCGGCGGGCCTGTTCACCGCGGACGGCGAGCTGCTGGCTGTGCGCGAGGACGTCGGACGCCACAACGCCGTCGACAAGCTGGTCGGCTGGGCCGCGCGCGAGCACCGGCTGCCCCTCACGGGCTGTGTCCTGATGGTCAGCGGTCGCGCGTCGTTCGAGCTGACCCAGAAGGCGCTGATGGCCGGGATCCCCTGTCTGGCAGCGGTTTCAGCCCCCTCGAGCCTCGCCGTCGAGCTGGCGACCGAGTCGGGCATGACCCTGGTGGGCTTCCTGCGCCCGCCGAAGATGACGGTGTACGCCGGCGCCGAGCGACTCGGCGTCTGACCTGACGGCCTCAGCCGGCCAGGAACGACAGGCGCACCTCGCGCACCGGGTTGTCGACGTTGGTGTCGACCAGGCACACGCTCTGCCACGTGCCGAGCGCGAGCGTCCCGGCCTGCACCGGCAGGGTCGCGTGCGGGGCGACGAGTGCCGGGAGCACGTGGTCTCGACCGTGCCCGGGTGACCCGTGCCGGTGCTGCCAGCCCGAGGACGGCGGCAGCAGCACGCGCAACGCAGCCAGCAGGTCGTCGTCGCTGCCCGCACCCGTCTCGAGCACCGCGACCCCGGCGGTCGCGTGCGGGACGAGCACGTTCAGGAGCCCGTCGACGGCCCCGATCTGACCCAGCCAGGAGTGGCAGCGGGACGTCAGGTCGACGACCTGCTCCCGGTCCCCCGTCCGCACCTGCAGCACCACCGTCTCCATGGCGGCCGACCCTAGCCGGATGTGACGGGGGTGGACGCAGGGAGCAGGATGGGCTGATGAGCACGTGCGAGAGAGGACTGTCGTGACCGGAACCAAGGGCGCGGGCCCCATCCTGAACGGGATCCCCAGCCAGCTGCCCGACACCGATCCCGACGAGACCCGCGAGTGGATCGAGTCCCTCGACGGCGTCCTGGACGCCAAGGGCCGCACGCGGGCGCGCTACCTGATGCTCAAGCTGCTCGAGCGTGCTCGCGAGCAGCAGGTCGGCGTGCCGAGCCTGACCGCCACCGACTACATCAACACCATCTCGCCCGAGTCCGAGCCGTGGTTCCCCGGCGACGAGGAGGTCGAGCGCCGCTACCGGGCGTGGCTGCGCTGGAACGCCGCCGTCATCGTCCACCGCGCGCAGCGGCCCGGCGTCGGCGTCGGCGGCCACATCTCGAGCTACGCCTCCAGCGCCACGCTGTACGAGGTCGGCTTCAACCACTTCTTCCGCGGCCGCGACCACGACGGCGGCGGCGACCAGATCTACGTCCAGGGCCACGCCTCCCCCGGCGTCTACGCGCGCGCCTACCTCGAGGGCCGGCTGTCCGAGGACGACCTCGACGGCTTCCGCCAGGAGCTGAGCCACGAGGGCGGCGGCATGCCGTCCTACCCCCACCCGCGGCTGATGCCGGACTTCTGGGAGTTCCCCACCGTGTCCATGGGCCTCGGGCCGATGAACGCGATCTACCAGGCGCAGTTCAACAAGTACCTGCACGCCCGCGGTATCAAGGACACCAGCCAGCAACGGGTCTGGGCGTTCCTCGGTGACGGCGAGATGGACGAGCCCGAGAGCCGCGGACTGCTGCACGTCGCGGCGTTCGAGGAGCTCGACAACCTCACGTTCGTCATCAACTGCAACCTGCAGCGCCTCGACGGCCCCGTGCGCGGCAACGGCAAGATCATCCAGGAGCTCGAGGCGTCCTTCCGTGGCGCGGGCTGGAACGTCGTCAAGGCCGTGTGGGGCCGCGAATGGGACCCGCTGCTGGCCGCTGACCGCGACGGCGCCCTGGTGCACCTGATGAACAGCACCACGGACGGGGACTACCAGACCTACCGCGCGAACGACGGCGCGTACATCCGCGAGCACTTCTTCGGCCGCGACCCGCGCACCCGCAAGATGGTCGAGCACCTCTCGGACGAGGACATCTGGAAGCTCAAGCGCGGCGGGCACGACTACCGCAAGGTCTACGCCGCCTACCAGGCCGCGGTGAACCACACCGGCCAGCCGACCGTCGTCCTCGCCCAGACCATCAAGGGCTACGGCCTCGGGCCGCACTTCGCCGGCCGCAACGCGACGCACCAGATGAAGAAGCTGACGATCGAGGACCTCAAGCTGTTGCGCGACAGCCTGCGCATCCCGATCAGCGACGAGCAGCTGGACGCCGACCCCTACCTGCCGCCGTTCTACCGGCCGGACGCCGACGACGAGGTGCTGCGGTACCTGCGCGAGCGGCGCGCCAAGCTCGGTGGGTCGATGCCGGCTCGGCGCACCGAGGGCACGAAGCTCACCCTGCCCCCCGACGCGACGTACGACGTCGTCAAGCGCGGGTCGGGCAAGCAGCAGGTCGCGACGACGATGGCCTTCGTCCGCCTGCTCAAGGACCTGATGCGCGACAAGGAGATCGGCCACCGGATCGTGCCGATCATCCCGGACGAGGCGCGCACCTTCGGCATGGACTCGTTCTTCTCGACGGCCAAGATCTACAACCCGCACGGGCAGAACTACGTGTCGGTCGACGCCGAGCTGATGCTGGCCTACAAGGAGTCCAAGACCGGCCAGATCCTGCACGTGGG
>JBKJTJ010000182.1:0-12484 GCA_046590855.1 Actinomycetota bacterium
GGCCGCATGCCGTGGGCCAGGTCCGAGGCGACCGCGGCGACGTCGCCGGACAGGGATCCTCGCACGACGTCCGCCGACAGCACCGGGTCGACGACCTCGGCGTAGTCGTCCAGCCCGTCGAAGACGTTGGCCAGCGCGACACGCAGCGGGTCGACGTCCGGCTCGGGACCGGAGTCCGGCTCGAAGCGCTCGCTGGGCACGACGTCGGCGATGGCCCCGAGCCGCGCGCCGCTGGCCAGCACCTGCGAGAGGGCGAGCAGGACGATGGGCAGCGCGACGTCCGGGCTGGTGCCGCTGGCGACGGTGGTCACGGCCTCGATGAAGCTGCGCACGTCGGTGGCGGTGTCGGCCGCCAACCGGCTCAGCTCACCGCGCTCGACGTCGGCGCTGTCGTAGGCGTCCTCAGGCATCGAGCAGCCTCCGTCCCTCGAACGCTCGGCCGAGGGTGATCTCGTCGGCGTACCCGAGGTCGCCGCCCACCGGCAGCCCCGAGGCGATCCGGGTGACGCGCAGGCCCATCGGCTTGAGCAGCCGCGCCAGGTAGCTCGCCGTCGCCTCGCCCTCGAGGTTGGGGTCGGTGGCCAGGATGATCTCGGTGACGACGCCGTCGGCGAGCCGGGCGAGCAGCTCGCGGATGCGCAGGTCGTCGGGGCCGACGCCGTCGATCGGGCTGATCGCCCCGCCCAGCACGTGGTAGCGGCCGCGGAACTCGCGGGTCTTCTCGACCGCCACGACGTCCTTGGACTCCTCGACGACGCAGATGGCGGTCAGGTCGCGGCGCGGGTCGCGGCAGATCCGGCACTGCTCGTCCTGCGCCACGTTGCCGCAGGTGACGCAGAACCGGACCTTGTCCTTGACCTCAGTCAGCGCCAGCACCAGCCGGCGCACGTCAGCGGGGTCGGCCTGCAGCAGGTGGAAGGCGATCCGCTGCGCGCTCTTGGGACCGACGCCGGGCAGCCGCCCGAGCTCGTCGATCAGATCCTGCACCACACCCTCGTACACGGTCCCGAGACTACGGGGTGCGGGCCCGCGCGGCGGGCTACGCCTGGCGCGGCGGCAGCTCGAATGCGCAGCTGGGGCCACTCGCGCGGCTGAGCCGGGCGTCCAGGGTCGCAAGCGGCGCATCGAGCGCTTCCGCCAGAGCGACGTACCAGGCGTCGTACGGGGTCACGCTCGCCCGCAGCTGCCACGCGCGCGGCGCGAGCGGTGCGTACGGGAAGTACTGGATGGGCAAGGACACGAGGTCGACGTGTGCCAAGGCTGCGACGTCGTCCGAGATGCGCCCCGCCAACGCCGACCGCCTCAGGACGGCGGCCACCTCGACGGGCGTGTGGTGCGGAGCCGCCAACGCCCCGCAAGTCATCAACGACTCGGCCCAGACCCCGGTCGGGCCCATGTCGATGAGTGCGGCGATGACGACCGAGGCGTCGACAACCGTCGTCACCGTCGTTCAGCGTCGCGGTACGCCAAGATGTCCTGCGCAGACAGTGAGGTTCGCGTCGCCGCCTTGCGCGCGCGGATCCTGGCCACGACCACGTCCGCGTCCGGCGACGCAGCGAGCTCGATGAGCCGCCCGCGCAGGTACTCCTGGAGCGAGCGGCCGGTCAGCGCCGCTCGTGCGGCCAGCTCGTCGCTGGTCGCGTCGGGCACATCGCGGATCGTGATCGACTTCACCATGCTGTCATGTTGCTGCTGTTGCTGCTGGAATGCAAGCGGTCAGTCGGTCGTCTCGTCGATCACCCGACCGCCGAGGAGCTGCTCGACGACGGGGCGTCCCACCAGGCCCGAGTCGTCGGCGTCCGCGTCGTCGCTGGCGGCGACGTCGTCCGCCGGTGACACCCGCCGGGACGCCGGGCCCGAGGCCGCCGCGACCGGCCGCTGGACGGCGGTCGGTGTCTCGTCGGCCGGGTCGGGCGGTGCGTCGTCGAGTGGTGGTGGCTCGGCCATCGGAGGCGGCTCGGTCATGGACGGCGGCGCCGCGGCGGGACCGGCCGCGGCCGGGCCACCCTCGGTATGGACGCCGTCGACCTGGGCGTCGACACCGAGGACGTCGATCAGCGCCTGGCGCACGTACTCGCCGTGGGCGCCCGCCCGGAACGTGCCGGTCAGCCCGACGGTGGACATCCCGAGGGTGAGACGGCGGCCGTCGTACGCCAGCACCTGGGCGTGGTCACGCACCAGTGACCAGGTCATCTTCTTGACGCTGGACAGGCGGGTGATGACGTCGGGCCAGGCTCGCCGGATCGCCTCGACGTCGACCTGCCCGGGCACCGCGGCGGCGGCGGGGGCGTGCTCGTGCGGCAGCGGAGTCGTCGGGGCGCGCTCACCGGTGGGGGGTGGTGGGTCGTCCGCGCCGGGCCCGCCTGGCGGCACGGGTCGCGCTGCCGACTGCGGCCGGCCCGGCTCGGCGAGCTCGGGCCACGCGTCGTCCGCGGGCGGTGCGGCAGGTGGCGCAGGCGCGGGGGCTGCGGCGGGGGCAGCGGCGCGCGGGGCCGGCTGGCTGGGGGCGGCGGTCACCTGGGGAGCGGTGGCAGCCGCAGCGCCGAGCCGGCGCTCGATCCGGTCGAGCCGGGCGCCGTACCCACCCTCGCCCTCGGCGCCGGGCAGCAGCACGCGCGCGCACAGCAGCTCGAGCTGCAGACGCGGGGACGTCGCGCCGGTGAGCTCGGTCAGGCCGGTGTTGACGACGTCCGCGGCCCGGCTGAGGGCGGCGGCCCCGAAGTGCGCGGACTGCTGGCGCATCCGCTCGAGCTGGTCCTCGGGCAGCCCGCGCAGCACGGCGTGGGCGCCGTCCGGGACCGCCGCGACGACGATCAGGTCACGCATCCGCTCGAGCAGGTCCTCGACGAACCGGCGCGGCTCGTGACCGGTGTCGATGACCTTGTCGACCACCCGGAACACCGTGGCCGCGTCACCCACCGCGAAGGCCTCGACGACGTCGTCGATCAGCGTGGCGTCGGTGTAGCCGAGCAGGCCCACGGCCCGGTCGTACCCGATGCCGTCCGCTCCCGACCCGGCGATCAGCTGGTCGAGCACCGACAGCGAGTCGCGCACCGACCCCGCCCCGGCCCGCACGACCAGCGGTAGGACGCCCTTGTCGACGCTGACCTGCTCGCTGTCGCACAGCCGGGACAGGTAGTCCTGCAGCGTCGCCGGGGGCACCAGCCGGAACGGGTAGTGGTGGGTGCGCGAGCGGATCGTGCCGATGACCTTCTCTGGCTCGGTCGTGGCGAAGATGAACATGACGTGCGGCGGCGGCTCCTCGACCACCTTCAGCAGGGCGTTGAAGCCCTGCGTCGACACCATGTGCGCCTCGTCGATGATGTAGATCTTGTAGCGGCTGGCGGCTGGAGCGAACGCGGCCTTCTCGCGCAGGTCGCGCGCGTCGTCCACGCCGCCGTGGCTCGCGGCATCGATCTCGATCACGTCGACAGTGCCGGCGCCGCCACGGGCCAGCGCGACGCACGAGCCGCACACCCCGCACGGCGTCGGCGTGGGGCCCTGCTCGCAGTTCAGGCAGCGGGCCAGGATGCGTGCGCTGGTAGTCTTGCCGCAGCCGCGCGGGCCGCTGAACAGGTAGGCGTGGTTGACCCGGTCGGTGCGCAGCGCCTGCATCAGCGGCTCGGTGACGTGCTCCTGCCCGATGACCTCGGCGAACGACTCGGGTCGGTACCGGCGGTACAGGGCGGTGGACACGCGACGACACTAACCCCCGTGACCGACATCGACCGGGGCCGTCCACCGGTCGTGGTGATGGGCGTCTCGGGCTGCGGCAAGAGCACGGTCGGGCGGGCGCTCGCCCGCCGGTGGGGCGTCGCGTTCGCAGACGCGGACGACCTGCACAGCCCCCAGAACGTGGCGTTGATGGCTGCCGGCCGCCCCCTGGACGACGAGGCCCGGGCGCCGTGGCTGGCCGCAGTCGCGCGGTGGCTGGGTGAGCACGTGGACGGCGGTGTCATGGCCTGCTCGGCGCTGCGCCGGCCGTACCGCGACGTGCTGCGCTCCGGCGCGCCGGGCGTGGCGTTCCTGCACTTGGACGGCGACCCCGCACTGCTCGAGCAGCGTCTGTCGAGCCGCCGCGACCACTTCATGCCCCCGGCCCTGCTCGCCTCGCAGCTGCGCACCCTCGAGCCACTGGGCCTCGACGAGCGGGGCCTGAGCGTCGATGCGGCCGGATCGCTGGACGAGATCGTCACCGCGTTCGCGGCGTGGTGGACGCTCGACCCGGGGACGTGAGCGACCCCCCGCACACCCGCCAGAGCCCGCCTGCCCTTGCTGCCTTCCGGCCCTGGGGGAGTTCAGCGAGGTGACGCCGCACGAGGGGTCACCTCCACTGTACAAGCAGTCGGCTGGCCGCCGTGGTGACCGGGTGGGTCGGGCCTCTAGTACCCTCGTCGGCGGAGGATTCGCATAGTGGCCTAGTGCGCACGATTGGAAATCGTGTTGGGTTAATCACCCTCGCGGGTTCAAATCCCGCATCCTCCGCCACCCGCTCTGCCAGGCTCGCCCGATGGGCGACCTGGTCGACGACGGCCACCGGCACAGGACCGTCTCCGCGATCCCCAGCACCGCCGACGCCGTAGCGGCATCAGTCGCGTGCGCACGAGCGCTCGGGCTACCGGCCGACGATCCGGCCGTCATCGCTGAGGGGTACAGCGTCCGGGTCCACCTGCGCCCGGCACCGGTCGTGACCCGCGTGGTCACCGTCGGACGAGAGCTTCGCCCCCAGCCTCTGCCGTGGCTCGAGCGTGAGGTCGCGGTGGCCACGTTTCTCGTAGCGTCGGGCCTGCCCGTCGTGCCCGCGTGGCACGACCCGGGACCCCACATCGCGGCAGGACTCGAGGTGACCCGCGGCGCTGTACCAACGGCTCGTCACCCACCTCGACCAGCGCTCGCCCGGCTGATCCGCGCTCTCAGCGCCGGCGGCGGGCGGTGCCGAACAGGCTCCGGGTGATCTCGCGGCCGATGACGGTCGCCGCCGAGCGCGCCATCGAACGGAACACCGTCGACGTCACGACCTTCTCGACCACCGACTCGTCCTGGGCGGCGGCCCGCCGGGGGGCGGGAGCCGCCGGCGCCGGCTGCCTCGCGGGTTCCGGTGTCTCAGCAGAGGTTGGCGCGGGCGCGGCTGCCAGCCGCGCGTTCAGCTTCTCGTAGGCGGACTCGCGGTCGACGGCCTGCGAGTACCGCGGCGCCAGCGGGCTGGCAGCGAGGACTGCGGCGACCACGTCCGGGGCCGACGGCGCCATCAGCGACTGCGGCGCCTGCAGGCGGGTCCACGCCACCGGGGTCGGCGCGCCGCGCTCGCTGAGCACGGTCACGACCGCCTCGCCGGTGCCCAGCTGGGTGAGCAGCTCCTCGAGGTCGTACCCGCTGCGCGGGAAGGTCGACACGGTGGCCTTCAGCGCCTTGGCGTCGTCCGGGGTGTAGGCGCGCAGCGCGTGCTGGACGCGGTTGCCGAGCTGGGCGAGGACGCCCGAGGGCACGTCCTTGGGCGTCTGGGTCACGAAGAACACCCCGACCCCCTTGCTGCGGATCAGCCGCACCGTCTGCTCGATCGAGGAGACGAACTCCTTGCTGGCGCCGGTGAACAGCAGGTGCGCCTCGTCGAAGAAGAAGACGAGCTTGGGCTTGTCGAGGTCACCCACCTCGGGCAGGTCGTGGAACAGGTCGGCCAGCATCCACATCAGGAACGTCGAGAACAGCGCCGGCTGCGACTGGACGTCAGGCAGCTCGAGGCAGGTGACGACGCCGCGCCCGTCCGCCGTGGTGCGCAGCAGGTCGGCGGTGTCGAACTCGGGCTCACCGAAGAACACCTCCGCGCCGGCGTCCGCGAACGTGATCAGCTCGCGCAGGATCACCCCGGCCGTGGCCGACGACAACCCGCCGAGCGCCTTGAGCTCGCCCTTGCCCTCGTCGGACGTCAGGTGCTGGACGACGGCCCGCAGGTCGGCGAGGTCGAGCAGCGACAGGCCCTGCTGGTCGGCGAAGTGGAACACCAGGCCCAACGAAGACTCCTGCACCTCGTTCAGGCCCAGCACCTTCGCCAGCAGCGTCGGGCCGAATGAGGTGATCGTGGCCCGCACCGGGACGCCGGTGCCGCGGCCCCCGAGGGACAGGAACTCGGTGGGGCACGACGTCGGCTCCCACTGCTGGCCGACGTCGGTGGCCCGGGCGCTGGTGCGCTCGCTGGGCACGCCCGGCGAGGCGATGCCGGACAGGTCGCCCTTGATGTCGGCGAGGAACACGGGCACACCCTGGGCGCTGAGCTGCTCGGCCATCACCTGCAGGGTCTTGGTCTTGCCCGTTCCCGTGGCGCCGGCCACCAGCCCGTGCCGGTTCATGGCGGACAGCGGGATGCGCACCTTCACCTCCGGGTGCGCCGTCCCGGTGTCGACGGCGGCGCCCAGATCGAGCGCGGCCCCCTGCACCACGTAGCCGGTCCGGATGGCGTCGAGCTGCTCCGTCGCAGTCTGCTCAGTCATGACAGGGAGCGTATCGACGGATTCCTCATAGGATCAGGGGGTGATTTTCAAGGCGGTCGGCGACTCGCGTCCCTACCCCGACCACGGCCGCACCACGCTGCGCCAGTGGTCGGAGGTCGCGCCGCGTCAGGTACGCCTCGACGACCTGGTCACCACCAAGCGCGTTCTCGACCTGGATGCGTTGCTGTCAGAGGACTCCACGTTCTACGGCGACCTGTTCGCGCACGTCGTCGAGTGGCGCGGTGACCTCTATCTCGAGGACGGTCTGCACCGCGCACTGCGCGCAGCGCTGCAGCAGCGTCCGGTCCTGCACGCGCGAGTTCTCGTCATCGACTGAGGGGAACGTCATCAGCGAGGAGTCCGGCTGGTACCGGCACCGTCGACGACGACAGGTCATCACCATGTCCTTCGTCGTCCTCGGTGTGATCGCGGCGGGCCTGGTGGCCGCGGGGCTCTACCTCGGCGTCCTCGGCACGGCCGCCGCTCCGGTGAAGATCACCGAGCCGACCCCGTGCACCGCGGCGACGGTGCGGCCCCTGGACCCCAGGCGGGTCAAGGTGAACGTCTACAACGCGACGGGCCGGGCCGGGCTGGCCGCCGCCACGGCCGACCGGCTGCGCGCGCGGCGTTTCGCCGTCGGTGACGTGGCCAACGACCCCAAGCGGTCCAAGGTCAGCGGGTCGGCGCTGATCCGCTATGGCCGCAAGGGTTCTGCCGGCGCCAAGCTCGTCGCCACCCAGGTCGCGGGAGCCACGCTCAAGGCGGACAAGCGGACGGACGCCGTCGTCGACCTGGTGCTCGGCTCCACCTTCAGCACCCTGGCGCCGGTGCCCACCGCGCCCGCCCAGGCACCGCGGTGCACCCCGCCCACGAAGGCGACCACCACCCCCACCCGCACCGGGGCCCCGGCCACCCGACCCACGACCACGCCGCGCTGATCAGTCAGGCTGGTCAGCCGCAGGCGCGAGCCACGGCCTGGCTCACCAGCAGGCTGAGGTCGACCGAGCTGGCACTCGGCCCCGATCCGCCGCCCTGCAGCACCCGGCCGTTGGAGTCGGTGACGATCAGCGCCGGGTAGGAGATGTCGGTCAGCCCGCCCAGCGTCGCGACGTCCCGCACACACCGGCGTGCACGGACGGTGACGGCGACGCTGCGCTCGCCGTGTGCACCGATGATCAGCGGCATCGCCGGCGACGTCAGGATCGTCACCAGCCCCTCGACCTCCGGCGTGCCCTTGCTGACGACGCTGGCGAACGAGACGCCGACAACGACGTCACCGTCGTTGGCGACGGTGACGACCGGGCGGGACGTCGTCCCCCCGAGCCGGGCGCGCACCACCGGCCCGGTGCCCCGCGCGTCCGCGCAGAGCGAGGTCAGCGTGCCGGCAGCGGCCGCCGTCGACTGCAGCGCCACGGGGTGGCCGCGCCCGTCAGCCGTGCGCACCTGCAGCGCCACCTCGGGCATCGTCGCGGACCCGCAGGCCAGCAGCACCTGCACGCGCACGACGGACGACGCCCCCGGGCCGAGCCGGTCGGGGCCCGTGACGACGACCGGGGTGAGCGGGTTCGGGTCGGTGCCGAGCGGCTCGGTGGCCACGGCGACGGGCTCAGGACCGGCGTTGGTGACCCGGGCGGTGAGCTCGGCGCGGACCGTGCCGCGCAGCTCGGCCACCGAGCTCGACTCGACCTGGGCCACCACGGCGAGCTGGGAGGCCCGGGCGTCCAGCCGGGCGTCGCCCGATCGCTGCCCCGCGACGAACCCCCCGAGCAGCGCCCCCACGACCAGAGCCACCGCCACCGGCAGCACCAGGCCGCCGCCGTGCGAGCGCAGCCGGTCGAACGAGCCGCGCCACGACGGCGGACCCTCACCCACCGGCTCGTGGGACTCGCCCAGGTCGACCACGTGCCGACCGTCGTCGGCGAGGTCGAAGGGCACCGGGGGGCGCGTGCTCGAGGACGTCGGGGTCGCGCCGTGCGCGTCCATGACCTCGAAACCCATGTGCCCATCATCACCCGCGTGGCCATGATGGGGCGCGTGGACCTGCCACCCCGCTCGGTGACGCTGGTGCTCTGCCGTCCGGACGGCACCGTGCTCGGATCGCTGCCCCCGTTCGAGGTCACCGTGCCGTGGTGGCAGGAGGTCGGGCCGGTCGTCGACGCGGCGCACGAGGTCACCGGCGTGCAGGTCACGGTCCTGCGCCTGCTGGGTGCGGCGTCCGACACCGGCTGCGGCGGGCCGGTCACCTACCTGGCCGAGGTCGACACCGACGTCGACACCGACGCGGGGGTCGCGGCCGGCCCGCTCACCCCCTGGCGCGAGCCGGTCGAGGACCACCCGCTGCGGTTGCCGTACGCGAGACCCGGCGGGCCCGCCGCCGACCTCGCCTGGGCCGACGAGGAGCTGACGCGCCTCGGCCGACCCCGGACGGCGGCGCCGCGGCAGGTGCGCACCTGGAACCTGTCGAGCCTGTGGCGGCTGCAGACGAAGGACGGCGACGCCTGGCTCAAAGTGGTGCCGCCGTTCTTCGCGCACGAGGGTGCGGTGATCTCGGCGCTTGGCTCACCCGACGTCCCGACGCTGCTCGCCGCCGACGGGCCACGGTTGCTGATGCAGGGCCTGCCCGGCGCCGACCTCTACGACGCCGAGGGGGACGTGCTGCCGCGGATGGTCAGCCTGCTGGTCGGGCTGCAGGCGCAGTGGATCGGGCGCAGCGAGGAGCTGCTCGGGCTGGGGCTGCCCGACTGGCGCGGCGAACCGTTCGCAGCGGCAGCCGCGGTGATGCTCGAGCGCACGGTCGACCAGCTCGACCTCGCGACCCGCCGCGCCTGCGAGCGCGTCGTCGCCGAGCTGCCCGCCCGCTTCGCCGCCCTGGAGTCGTGCGGTGTGCCGGACACGTTGGTGCACGGGGACTTCCACCCGGGCAACCTCATCGGCGATGACACCCACCTGGCGCTGCTGGACTGGGGTGACTGCGGGGTCGGCAACCCGCTGCTCGACCGCTCGGCGTTCGTGGTGCGCATCCCGCCGGGCCAGCGGGCCGACGTCCTCGCTGACTGGGACGAGCTGTGGCGCACCGCCGTGCCCGGCTGCGACCCCGCCCGGGCGGCCGAGATCGCAGGCCCGGTGGCCGCCCTGCGCCAGGCCGTCGTCTACGACTGCTTCGTGCAGGCGATCGAGCCGAGCGAGCGGGTCTACCACGCGAGCGACTCCGCCCGCTGGCTGCGCATCCTGGCCGGCGCGGCCGCCGTCCACTCTTGACCAGTTCCAGATTGAGCGACATAGTGAGGAGGTGCCCACGTCACCGGATCTCGAGCGCTCGCTGCGCGAGGCCGACCTGAAGGTGACGCGTCAGCGGGTCGCGGTGCTCGGCGCGGTCCGGTCCCATCCGCACGCCGACACCGAGTCCATCATCACCACGGTGCGCGCCGCGCTGGGCGAGGTCTCGCACCAGGCGGTCTACGACGTGCTGCGTGCACTGACCGCCGCGCGCCTGGTGCGGCGCATCGAGCCCGCGGGGTCGGTGGCCCGCTACGAGTCCCGCGTCGCCGACAACCACCACCACGTCGTCTGCCGGTCGTGCGGCGACATCGCCGACGTCGACTGCGCGGTCGGCGACACCCCGTGCCTGACCGCCTCGCAGGACCACGGCTTCGTCATCGACGAGGCCGAGGTCACCTACTGGGGCCTGTGCCTGCCCTGCTCAACCGCTGCCCGACACCCCTCGACCCACCCGGAAGGAACCTCATGACCGAGCACGATGCCGTCGTCGGTGACATGAACTCGCCCGAGAGCGAGGCGAAGTGCCCCGTGGCGCACGCCCGCCCGCACCACCCGACCGAGGGGGCCGGCAACCGCGACTGGTGGCCGAACCAGCTCAACCTGAAGATCCTGCGCAAGCACCCCGCCGTCGCCGACCCGATGGGCGCGGACTACGACTACGCCGCCGAGTTCACGACCCTCGACCTGGACGCCCTCACCCAGGACGTCGACGCGCTGATGACCACCTCGCAGGACTGGTGGCCGGCCGACTACGGCCACTACGGCCCGTTCTTCATCCGGATGGCGTGGCACAGCGCCGGCACGTACCGCATCGCCGATGGCCGCGGCGGGGCGGGGGCGGGCATGCAGCGCTTCGCGCCCCTCAACAGCTGGCCCGACAACGCCAACCTCGACAAGGCCCGCCGCCTGCTGTGGCCGATCAAGGCCAAGTACGGCCGCAAGCTCTCGTGGGCCGACCTGATCGTCTTCACCGGCAACCGCGCTCTCGAGACGATGGGCTTCACGACCTTCGGCTTCGCCGGCGGCCGCGCCGACGTCTGGGAGCCCGACGAGGACGTCTACTGGGGCCCCGAGGACACCTGGCTCGGCGACGACCGCTACACCGGCGACCGCCAGCTCGAGAACCCGCTGGCCGCCGTCCAGATGGGCCTGATCTATGTCAACCCCGAGGGCCCCAACGGCAACCCCGACCCGATGGCGTCGGCCCGCGACATCCGCGAGACCTTCGCCCGGATGGCCATGAACGACGAGGAGACCGTCGCCCTGTGCGCCGGTGGCCACACCTTCGGCAAGACCCACGGCGCAGCCGACCCCGACCAGTACGTCGGCGCCGAGCCCGAGGGCGCAGCCATGGAGGACCAGGGCCTGGGCTGGCGCAACGGCTACAACAGCGGCAAGGGCGGCGACACGATCACCAGTGGCCTCGAGGGTGCGTGGACGCCGACCCCGATCACCTGGGACAACAGCTACTTCGAGACCCTGTTCGGCTTCGAGTGGGAGCTGACCAAGAGCCCCGCGGGCGCCCAGCAGTGGCGGCCGAAGAACGGGGCCGGGGCCGACGCCGTCCCGGACGCGCACGACCCCTCGCGTCGCGTCGCACCGTTCATGGCGACCACCGACATCGCGCTGCGCGTCGACCCGATCTACGAGAAGATCTCGCGGCGGTTCATGGAGAACCCCGCGGAGTTCGCGGACGCGTTCGCGCGGGCCTGGTTCAAGCTGACCCACCGCGACATGGGCCCGATCCAGCGCTACCTCGGGCCGCTGGTGCCGACCGAGACGCTGCTGTGGCAGGACCCCGTGCCCGCGGTCGACCACGAGCTGGTCGACGCGGCGGACGTCGAGCGGCTCAAGGGTGACCTGCTCGCCTCAGGGCTGTCGGTGTCCGAGCTGGTCTCGACCGCGTGGGCGTCCGCGTCCTCGTTCCGTGGCAGCGACAAGCGCGGCGGGGCCAACGGCGCCCGCATCCGCCTGCAGCCGCAGAGCGGGTGGGAGGTCAACGACCCCGACACGCTGGCGCGGGTGCTGCGCACCCTCGAGGGCGTGCAGCAGTCCTTCAACGGCGCGCAGGCCGGCGGAAAGAAGGTCTCGCTGGCCGACCTGATCGTGCTCGGCGGCTGCGCCGGGGTCGAGAAGGCCGCGAAGGACGCCGGATTCACCGTCACGGTCCCGTTCACCCCGGGTCGCACGGACGCCTTGCAGGAGCAGACCGACATCGAGGCCTTCGCGCCGCTCGAGCCCACGGCGGACGGCTTCCGCAACTTCCTGGGCAAGGGCCACCGCCTGCCGGCCGAGTACCTGCTGGTCGACCGGGCGAACCTGCTCACCCTCAGCGCCCCCGAGATGACCGTCCTCGTGGGTGGCCTGCGGGTGCTCGGTGCGAACACCGCGCAGTCCTCGCACGGTGTCCTCACCACCTCGCCGGGCACGCTCACGAACGACTTCTTCGTGAACCTGCTCGACCTCGGCACCACCTGGACGACGGCCGCTGACGGCGAGACGTACGAGGCCCGTGACTCGGGCGGTGGCGTCCGTTGGACGGGCACCCGCAACGACCTCGTGTTCGGCTCGAACTCCGAGCTGCGCGCCCTCGCCGAGGTCTACGCCAGCGACGACGCGAAGGAGAAGTTCGTCAACGACTTCGTCGCCGCCTGGGCCAAGGTCATGGACCTCGACCGGTACGACGTCGCCTGACCCGACCCCTCACGACGAAGCCCCCG
>JBKJTJ010000117.1:0-3448 GCA_046590855.1 Actinomycetota bacterium
GATCTCGAGCTTCTCCGGCTCGGGCTCGTCGCCGCGACGCAGCCGCGCGCGCACCCGGGCGATGAGCTCTTGGGGCTTGAACGGCTTGACGACGTAGTCGTCGGCGCCCGACTCGAGACCGACGACGATGTCGACCGTGTCGGTGCGGGCCGTGAGCATGATGATCGGGATGCCCGACTCCGCGCGGATGCGGCGGCAGACCTCCATGCCGTCCAACCCGGGGAGCATCACGTCGAGCAGCACCAAGTCGGGCCGCGACTCGCGGAACGCCGAGACGGCCGACGACCCGTCGGCGACGTGGTCGACCTCCAGACCTTCTTGTCGCAGCACGATGCTCAGCATCTCCGCCAGCGCGAGGTCGTCATCGACGACGAGTACGCGACCCTTCACCCCACCAGTCCTCTCGCCATGTGCCCGGCAAGGACATCATCACACAGAGCACCGACCCCGCCGGTATGCCCGGGCTGGTCCGGCCGGGTCACTGCACGAGGCGCACCGGGTCGCCCTCGATGTTTGCCGTCCAGGTCGTGACGTCGGTGGGACCGGCCCCGACGCCGTAGTTGTACTGCAGCCTGACCCAACAGGCCGTGGCGTCGCTGTCGACGCACGTGTAGGTCGTGGGTATCGGGACGGAGACCTGCTGCCACTTGCCGTTGAACGTCGAGGCCGGGGTGCCCGCGGGGACGTAGAAGCTGCAGTTGGCGAGGTCCCCGTTGGCCACCCCGGAACCCTTGCACCCGGCATACGTGCCTCCCGAGGGGTCCACGATCTTGATCGTCCCCGACGTGGGTGAGTCACCGACGTCGAAGAGCCGGATGTTGAGAACCTGGCCTGCGGCGCCACTCGGCACCCGGGCCAGGTAGAACTCGGTGTTGCCCGACGCGTCCGGCCTGTTGGCGAAGATCCCCATGTTCTCGCGGCCCGAGATGGCGATGGCGTTGTTGTTGGACCCGGTGGCGCGCATCGAGAAGCGGTTGCCGCCGTCGGCGGTGTCGGGCGTCCCCCCGACGTTGGACTGCACCTGCAGGAGGTAGTCACCCGCCGGGGCCGGACTGACCGGGGTGGGGCACAGCGAGCTCCACCTCCGGAAGCTCTTGGCGAGCTCGGCGTTGTAGGTCGGGGACGCCTCGTTGAGCGCGTCGTAGAGCACCCCGTAGTAGCCCGGGTAGGTCTTCGTGCAGAGCACGGGGTGGCTCAACGGGTCCCAGGCGTTGCCGGCCGCGCTCCTGAGGGTGAACTTCGTGCTCATCGGGGTCGTGTTGGCGAAGACCGAGTCACCAGTGCAGTAGTCGGTTGCCCCCGGGGCGTAGCGGGTCGTTTGGTCCGTGACGACGCTGTTGCGGGCGTCGACAGCCTTTCGTCCGCCATAGTCGAAAGCTGTGCCATCCCCTCCGTTGCACTGGGCCCCCTGGTAGGCGAAGGCCGGGTCGAAGAGCTGGACGTCCAGGCTGGCCATGGCCTGCTTGACGGAGACGGTGTAGAAGTACCCGTCGGGGCGGTAGTCGGTGTTAGGGCCCGCGCCGCCAGAGCACCCGTCGACCCCGGCCCGGCACACCTTGGACTGGTAGGAGTCGCCGTTCTCCTTGAGCGCGCTCGGGGAGTTGATGTTGGTCCACAGATGGCCAGCGGTATTGTCGCAGGTGCTCCCCCGCACGAGGGCGGTCGCATCTGGGTCGTTGCCGAACTCGTTGCAGGGGCTGCCCATGGCGACGGGCGCGGCGTAGTCGGCCACGGCCGATCTCGTAACCGTCGTCGTGCGCACCCCGAGCAGCGACCCGAAGAAGTTCGGCACGGACTTCGAGACCTTCACGTTCAGACGGGTCGGGGTGGTGCCCACTCCGGCGGTCACGACCGTCGCGCCGACCCCGTCCGTGAACCCGTTCTGTTTGGTGAAGGAGCGCGCGACGGACGAGGCGCCGCTCTGGTCGCCGGGCAGGTTCACCACGCCGGCGAGGGCCCCCGCATCCGCGGCACGCTGGGCCTGCAGGCCCACGGCATACCAGTTGCCGACGTCGACCGCGAAGGCGGTGAGCCCGAGGAAGGTCAGCATAAGGATGGCCGTGACAATGGCCACTGCCCCCCGGTCCCGGCGGGAGAGACGACGCCGCAGGCGCATCATCATGGCTTGCACCCCGTCGTCGCGGACATCGGCTCGAGGGACATCACGGTGTGCTCCTTGAGCGTGATGCTGCTCCCGAAGATTGCTCCGGTGATGGCTTTGTGCTTGACCTCGAGGTAGATGCCGATGGTGTCGTGCGCCGGGTCGTTGACGCAGGCGTTCTGCGTCGCGGCTGCCCAGTTCGAGTACGTGAAGACGAACTTGTTGGTGGGCGCATCCCAGCGGTACCTGACGCACTTGGTGCAGGTCGCATAGCCGCCGTCGGGGTTGCCAGCCGCGTCGGCGTCGTAGACCCACAGCTGCTGGATGCTGCTCATGTCGAGCGCCGTCGACCCGTTCTGGACCTGCTTGGCGGCATCGTCGGCAAAGGAGGCCACCCGCGGTTCGGCCGAGGCGATGCGCACACCCGCCCGCACGGCCGAGATCGTCGAGAGCCAGTCCTTGAAGAGCAGGCCGAACTCGAGGATGGCGAAGAAGATCAGCAGGATCAGCGGCAGCACCAGCGCGGCCTCGACGGCCGCGGCGCCCCGGCTGCGGGGGCCGAGCCGGCCGGCCCGTCTCGGGTGACGCATCATGACTTCCGCTTCCTGCGAGGGCCCGGCCGATCTGTGCCGGGACGGTGACTTAGTTCGAAACTAGGCGGCCTGGCGGGGGACGTCACCGGCTTCGGCACGGGAATGACCGTTCGGACGACCCGGGTCCACCTGAGTGATCGAGTTCGGTGGCCGATGGGCAGGCCATCGACCCAGCCTGTGACCTTGCTGTGGACTTCGCCCACATCCTCAGAAGGGGTCGCGTCGAGCGTCCCGCTGTGCTCATAATGAGAGCGCGGTGGCGTCCTCCACCCCCTGGGAGGACGCCATCCGTGTGTCCCGGGGCCTCCTGGGGCCCAGGTCGGGACCAGCTGCCGAGCTGCGGCGGGACAAGAGGGCGAGCAGACCCAGACCCGCCAGGACGTAGCAGCCACCGACGACCTGCTGCCCGACGCTGAGTCCGAGCTCCGGGATCTGCGCGTTGCGCAGGGCCCAGAACGGCTCGATCCAGAACAGCGCGCCGAGCAGCCAGACAGACAGCCAGGCCCTCAGGTGGGCGAGCAGGAGCAGGACGACGACCACCCACACCCAGTGGTGGCTCCAGGACACCGGCGAGCCGAGCAGTCCCCCGATCGCCAGGGCCGCCGCGCCTCCCACGTCGTCACCTCGCCGCAGCTGCCGCCGGGCGACCGCGACCCCCAGCGCGACACCGACGACGCAGGAGAGCACGGTCAGGGCCGTGGGGAGCGGGGACAGGTGGAGCCCGCGCATCAGCACGGCGGAGAGGGACTGGTTG
>JBKJTJ010000039.1:0-4347 GCA_046590855.1 Actinomycetota bacterium
CTCGTACCCGCCGGCGTCGGCCCAGTCGGCGATGGCCTGGGCGTAGCGCATCTGGGTGCGCTCGTCCTCGCGCTCCATCATGGCCAGCTCGGCGTCGTCCAGCGCCCGGGCGGCGGCCCGCACCCGCGGTGGGGCGACCGTCAGCAGCAGGTCGCGCACGCTGGAGTCGTCGCGCACCTGGCCGACGAACTGACGCATCACCCCCAACCCGCCGCTGCGGGTCACCGCACCCGAGTGCGCGTCCAGGTCGCCGGCGACGATCCGCAGCAGCGTCGTCTTGCCCGTGCCGTTCGGCCCGATCAGCGCGACGTTCACGCCGTCCCCGACGCGCAGGCTGACCTCGTCGAGCAGCGGGCGGCCGTCCGGCAGGTGGTAGCTGATGGCGTTGACGTCGACGTGTCCCACCCCGTCAGTCTGCCCGGGCGCCCGCTCCCCCGTCACCGCCTTTCCCCGCCACCCGCTTCCTCCCCCCGCCCCGCTTTCCTCCGCCGGACCGGCGTCCTCGGCGGACAAACCGGGCAGCGGCACCGGTTGCAGGGAGGAAACGGGGCGGGGGGAGGAAGGGGGTCAGGGCAGGTGGCGGACGGCGCGCGCGGCGCGGGCGCGGACGGCGAGCTCGTCGTCGGGCGGGTAGTCGACCTGCTCGAGGGTCAGGCCCCCGGGCGCCACGACGTCGACGCGGGAGTCGCGGGCCCGCCCGGCGAGCACCTGCGCCGGCCAGTCGACGTCGTGCCGACCCAGGCCGACGGGCAGCAGTGCGCCGACCAGGGCGCGCACCATCGAGTGGCAGAACGCGTCGGCGATCACGGTGGCCACGACCAGGCCGGCGTCCGGCTCACCCGCGACGGGGCGCCGCCACGCGTACTCGAGCAGGGTGCGCACCGTCGTCGCTCCCTCACGCCGGCGGCAGAACGCGGCGAAGTCGTGCAGACCCACCAGGTGCGTCGACGCGGTCGTCATCGCCGCGACGTCCAGCGGACGGCGCAGGTCGAGCACCTCGTGCCGGCGCAGCGGGTCGGGGCCGGACTCGACCTCGCTCACCCGGTACGCGTAGTGCCGGCGCAGCGCCGAGAACCGGGCGTCGAACCCCGCGGGGGCCACCTCGGCCCGGCGCACCCGGACGTCGCGCGGCAGCACCCCGGTCAGCCGGCGCACCAGCGCCCGACCAGGCGGTACGTCGGAGCGCCCCGGGGCAGCGGACCACGAGGACAGCGGCAGGTCGACGTGGGCCACCTGGTTCCGCGCGTGCACCCCCGAGTCGGTGCGCCCGGCCACGACCAGCCGCGGTACGTCGGGCAGCCGCAGCACGCGCGTCAGCGCCTCGGCGAGCACCTGCTCGACCGTGCGCTGCGCCGGCTGGGCGGCCCACCCGGCGAACGCCGTCCCGTCGTACCCGAGGTCGAGGCGCACGCGCACGAACCCGCCGTCCCCCTCACGGGGGGCGGCGGGTTCGTCGTGCGGGACCGGCTGGATCAGGCCTTGCCGTCCGTCGACTCGTCGATGGCGGCGGTGGCCTCGTCGTCGGCGATGTCGGCCGCGGCGTCGGCGTGCGCCGCGTCGTCGCTTCCCGGCGCCTGCTCCTCGACGACCTCGGCGGCCTGCTCGGCCTCGGCGGCGGCGTCGACCGCTGCCTCGACGTCACCCTCGTGGTGGGCGTCGGCAGCCTCCTGCGCCTTGGCCTCGGCCTCGGCTGCTGCGGCGGCCGTGGTGCTGGTCTTGCGCGCGGTGCGCCGGGTGGCGGCCTCGGCCTCGCGCACGGTCGCCTGCTTGGCCGACAGCGGCTCGCGGACGAGCTCGATGACGGCCATCGGGGCGTTGTCGCCCTTGCGCGGGGCGATCTTGGTGATCCGGGTGTACCCGCCCTCGCGCTCGGCGACGTCCGGCGCGATCTCGGTGAACAGGCGGTGCACGACACCCTTGTCGCTGATCACCGCGAGCACCCGACGTCGGGCGTGCAGGTCACCGCGCTTGGCGAAGGTGACCAGGCGCTCGGCGAGCGGACGCAGCCGCTTGGCCTTGGCCTGGGTCGTGGTGATGCGGTCGTTCTCGAACAGCGCCTGGGCCAGGTTGCCGAGGATCAGCCGCTCGTGGGCGGGGCCGCCGCCGAGACGCGGACCCTTCGTGGGCTGGGGCATGGTGGTCGATCTCCTACCGGTCGGTCAGGACGCGCCAGGCGGCGCACCCCGGGGGGAAGGTCAGTACTGCTCGTCCTCGGCGTACGCCGCGTCGTCGTCGCCGTAGTTCTCGACGACCGCGGTGGGGTCGAACCCGGGCGGGCTGTCCTTGAGCTGCAGCCCCATGCCGACGAGCTTGGCCTTGACCTCGTCGATCGACTTGGCACCGAAGTTGCGGATGTCGAGCAGGTCGGCCTCGCTGCGCCCGACCAGCTCACCGACGGTGTGGATGCCCTCGCGCTTGAGGCAGTTGTACGAGCGCACCGTGAGCTCGAGCTCCTCGATCGGCAGCGCCAGGTCGGCGGCCAGGGCAGCGTCGGTCGGCGAGGGGCCCATGTCGATGCCCTCGGCCTCGACGTTGAGCTCGCGGGCCAGGCCGAACAGCTCGACCAGGGTCTTGCCGGCCGAGGCCATCGCGTCGCGCGGGGCGATGCTGGACTTGGTCTCGACGTCAACGACGAGCCGGTCGAAGTCGGTGCGCTGCTCGACGCGGGTCGCCTCGACCTTGTACGTCACCTTCAGCACCGGCGAGTAGATCGAGTCGACCGGGATGCGGCCGATCTCGGCGTCACCGGACTTGTTCTGGGTGGCTGAGACGTAGCCGCGGCCGCGCTCGACGGTGAGCTCCATCTCGAGCTTGCCCTTGGCGTTCAGCGTCGCGATGTGCAGGTCGCTGTTGATGACCTCGACTCCGGCGGGCGGCGCGATGTCGGCAGCCGTGACAGCGCCGGGGCCCTGCTTGCGCAGGTACATCACGACGGGCTCGTCGTGCTCGCTGGAGACGACCAGCTGCTTGATGTTGAGGATGATCTCGGTGATGTCCTCCTTGACGCCCGGCACGGTGGAGAACTCGTGCAGGACGCCGTCGATGCGCAGGCTCGTGACCGAGGCACCGGGGATCGAGGACAGCAGGGTGCGGCGCAGGGAGTTGCCGAGGGTGTAGCCGAAGCCGGGCTCGAGCGGCTCGATGACGAACCGCGAGCGCGAGTCGTCGATGACGTCTTCGGTGAGCTGGGGACGCTGTGCGATGAGCACGGGGTGATTCCTTCCCACGGGTGCCCGCTATATGGCACCTCATGACTTCCGTGCCCACCCGGGCTCGGTCTGCCGGGTGGGTGCGCCGGACGTCGGTCCGCGGGCTGGCCGCGGCGCCGACGTCCGGCGGTCGATCAGTTCTTGCTGTAGAGCTCGACGATCAGCTGCTCTTGCACCTGGGTGTCGATGACCTGCCGCGAGGGCAGCGCGTGCACGAGGATCCGCAGCTGGCTGGGGATCGCCTCGAGCCACGCGGGGACGGTGCGCTCGCCGGCGGTCTCACGCGCGATGACGAACGGCGTCATCTCGTGGGACTTGACCCGCACCTCGACGATGTCCTTCTCGCGGACCCGGTACGAGGGGATGTCGACCTTGATGCCGTTCACGGTGACGTGGCCGTGCCGGACGAACTGGCGGGCCATGTCGCGCGAGGCGGCGAAGCCGGCGCGGTAGACGACGTTGTCGAGCCGCAGCTCGAGCAGGCGCAGCAGGTTCTCACCGGTCTTGCCGGTGCCCCGGTGCGCCTCGTCGTAGTAGTTGCGGAACTGCTTCTCGAGCACCCCGTAGATGCGCGCGGCCTTCTGCTTCTCACGCATCTGCAGGAGGTACTCGCTCTCCTTGGTGCGCGCGCGGCCGTGCATGCCCGGCGGGTAGGGCCGGATCTCGATGGGGCACTTGGGGGAGTCGCACTTGGCTCCCTTGAGGAACAGCTTGGTCTTCTCACGCCGACAGCGCTTGCAGTCGGGGCCGGTGTAACGCGCCATGTGGCTGGTTCTCCTAGGTCTCGCCGCGCGTCAGACGCGGCGACGCTTGGGCGGGCGGACGCCGTTGTGCGGCACGGGGGTGACGTCCGAGATCGATCCGACCTCGAGGCCGGTCGCCGTCAGCGACCGGATCGCGGTCTCGCGCCCGGAGCCCGGGCCCTTGACGAACACGTCGACCTTGCGCATGCCGTGCTCCATCGCCCGGCGGGCAGCGGCCTCGGCGGCCATCTGCGCGGCGAACGGCGTCGACTTGCGCGAGCCCTTGAAGCCCACCTGGCCGGCGGAGGCCCAGGCGATGACGGCCCCGGCGGGGTCGGTGATCGAGACGATCGTGTTGTTGAACGTGCTCTTGATGTGAGCGTGCCCGTGGGCGA
>JBKJTJ010000207.1:0-16349 GCA_046590855.1 Actinomycetota bacterium
GACCCGGTCTTGATCGCCAGGCGCGCCGCGACCTCCTTGCCCTCGGCGTTGCTGGCGATGAGCACGGCCGCCGGGGTGGTGCGCTCGACCAGCTGGGCCAGGGCCTCGGCGGTGGGCGCGACCAGGTGCTCGGTGACGTCGGCCGACTCGATCCGGTAGACCTTGGCCGCGCCGAACCGGGCCAGCACGTCCCTCGCTGCGTCGAACCCGGCGCCGACGAACACCGCGGACGGCTCGCCGAGCCGCCCCGCGATCGTCAGCATCTCGGTGGTGGTCTTGCGCACGACCCCGTCGACGTGGTCGACCAGGACCAGGACCTCGCTCATGCCGATCTCCTTCGCAGCGTTCCGGGACAGCGGTTCTGGGACGTCGTGGCGCTCAGACGAGCTTGTGGCCCACGAGGTACTCGGCGAGCCGCAGCCCACCGTCGCCCTCGTCCTTGACGACCTCGCCGGCCGCGCGCGGCGGGCGGGCGGTGACGGCCTCGACGGCGGTCCACGCCGCACCGAGGCCGACCTGCGCGGGGTCGATGCCGAGGTCGGCGATCCCCCAGGTGGCGACCGGCTTCTTCTTCGCCGACATGATCCCCTTGAACGAGGGGTACCGCGGCTCGTTGATCTGGTCGGTCACGCTCACCAGGGCGGGCAGCGAGGACGTGATGGTCTGGGTCGAGGCGTCGCCGTCGCGGCGGATCGTCACGACCGAGCCGTCGACGGCGAGCTCGGACGCGTAGGTCACCTGCGGCAGCCCGAGGCGCTCAGCGAGCATCGCGGGCACCACGCTCATCACCGCGTCGGTCGAGGCCATGCCCGTGAGCACGAGGTCGACGGACGACGTCTGCCCGATCTTGGCCACGGCCTTCGCCAGCACCAGCGAGGTGGCGATGGCGTCCGAGCCGGCGATCGCCTCGTCGCTGACGTGCACCCCCGCGTGGGCGCCCATCTGCAGCGCCTTCTTGATCGCGTCCGCGGCGCCCGCGGGGCCGACGGTCAGCACCGTGACCTCGCCCTCGCCCGCCTCGACGATCTTCAGCGCCTCCTCGACGGCGTACTCGTCCAGCTCGGACAGCCGGCCCTCGACGCCCTCGCGGTCGGTCGTGCTGTCCCCGGCCTCGAACCCGCGATCGCCCTGGGCGTCGGGGACGTACTTCACGCAGACCACGATGTTCACGTCGTTCTCCCTTGTCGGACCTGCCTCGAGGTTACCCGTCGGTAACCGGTGCTCGCGCCACCCGGCGCGAACTGGCTCAACGACCCGTGAACCGGGCCTTTCCCGGGCCGTGCTCGACGAACGAGGCCATGCCGCTGGCCCGGTCGTCGGTGGCGAACAGGCCCGCGAACTGCAGCCGCTCGAGCTGCAGCCCGGTCTCGAGGTCGACGTCCAGCCCGCGGTCGATCGCCTCCTTGGCCGCGCGCAGCGCGAGCGCCGGGCCGCCGACGTACCTCCCGACCAGCTCCAGCGCCGCGGTGAGCACCTGGTCGGCGGGCACGACCCGGTCGACCAGGCCGATCGCGAGCGCCTCGGCGGCGTCGACGAAGCGGCCGGAGAAGATCAGGTCCTTGGCCCGGGCCGGGCCCACCAGCCGGGCCAGCCGCTGGGTGCCGCCGGCGCCGGGGATGATGCCGAGCAGGATCTCGGGCTGGCCCACCTTGGCGTCATCGCCGCACACCCGGAAGTCGCACGCCAGCGCCAGCTCGAGGCCGCCGCCGAGGGCGTACCCGGTGATCGCGGCGACCGTCGGCTTCGGCACCCGCGCGAGCTCGGTGAACGAGGCCTGCAGCAGCCCCGAGCGGTGCACCATGTCGGCGTAGGACATGGTCTGCATCGCCTTGATGTCGGCGCCCGCGGCGAAGACCTTCTCGCCGCCGTACACCACGACCGCGGCGACGTCGTCCCGCTGCCCGGCCTCGATCGCCACCTCGCGCAGCTGGTCCTGCATCGCCGCGTCCAGCGCGTTCATCGGCGGGCGGGCCAGTCGGATCGTGCCGATGCCGTCCGCGACCTCCAGCCGCACCCAGCGATCGCCGGTGTCAGCCACGCTCGTCACCGACGTCCGACGCTCCGCCGGGCTGCTCGCCCGGCGCCTCGCCGGTCACCTCGCCGGTCACCTCGCCGGTCACCAGGGCCAGCGCCTCGTGCCACAGGTTGACGGCCGTCAGCACCAGCTCGAGCGAGGTGCCGACGATGGACTTCAGCGCCGTGGCCTCGGTGACGACGTGCTCGGCGCTGGCCACCAGGATGTCGCCGCCGAGGGTGGTCTTGGCCACCGAGAGCCGGCCGGTCACCGAGTTGCAGGCCCGCAGGCGGGCCAGCTCGTCGCCGGCCACGTCCTCGTCCAGGCGCCACTGGCCGAACACCCGAAGGAGCGTGACCGCCCCCTCGGTGCAGCGCAGGTACAGCTGCTGGCCCTGCACCTTGACCGCGACGTCGCCGTCGGCGTCGATGTCGGGCCGGTAGCCCTCGTCGATGAGGACGTCGAGCACGCGACCCCGCAGCGGGTGCTCGTCGGTGGGCGGTGGGAAGTCCGGCAGCGCCGTCGGATCGGTCATGCCCCAACGGTAGTCGCCCGTCGTCCGGAGCGGGCGGTGCGCCAGACTGGTCCGCGTGATCACGGCCGCCGACCGCACCCGGGACCAGCCGCCCGCCCTCGGGGTCACCCTGCGCGACGGTGGCTCGGACGTCGCGGTGTACGCCGGTCACGCCGACGCCGTCGAGCTGTGCCTGGTCGACGGCGAAGGCCCGGACCGGGTCGAGCGGCGGGTCACGCTGACCCAGCGCACCCACGGCGTGCACCACGGGCACGTGCCGGGCATGCTCGCCGGCCAGCGGTACGGGTTCCGGGTGCGCGGCGCCTGGGACCCGGGCAGCGGCCTGCGGTACAACCCGGCCAAGCTCCTCGTCGACCCCTACGCCCGCGGGCTGGCCGGTGAGGTCATCTGGCGCCCGGAGGTCTTCGGCCACGTCGTCGGCGCCACCTTGCACGGCGACGACCAGCTGCGCGACGACCGCGACTCCGCGCCGTACGTGCCGCTGTCGGTGGTGCTGGCCGACGACTTCGACTGGGGCCGCGACAGCCCACCGCGCCGTCCCTGGTCGCAGACCGTCGTGTACGAGGCGCACGTGCGCGGGCTGACCCGAACGCTGCCCGGCGTCCCCGAGCACCTGCGCGGCACGTACGCCGGGCTGGCCCACCCGGCCACGGTCGCCCACCTCGTCGACCTCGGGGTCACGGCGGTCGAGCTGCTGCCCGTGCACGCGTTCACCCACGAGCCCGCGCTGGTGCGCCGCGGGCTGGTCAACTACTGGGGCTACAACACGCTGGGCTTCTTCGCGCCGCACGCCGCGTACGCCTGCGCGCACGACCCGGCCGGCGTGCTGGCCGAGGTCAAGACCATGGTGCGCGACCTGCACAGCGCCGGGCTCGAGGTGATCCTGGACGTCGTCTACAACCACACCTGCGAGCAGGGGCGCGACGGCGCGACGCTGTCGTGGCGCGGGTTGGACAACCGCGCCTACTACCGCCTGGACGGTCAGGGCCGCGACGTCGACGTCACCGGGTGCGGCAACACCCTGGACTTCCGGCACCCCCGGGTCGTGCAGCAGGCCCTGGACTCGCTGCGCTACTGGGTCGAGCAGGTGCACGTCGACGGGTTCCGCTTCGACCTGGCCACCGCGCTCGCCCGCGGCCGCGACGACGGCTACGACCCCGACCACCCCTTCCTGGTCGCGCTGCGCTGCGACCCCGTCCTGTCGCGGGTCAAGCTGGTCGTCGAGCCGTGGGACGTCGGCGCGCACGGCTGGCGCACCGGCCAGTTCCCGCCGCCGTTGGCCGAGTGGAACGACCGGTTCAGGGACGCCGTCCGGACGTTCTGGCTCGCCGACGCCGCACGCGAGCGGCGCGGCGAGACCGGCCACGGGGTGCGCGAGCTCGCCACCCGCCTGACCGGCTCGCAGGACCTGTTCGGCCGCCGCGACCGCGGCCCGCTCGCCTCGGTCAACTTCGTCGCGGCCCACGACGGCTTCACCCTCGCCGACGCGACGGCGTACGAGCACAAGCACAACCTCGGCAACGGCGAGGGCAACCGCGACGGGCACGGCGACAACCGCACGTCCAACCACGGCGTCGAGGGGACGACCGACGACGCCCGGGTGCTGGCCGCCCGGCGGCGCTCGATCCGCAACCTGCTCGGCACGGTGCTGCTGTCGACCGGCGTGCCGATGATCACGGCGGGCGACGAGCTGGGCCGCACCCAGCGCGGCAACAACAACGCCTACTGCCGCGACGACGACGTGTCGTGGATCGACTGGGACCTCGCCGACTGGCAGCGCGACCTCCTGGCGACGACGACCCACCTGGTGCGGCTGCGCCGCGAGCACCCCGTGCTCTCCCAGACCGGCTTCTTCTCCGGACGCCCCCGGCACGCCGACGGCACGACCGACCTGGCCTGGTTCGCCGCCGACGGGACCCTGATGGACGAGCAGCGCTGGGCCGACCCCTCGACGCGCACGCTGCTCGCCCTGGTGGACGGCGCCGTCGGCGGTGACGGCGCGCTCGAGCCGGACGCCGGTGTGCTGGTCGTCGTGCACGGTGCGGTCACCCCGGCACGCGTCGTCCTGCCCGCCGCCCCGTGGGCCGGTGCCTACCGGCTGCTGTGGGACAGCGCCGACGAGCGGCCGCGGGCCGGCGCGTGGGACTCGTCCGCCTCGCTCGCCGTCAGCGCTGGCTCGATGCAGGTGCTGCAGGTGCGGCGACCCGCGTCGTGAGCGCACCCAGGGTGCGGTCGCGACCGGCGTTCTTGGCCGCGTAGAGCGCTCCGTCGGCGCGGGTCATCAGCTGCTGCGCGGTCTCGACGCGGTCCCAGGTCGCGGCACCGGCCGAGCAGGTGGTCGGACCCGGCATGCTCGTGCGGACCCGGTCGACGGCCGCCACGGCGTCCGCGCCGCAGGCGCAGTCGGCCAGCATCACGGCGAACTCCTCGCCGCCCCAGCGGGCGATCACGTCCTCACCCCGCACCGTCTCGCCGGCGCGGGCCGCGAAGGTCCGCAGGACCGCGTCACCTGCGGCATGACCGTGCGCGTCGTTGAAGGCCTTGAAGTGGTCGACGTCCACCAGCGCCACCGTCAGCGGTGACCCGGTGCGCCGGGCGGCCGCCATGGCCGCGGCCAGGCGCTCGTCCCACGCGCGGCGGTTCGCCAAACCGGTGAGCGGGTCGGTCGCGGCCATCGACTCCAGCGAGCGGATCATCGACTCCCGCTGCAGGGCGAGCGCGGCCTCGTCGGCGAGCACCTTGACCGATCGCGCAGCCCGGTCGTCGAGGTCGGCCACGCGGTGCGGCCAGGCGACGACGAGCACGGCCAGCACCTGGCCCGCCACCGACACCGGCTGCCACATCAGCGACCGCCCCCCGATGATGCCCAGCATCGTCGGCGACACCAGCGGGTGGCCGACCGGGTCGGCCACGAACAGGGGCTCACCGGTGCGCCAGACGTGCCCGGCGGCCGTGGCCGTGGCCGCCGGCACCCGCACCCCCGCGAGCCGCTCAGCCCCGGCCTGGGCGCTGAACACGACGTGCTCCGCGTCGTCGTGCTCGAGCAGGACGGCGCTCAGCGCTCCGGCCACACCCTGGGCCGCCGTCACGATCGCCGAGCGGACGTCGTCCCCGGAGTGCATGCGGCGCACGACCTCGGCGATGGTCGCGACGTCCTCCTGGGCCTTGGCCAGGGTGCTCGCTGCCTCGACCTCGCCGGTCACGTCCCACATGTGTCCCACGGTCCACGCCAGGCCGTCCGCGCCGACCATCGTGGTGCCGGTCAGCTCGATCCAGCGCACCTGGCCGGTGGGCCGCACGACCCGCTTGCGCAGCCGGCGCACGACCGGGTCGGCGTCGAGCAGCCGGGCGCGCGCCACGAGGTGACCGTCGTCCGGGTGGGTGTAGAGCGCCGAGGTCGCACCGACGACCTCGGCCGGGTCGCGCCCGAGGATCGCGCCCATCGCCTCGTTGACGGCGACGAAGACCCCGCTGTGGTCGGTCATGCCCACGCCCATCGGGCTGTGGTCGAACAGGTTGCGGTAGCGCAGCTCGGAGTCGGCCAGCGCCGCCTGCGAACGGGCCAGCGTCTGCACCTGGTCGCGCAGCCGGCTCTCTGCCACCTGGCGCGCCCGGTGCAGGCCGAGAGCGAGGGCACCGACGACGACCAGCGCGACGGCCGCCCGCAGCCCGGGGTCGGGCGGCAGACGGGTGAGAGCGACGGCGACGCCCGCGCCGACACCGACCGCCGTCCAGCGCCGCACGAACCCGGTGCTGCGCCCCAGACCGCCCAGGACGACCAGCGCCGCCATCAGCCCCAGCGAGCTCTGCGAGGTCCGGGCGAGGGCGAGTGCGGCGACGGCGACCACCACGCCGATCGCGGCGAGCAGCTCGCACTGCCCGGACCCGATCCCACCACCGCGGCGCTGGGCGCGCGCGGCCGTCACCAGCACGACGGCTCCCCCGACGCCGGAGAGCAGGGCGCCCAGCGGTTGCGCCCCCCCGGGCAGGGTCAGCAGGTAGGCGGGGCCGAGCAGCACCAGGGCCGCGCCGAGCGTCAGCAGACCGCGTACGGCGGGTCGCTGGGCCGCTCGGTCGTCGGGCACAGGTGCGAATCGGCACGCGGGGCACCCGACCTGAGGGTGGGCCGCTCAGGCGTTGGCGACCAGCCCCAGCTCGGCGGACGTCGCGAGGCCGGCGTGGGCGGGCAGGACGCGCACCGTGTAACCGAAGGCGCCCGTGCGGGACAGCCGCAGGTCGCCTTCGAACCGGTGGCGGCCACCCTCGTAGGTCTCGGCGTGCACGAGGTCGACCGACTCGGTGTCGGCGAGCTCGTCGGTCTCGGACACCCGTCCGTGCACGACCTGCACCCGCACGTCGTCGGTGGCCAGGCCGTCCAGGGAGACGAACGCCCGCACCGACAGCACGTCGCCGACCTGCGGTGCGTCGCTCACGCCCGAGGACTCGACGTGGTCGACCCGGACGGCCGGCCACGCGGCACGCAGCCGACCCTTCCACGCGGCCAGATCGCGGGCGCCGGGGTAACCCGCCCCGTTCAGCGACCAGCCAGACCGGGCTGCCGGGGTGTAGAGCTGCTCGACGTAGTCGGTGACCATCCGGCTGGCCAGCACCTTCGGCCCGAGCGTCTGCAGGGTGTGGCTGACCATCTCGAGCCAGCGGCCGGGCAGGCCCGCCTCGTCGCGGTCGTAGAACCGCGGCGCCACCTGCCCCTCGATCAGGTCGTAGAGCGCGGCCGCCTCGAGGTCGTCGCGGTGCTCGGGGTCCTCGACGCCGTCGGCGGTGGGGATCGCCCAGCCGTTCTCGCCGTCGAACCACTCGTCCCACCAGCCGTCGAGGATCGAGAGATTGAGGCCGCCGTTCAGCGCCGACTTCATGCCCGACGTCCCGCAGGCCTCGAACGGGCGCAGCGGGTTGTTCAGCCAGACGTCGCAGCCGGGGTAGAGGTACTGCGCCATCGCGATGTCGTAGTTGGGCAGGAAGACGATCCGGTGCCGCACCTCGGGGTCGTCCGCGAAGCGCACCATCTGCTGGATCAGGGACTTGCCCTTGTCGTCGGCGGGGTGGGACTTGCCTGCGATGATCAGCTGGACGGGACGCGTGGGGTGCAGCAGCAGGGCCTTGAGCCGGTCGGGGTCGCGCAGCATCAGCGTCAGGCGCTTGTACGTCGGCACGCGGCGGGCGAACCCGATGGTCAGCACGTCGGGGTCGAGCACCGAATCGGTCCAGCCCAGCTCGGCCCGGCTGGCGCCGCGCTTGAGCCAGGACGAGCGCAGCCGACGGCGCGCCTCGAGGACCAGCTGCTCACGCATCTGGCGCCGCACGACCCAGACGGCGTCGACGGGCACCTGGGCGACCTCGCCCCAGGCGGCCTTCTCGTCCAGCGCGTCGGTGCCGAGGTGGGAGTCGACCAGCTCGAACATCCGCCGGTCGACCCAGGTGGGGGCGTGCACGCCGTTGGTGATCGAGGCGATCGGCACCTCGCGGTCGTCGAAGCCCGGCCACAGGCCGTCGAACATCTGCCGGCTGACCTCGCCGTGCAGCTGCGACACGGCGTTCGCGCGCTGACCGAGGCGCAGGCCGAGGACGGCCATGTTGAAGATGCCGGCCTCACCGCCGGGGTAGTTCTCGGCCCCCAGCGCCATGATCTGCTCGACCGAGACGCCGTCGACGGCGTTTTCACCGCCGAGGTAGGTGCGGATCTGCTCCGAGCCGAACCGGTCGATGCCGGCGGGAACGGGGGTGTGCGTGGTGAACACCGTCGCGGCGCGCACCGCCTCCAGGGACTCGGCGAAGGTCATGCCCTCGCGCTGCACCAGCTCGCGGATGCGCTCGACGCCCATCAGACCGGCGTGACCCTCGTTGCAGTGGTAGACGTCCGGGACGGGTGCGCCCGAGAGCCGCGACCACAGCCGCAGCGCCCGGACGCCGCCGATCCCGAGCAGCATCTCCTGCTGCAGCCGGTGGTCTCCGCTGCCGCCGTACAACCGGTCGGTGATGGTGCGGGCGCCCTCGTCGTTGGCCTCGACGTCGGAGTCCAGCAGCAGCAGGGGCACGCGGCCGACCTGCGCGCGCCAGACGTGGGCCACGAGCCGGCGTCCGCCGGGAAGCCCGACGACCACCTCGGACGGCGACCCGTCGGCCTCGCGCAGCAGCGCCAGCGGCAGGTCGTCGGGGTCCAGCACCGGGTAGTTCTCCTGCTGCCAGCCCTCGCGCGAGAGCGACTGCTTGAAGTAGCCGGTCTTGTAGAACAGGCCGACGCCGACGATGGGGGCACCGAGGTCGGACGCGGCCTTGAGGTGGTCACCGGCCAGGATGCCCAGGCCGCCGGAGTACTGCGGCAGCACCGCCGTGATGCCGAACTCGGCCGAGAAGTAGGCGATCGAGCGCGGCACGCCGGCCTCGCCCTGATCCTGCGCGTAGCTCTGGTACCACCGCGGCTGCTCGAGGTAGCGCCGCAGGTCGGCCGCCAGCGCGTCGACGCGGGCGACGAACTCGGGGTCGGCGGCGAGGGCGGCGAGCTGCGTGCTGGGCAGCGCCCCGAGCAGGGCCACCGGGTCGTAGCGGACCCGCTTCCACAGCTGGGGGTCCAGACCGGAGAACAGGTCGTGGGTCGGGGGGTGCCACGACCATCGCAGGTTGCTCGCGAGCTCGCCGAGTGCGGCGACGGGCGCGGGCAGGACGGTGCGGACGCTGAAGCGTCGGATCGCTCTCACGGCCATGATCGTAGTGGTCCCCGCGATCACCCGTGGCCGCTGCTCGCCGCCTTCTTGCAGGCCGTGCAAGATCTTGCACAGCCGCTCGCGCGTGGCGGACGTGTTGGTGTGCGCTCGGCGGCTCCCAGTCGGTAGCGTCGCTGCAGTGATCGGTCGTATCCCCGTCCTGGCTGTGTCCCCCGTCGTCGACTCCGGTCGCTGGCCTGCGCGCTGCGTCGTCGGTGAGGCGGTGCCCGTGCGGGCCACGGTCTTCCGCGAGGGCCACGACGCGGTCAGCGCGACGGCGGTGCTCACCGCGCCGGACGGCGTCGAGCGACCGCCGGTGCAGATGACCTGCCTCGAGCCCGGGCTGGACCTGTGGGGCGCCGACGTGGTGCCCCACGCCGAGGGCGACTGGACGTTCCGGGTCGAGGGGTGGTCCGACCCGTACGCGACCTGGGCTCACGACGCCGTCCTGAAGGTCGCCGCCGACGTCGACACCGAGTTGATGCTCGAAGAGGGCGCCCTGCTGCTCGAGGCCGCCGGCGAGACGCCCGGTCGGTCGGCGGTGCACGAGCGGGTCCTCGCCGAGGCCGTGGTCGGGCTGCGCGACACCGCCCGGCCGGCGCAGGCCCGGCTGGCGGCGGGGACGTCGGCGGCGGTCCACGCGGCGCTGGCCGCCCTCCCGGTGCGCGAGATGCTCAGCCCGGGCGCCGAGCTGCCGCTGCGCGTGCAGCGCGAGCGCGCCCTGGTCGGCAGCTGGTACGAGTTCTTCCCGCGCTCCGAGGGCGCGACGTACGACGAGCGCACCGACACCTGGACCAGCGGGACGCTGCGCACCGCCGCGCGGCGGCTGGAGGCCATCGCGGCCATGGGCTTCGACGTCGCGTACCTGACCCCGGTGCACCCGATCGGGACGACGAACCGCAAGGGCCGCAACAACACCCTGGACCCGAGGCCCCAGGACCCGGGGTCGCCGTACGCGATCGGGTCGGCCGACGGCGGGCACGACGCCATCGAGCCGACACTGGGCACGTTCGCCGACTTCGACGCGTTCGTGGCCGAGGCCAGGCGCCTCGGCCTCGAGGTCGCGCTCGACCTCGCGCTGCAGTGCTCGCCCGACCACCCGTGGGTCACCGAGCACCCCGAGTGGTTCACGACCAAGTCCGACGGCACCATCGCCTACGCCGAGAACCCGCCGAAGAAGTACCAGGACATCTACCCGGTCAACTTCGACAACGACCCGGCCGGCATCTACGCCGAGGTGCTGCGCGTGGTGCTGCTGTGGGTCGAGCACGGCGTCACGCTGTTCCGCGTCGACAACCCGCACACCAAGCCGGTGCAGTTCTGGGAGTGGCTGATCGCCGAGGTCGCTGGGCGCCACCCCGAGGTGGTCTTCCTCGCCGAGGCCTTCACGCGGCCGGCGATGATGCACACCCTGGCCAAGGTCGGGTTCCACCAGTCGTACACCTACTTCACCTGGCGCAACACCAAGGCCGAGCTCACCGAGTACCTCACCGAGCTGTCCGGTGACAGCGCCGACTACATGCGCCCCAGCTTCTGGCCGACGACGCACGACATCCTCACGCCGACCATGCAGTACGGCGGGCGCGCGGCCTTCCGCCTGCGTGCGGCGCTTGCCGCCACGATGGCTCCGACGTGGGGCATCTACTCCGGGTACGAGCTGGTCGAGAACGTCGCGCGACCCGGCGTCGAGGAGCAGATCGACAATGAGAAGTACGAGTTCAAGGCCCGTGACTGGCAGGGCGCCGAGCGCGAGGGCCGCAGCATCGCCCCGTGGCTGACCCGGCTGAATCAGATCCGCCGCGACCACCCGGCGCTGCAACGCCTGCGCAACATCGTGTTCCACCCGACCGACGACGACTCGGTCATCGCCTACAGCCGTCGGCTGACCGCCGCGCAGTCGCCGACCGGGCGTCCCGACCTGCTGATCGTCGTGGTCAACCTCGACCCGCACGGCGTGCGCGCCACGACCGTCCACCTCGACCTGCCCGCCCTCGGCCTGGCCTGGGGCAGCTCGTTCGTGGCGCACGACCTGGTGACCGGCACCGAGTGGCACTGGGGCGAGCACGTGTTCGTCCGGCTGGACCCGCACGTCGAACCGGTCCACATCGTGCACGTGAGGGGGGCCTGACGATGGAGGGCCTCAACCTCAGCACCCCCGGCCTGCGGCACGACCCGAGCTGGCACAAGAAGGCCGTCTTCTACGAGGTGCTGATCCGCGCGTTCGACGACTCCAACGGCTCGGGGTCGGGTGACATCACCGGGCTGATCGGGCGGCTGGACTACCTGCAGTGGCTCGGCGTCGACTGCCTGTGGCTGCCGCCGTTCTATGCGTCCCCGTTGCGCGACGGCGGTTACGACGTGTCGGACTACTGCTCGGTGCTGCCCGAGTTCGGCACCATGCCCGACTTCACCGAGCTGGTCTCCCAGGCCCACGCCCGGGGCCTTCGGGTGATCGTCGACCTCGTGATGAACCACACCAGCGACCAGCACCCGTGGTTCCAGGCCAGCCGGTCGGACCCCACGGGCCCGTACGGCGACTTCTACGTGTGGTCGGACACCGACCAGAAGTACGAGGACGCGCGGATCATCTTCGTCGACACCGAGACCAGCAACTGGACCTTCGACCCGGTGCGGCGCCAGTACTTCTGGCACCGGTTCTTCAGCCACCAGCCCGACCTGAACTTCGAGAACCCCGACGTCCAGGAGGCGATGTTCGACGTCGTCCGGTTCTGGATGAAGCTCGGCATCGACGGGTTCCGCCTCGACGCGATCCCGTACCTGTTCGAGGAGGAGGGCACCAACTGCGAGAACCTGCCGGCGACGCACGACTTCCTGCGACGCCTGCGCGCCATGGTCGACACCGAGTTCCCGGGCCGCATCATGCTCGCCGAGGCCAACCAGTGGCCCCAGGACGTCGTCGACTACTTCGGCACCGACGCCGAACCCGAGTGCCACATGGCGTTCCACTTCCCCGTGATGCCGCGGCTGTACTACGCGATGCGCGAGGAGTCGGCGCTGCCGATCGCCGAGATCCTCGCCGACACCCCCGACCTGCCCTCGCACGGTCAGTGGGGCACCTTCTTGCGCAACCACGACGAGCTCACCCTCGAGATGGTCACCACCGAGGAGCGCGCGGCGATGTACGGGTGGTACGCCCCCGACGCCCGGATGCGCGCCAACATCGGCATCCGGCGCCGGCTCGCGACGCTGCTCGACAACTCGCGCGCCGAGATCGAGCTGATCAACGCGCTCCTGCTGTCGCTGCCCGGCAGCCCGTGCCTGTACTACGGCGACGAGATCGGCATGGGCGACAACATCTGGCTGCCCGACCGCGACTCGGTGCGCACCCCGATGCAGTGGACGCCGGACCGCAACGCGGGATTCTCCAGCGCCGACCCGGGCAAGCTGTACCTGCCCACCATCCAGTCGCTGGTGCACCACTACGCCACGGCCAACGTCGAGGCCCAGCTGGCCTCCCGGTCGTCCCTGCTGCACTGGACGCGCGGGATGCTGGCGATCCGCAAGCGGCACCCCGTCTTCGGGCTGGGGCGCTACCTGCACGTCCCGACCGACAACGACGCCGTGCTCGCCTTCCTGCGGGTGCTCGACACCGACGTCGACCCCGGGGAGGTGCCCGAGACCGTGCTGTGCGTCAACAACCTGTCGCAGACCCCGCAGGCGGCGCGGCTGCAGCTGCCTCACCACAGCAGCTACGGGCTCGCAGACCTGTTCGGCGGCAGCGGTTTCAACCCGGTACCGGCCGACGGGGTGCTGCCCATCTCGCTCGGCACCCGCGACTTCTTCTGGCTGCGGCTGACCGCGGACGGGAGCACCGCGTGAGCGAGCGCCTGCTGATGTGGCAGTCCTGGCTGCCGCGCCAGCGCTGGTTCGCCGGCAAGGGGCGTCCGGCGACCGTCGTCACCGACACCGCCGTCGAGGTCGAGCGCTCCCCGTCCCACGTCGTCCTGGTCCACCTGGTGGGTGTGTCCTACGACGGGACGTCGACCCCGACCGAGACCTACCAGGTGCCGGTGGTGCTGCGGCCGGCCGAGCGGCCGGGTGGCGCCGGTGCGCTGATCGCCACCGTGGCCGAGCCTGACGGCACGACCTGGTACGCGTACGACGGCCCGCACGACCCGGCCTTCGCCGACGTCCTGCTGCGGCTGCTCGCCGACGGCACGGACGTCGGGGTCGCCGGCGGACTGAGGCTGCGCGGGGTGCGTCAGCCCGGGGCCGTCGTCCCGGGGGCCGGCGCCCCTACCCGGGTGATGGACGGCGAGCAGTCCAACACCTCGATCGTCGTCGACAGCCCCGCACCGTTGATCTGCAAGGTGTTCCGGGTGGTCGCCGAGGGTGACAACCCGGACGTCGTCGTCCAGGCGGCCCTCGCGGCGGCCGGGTCGACCGCGGTCCCGGCGACCGTCGGCTGGGTCGAGGGCAGCTGGCCGGGCCCGTCAGGCACGGCCCACGGCCACCTCGCGCTCGTCCAGGAGTTCCTGCCCGGCACCCGCGACGCCTGGCGGGTGGCCACCGCAGCCCTGTCGGCCGGCGAGGACTTCGCCGACCGCGCCCGCGAGCTGGGCGCGCAGACCGCCCGCGTGCACCGGACCCTTGCCGACGCGATGGGCCGCAGCCCGATCGGGGCGGACGGCGTCCGCGAGCTCGCCGCGGCCCTGGGCGCACGGCTGGACTGGGCGCTGCAGAACGCCCCCGCGCTCGCCGCGTACGAGGTGGCCGCCCGCGCGGCCCTGTCGGCGGTGGCCGAGGTCACCGAACGCCCTGACCTGCAACGGATCCACGGCGACTACCACCTCGGCCAGGTGCTCGACGCACCCGGCCGCGGGTGGGTGCTGCTGGACTTCGAGGGCGAACCGCTGCGCCCGCTGGCCGAGCGCAGCTCACCCGACCTGGCGCTGCGCGACGTCGCCGGCATGCTGCGCTCGTTCGACTACGCCGCGGGCCAGCTGCTCGTCGCCGACCCGCGCTCGGCTGGCACCTGCCTGGAGTGGGTCGCGCGCTCCCGCGCCGCGTTCTGCGAGGGCTACGGTCGGGTGAGCGGCCGCGACCCGCGCGACGACACGGTGCTGCTGCGCGCGCTCGAGCTCGACAAGGCGCTGTACGAGGTGGTCTACGAGAGCCGCAACCGGCCCGACTGGCTGCCCATCCCCCTGACTGCGGTCGACCGGCTGCTGCGCGACGTCAGCGACATCCCCGACCAGAACCAGGTGACCACGGTGAGCACTCCCCCGCAGCCGACCCACCCCGCACCGCTGCCCGTCGACGTCGCCGACCTCGACCGACTCCTGAGCGGGGCGCACGGCGACCCGCACGGCATCCTGGGCCTGCACCCGCACGACGGCTCCCTCACCCTGCGCGCGCTGCGCCCGCACGCCCGCGAGGTGGTGGCGGTGCTCGCCGACGGCTCACGGATCCCGCTGGCGCACGAGCACGAGGGGGTCTTCGTGGCCGTCGTCCCGGGCACCGACGTGACGGACTACCGCCTCGACGTCACCTACGACGGGCCGGACGGCGCACCCGAGAGCCGCTCGACCTTCCCGGTCGACGACCCCTACCGGTTCCTGCCCACCCTCGGTGAGGTCGACCTGCACCTGATCGGCGAGGGCCGTCACGAGCAGCTGTGGACCGTCCTCGGGGCGCACGTGCGCCGCTACCTGGGTGTGATGGGTGAGGTCACCGGCACTTCGTTCGCCGTGTGGGCCCCGCACGCGCGCGGCATCCGGCTGGTCGCCGACTTCAACCACTGGGACGGCGCCGCCCACCCGATGCGGGCCCTGGGCTCGACCGGCGTGTGGGAGCTGTTCGTGCCCGACGTCGGCGTGGGCACCCGGTACAAGTTCGAGATCCTCGGCTCGGACGGCGGTCGCCGGCTCAAGGCCGACCCGATGGCCCGCGCCGCAGAGGTGCCGCCGTCCACCGCCTCGGTCGTCACCGAGAGCGCCTACGCCTGGAGCGACGACGCCTGGCTGGCCGCCCGCGCCGCCGGCGACCCGCACAACGGCCCGATGAGCACCTACGAGGTGCACCTGGGCTCGTGGCGCGAGGGCCTTTCCTACCTCGACCTCGCCGAGCAGCTGGTCGCCTACGTCGTCGAGATGGGCTTCACCCACGTCGAGCTGATGCCCGTCATGGAGCACCCGTACGGCCCGTCCTGGGGCTACCAGGTCACCGGCTACTTCGCACCGACGTCGCGGTTCGGCTCGCCGGACGAGTTCCGGCACCTCGTCGACGCGCTGCACGGCGCGGGCATCGGCGTGATCCTGGACTGGGTGCCCGCGCACTTCCCCAAGGACGCCTTCGCCCTGGCCCGGTTCGACGGCCAGGCGCTGTACGAGCACCCCGACCCGCGCCGCGGCGACCAGCCCGACTGGGGTACGCACGTCTTCGACCTCGGCCGGCCGCAGGTGAAGAACTTCCTGGTGGCCAACGCCCTGTACTGGTGCGAGGAGTTCCACGTCGACGGCCTGCGCGTGGACGCGGTGGCCTCGATGCTCTACCTGGACTACTCGCGCAAGGAGGGCGAGTGGCTGCCCAACCAGTACGGCGGGCGCGAGAACCTGGACGCGGTGCAGTTCCTGCAGGAGACCAACGCCACGGTCTACAAGCGCGTCCCCGGTGTCGTGATGATCGCCGAGGAGTCCACGGCCTGGCCCGGTGTCACCCGGCCCACCCACCTCGGGGGCCTGGGCTTCGGCCTGAAGTGGAACATGGGCTGGATGCACGACTCGCTGGACTACGTCGCGCACGAGCCGGTGCACCGCCAGTTCCACCACCACCAGATGACGTTCGCCCTGATGTACGCCTTCACCGAGAACTTCGTCCTGCCGATCAGCCACGACGAGGTCGTCCACGGCAAGGGGTCGCTGCTGCGCAAGATGCCCGGCGACCGCTGGCAGCAGCTGGCGACGCTGCGCGCGTTCCTCGCGATGATGTGGGCCCACCCGGGCAAGCAGCTGCTGTTCATGGGCTCGGAGTTCGGGCAGGAGGCCGAGTGGGCGGACTCGCGCGGCCTGGACTGGTGGCTGCTCGACCAGCCCGCCCACCGCGGCGTCCTGGACCTGGT
>JBKJTJ010000217.1:0-3287 GCA_046590855.1 Actinomycetota bacterium
CGCCCCCCAGTCAAGGAGCAACCATGGCCAGCACCCTCGAAGGTCTCACCCCCGGCGTCTGGAACGTCGACCCGTCGCACTCCGAGGTCGGCTTCACCGTCCGCCACCTCATGGTCAGCAAGGTCAAGGGCCGCTTCGGTGGCGTGACCGGCACGATCACCGTGGCCGAGAACGTGCTCGACTCGGTCGTCGAGGCCTCGGCCGAGGTCGCGACCGTCGACACCCGCGACGAGAACCGCGACACCCACCTGAAGTCCGGTGACTTCTTCGACGCCGAGAAGTTCCCGAGCATCACCTTCCGGTCGACCGGGATCACCGAGAAGGGCAGCGACTACCTGCTCGCCGGCGACCTGACCATCAAGGGCGTCACCAAGCCGGTCGAGTTCGAGCTCGAGTACAACGGCGCGGCCACCAACCCGATGACCTCGGGCCAGAGCGCCGGTTTCAGCGCCGAGACCGAGGTCAACCGCAAGGACTTCGGCCTGGAGTGGAACGTCGCCCTCGAGTCCGGCGGCGTCCTGGTGGCCGACAAGGTCAAGATCCACCTCGAGATCGAGGCGGCCAAGGCAGCCTGATCCCGCTCGCGCCCCACCGGGCGCGCCGAGAACCCTCGAACGGGCCACCCGACGCGCTCGGGTGGGCCGTTCTCGCGTTCTCGGCGGGGTCAGCGGGCACCTGCGCGAGGCGCTGCTGGAGCCGCGCGCGCACCTCGTCGGGGGTCAGCGCGGCCCGCTGTCGCTGCGACCGGACGACGACCGCGCCCGTGGCGGCCACGCCGGCCAGTCCCGCCAGTCCGAGCAGCTTCCAGAGCCTCACGACGTAGGTTCCCTCCTGTGACCGCGACGGGTGTGCCGATCAGCCTGGACGACGCCACCGACCTGGTGCGCACCGGTGACCTGTGGCTGTTCCGCGGCAGCAGCGTCGCAGACCAGGCGATCCGCGCGGTGACCAACAGCCCCGTCAACCACGTCGGCATGGCGGTGGTGCTGGACGACCTGCCGCCCCTGATGTGGCACGCCGAGCTCGGCCAGTCGCTGGTCGACGTCTGGACCGGCACCCACCACCGCGGCGTCCAGCTGCACGACCTGCGTGAGGCGGTGACCGTGTGGTCGACGCGGTACCGCCAGCGGGCCTGGCTGCGGCAGCTCGAGGCGCCGGTGACCCGGGTCATGGAGGACGAGCTGATGCGGGTGATCGCCCGCCAGGACGGCACGCCGTTCCCGGCCACCGTCGCGCTGGCCGGCCGGTGGGCCCGCGGTCGGGTGCGGCGTCCGGCACCGGTCGAGTCGACGTACTGCGCCGAGGTCGTCGCGAGCGCCTACCAGGCGATGGGGCTGCTCGCGGGTGACCGACCGACCAACTGGTACGACCCCGGCAGCTTCTGGAGTGGCGACGAGCTCGAGCTGGTCGGTGACGCGACCCTCGGTCCCGAGATCGAGGTCACGGTCCCGGCGGGTTAGAGCCGGGCCGCGACCTCGGTGGCCCAGTACGTGAGGATCACCTGGGCGCCGGCGCGGCGGATCGCCGTCAGCGACTCGAGGATCGCGCGGTCGCGGTCGATCATGCCGGCCGCGGCAGCCGCTTCGATCATCGCGTACTCACCCGAGACCTGGTACGCCGCAACGGGTACGTCGACCTCGTCGGCCACCTGACGCAGGACGTCGAGGTAGGGCAGGGCCGGCTTGACCATGACGAGGTCGGCGCCCTCGGCGACGTCCAGCCGCACCTCGCGCAGCGCCTCGACGGCGTTGCCGGGGTCCTGCTGGTACGTCGCCCGATCGCCGGTCAGCGTCGACCCGACGGCCTCGCGGAACGGACCGTAGAACGCCGACGCGTACTTCGCGGCGTAGGCGAGCAGCAGGGTGTCGGTGCGGCCGGCGTCGTCCAGGGCCGCCCGCACGTGGCCGACCTGGCCGTCCATCATCCCGGACAGCCCGAGCACGTGGGCGCCGGACTCGGTCTGGGCCAACGCCATCGAGGCGTAGCGCTCGAGCGTCGCGTCGTTGTCGACCCGCCCCCGGTCGTCCAGCACCCCGCAGTGACCGTGGTCGGTGAACTCGTCGAGGCACAGGTCCGCCATGACGACCGTCCCGTCACCGACCTCGTCACGCAGGTCGCGCAGACCGACGTTGAGGATGCCGTCGGGGTCGTCGGCGCCCGAGCCCACGGCGTCCCGCGTCGACGGCACGCCGAACAGCATCAGCCCACCGACGCCGGCGGCGACGGCCTCTCGCGCAGCCACCCGCAGCGACGCGCGTGAGTGCTGCACCACCCCGGGCATCGAGCCGATGGCCACCGGCTCGTCAACTCCCTCGCGCACGAACAGCGGCAGCACCAGGTCGGACGGCGCGAGCCGGGTCTGGCTCACCAGCCGGCGCAGCGCCGGCGTCTGCCGCAGCCGGCGTGGTCGCTCGACCGGGAAGCCCACGCTCACTTGGCCTTTCGTCGAGCGGCAGCCTTGCGCTGGCTGGGCCGCACGACGGGCTCACCGGCCTCGATGGCCGCGAGGCGCAGACCGGTGCCGTACTCGGCGAGGGCGTCGACCAGGGCCGCGCCGTTCGCCTCACCGGCGAGGACGTCGACCCGCAACCCGTGCTCCTCGGCCGTCTTGGCCGTAGCCGGGCCGATGCACGCGACGACCGTCGAGGGGTGCGGCTTGCCCGCGATGCCGACCAGGTTGCGCACCGTCGAGCTCGAGGTGAACACGACCGCGTCGAAGCGACCGGTCTTGATCGCGTCGCGGACGTCGGCGGCCGGCGGCGCGGCGCGCACCGTGCGGTACGCGGTGACGTCGTCGACCTCCCAGCCGATCTCCTGCAGGCCGGCGACGAGGGTGTCGGTGGCGATGTCGGCGCGGGGCAGCAGCACCCGGTTGATCGGGTCGAGCACCTCGTCGAACGGCGGCCAGTCCTGCAGCAGGCCGTTCGCCGACTGCTCGTCGCTGGGGGCGAGGTCGGGGACGATCCCCCACTCGCGCAACGCCTCTGAGGTGACACCGCCGACCGCGGCGACCTTCAGCCCGGCGAAGGCGCGTGCGTCCAGGCCGAACTCCTCGAACTTCTCGCGCACGGCGCGCACGGCGTTGACACTGGTGAAGCCGATCCACTCGTAGCGGCCGGTCACCAGTCCCTTGATCGCCCGCTCCATCTGCTGGGGCGTGCGGGGCGGCTCGACCGAGATGGTCGGCACGACGACGCTCACCGCCCCGTGGGCGCGCAGCCGGTCGGTGGTCGCACCGGCCTGGTCCTTGGTGCGCGGCACGAGCACCCGCCACCCGAACAGCGGCT
>JBKJTJ010000302.1:0-20069 GCA_046590855.1 Actinomycetota bacterium
GCGTGTCGACCATGCCCGAGAGGCGGTCCGCCTCGATCCGCAGCTGCTTGTGGTAGAGGTCGGGGTCGTCGACGACGCCGTCCTCGAGGGCCTCGGCCATCGCCCGGATGCCGGCCAGCGGGGTGCGCAGGTCGTGCGACACCCAGGCGACCAGCTCGCGCCGCGAGGTCTCGACGGCCACCTCGCGGGAGCGGGCCTCGGCCAGGTCACGACCCGCCACGGCGAGCTCGTGGGCCACGCTGGACAGCTCGGACGACGCCATCGGTGCCGTGACCACCACCTCACCGCGACCGAGGGCGCGGGCGGTCTGGGCCAGGCGTCGGGCCGAGCGCGAGACGTCGCGGCCCAGCCAGGCGGCGATGAGCGCCGCGAAGGGCATCGCCGCGGCGAGCGTCAGCGCGATCACGGTGCTGTCGTGACCGGACAGGAACATCACCTGGGCGTCGACCGCGACGGCTACCGCGACCGCCACCAGCGCCACGACCGGGACGACGAGCATCTGCAGCCCGAGCGACCGCTGCCGCAGCCGCCGGAGCACGACGGTGCCGGCGGCGCCAACGACGAGCACGCAGGCGACGGCGATGCCCAGCACCGAGAGTCGGTCGCCGCTCACGACGCGTCCCACCGGTACCCCGCGCCCCAGACCGTCACGAGCCGGGTCGGTGCGGACGGGTCGTCCTCGACCTTCTCGCGCAGGCGGCGGACGTGCACGGTCACCGTCGACTCGTCACCGAACGACCAACCCCAGACGCGCCGCATCAGCTCGTCGCGGGAGAACACCTGGCCGGGGTGGTCTAGCCAGAACAGCAGCAGGTCGAGCTCGCGGGCGGTCAGGTGCAGCGGCTCACCTGCCCGCCAGGCCCGGCGGGCCACCGGGTCGAGGTCGAGGTCGCCGTCGTGACGGCTGGTGTCGCCACCGGGAGCGGGTTCGACCGGCGTGCTGCGGCGCAGCACCGACTGCACCCGCAGCACCATCTCGCGGGGGCTGAACGGCTTGGCCACGTAGTCGTCCGCACCGGTCTCGAAGCCGACGATCCGGTCGACCTCGGCACCGAGCGCGGTCAGCACGATCACCGGTAGGTGGGCCGTCGCGGGATCGGCCCGCAGCAGCCGGCACACCTCCAGCCCGTCGGGGGGGCCCATCATCACGTCGAGCACCGCGACGTCGACCCCGCCGGCCGCGGCCAGGGCGGCGGCGCCGTCCGGCACGGCCACGACGTCCAGGCCGGCGCGGCGCAGGTAGTCGCCCAGCACCTGGCGCACGGTGGGGTCGTCGTCGGCGACCAGGACGGTGGGCACCTCGCCAGCGTAGGTGCGCGGCGCGCGCCCGGACCGCGCCAACGGCGCCCGTCATGGTTCCGTAAGCCCGTTGCGACGTGCACGGTGGGCCCGCCGGCCGTAGCGTCGCTGGTCATGAAGGTCGTCGACCTCGTCCTGCCCTGCCTCGACGAGGCGCAGGCGCTGCCCCGGGTGCTCGCCGGCCTGCCCGCGGGCTACCGCGCGATCGTCGTCGACAACGGCTCGCGCGACGGGTCGGCGCAGGTGGCGGCCGAGCTGGGGGCCCACGTCGTGCACGAGGCGCGACCCGGGTACGGCGCGGCCTGTCACCGGGGACTGCTCGAGGCCACGGCCGACGTGGTCGCGTTCTGCGACGCCGACGCCTCGTTCGACCTGAGTCACCTGCCGCTGGTGACTGCCGCCGTGCTCGCGGGCGACGCCGACCTGGTGCTCGGACGCCGGGTGCCGACGTCCGCCGGCGCCTGGCCCTGGCACGCCCGCCTCGCCAACCGGGTGCTGGCCGTGCCGGTCAGCGCTGCCGCCCGCACGAGGCTCAACGACCTGGGACCGATGCGCGCCTGCCGGCGAGAACCGCTGCTGGCGCTGGGGATCACCGACCGCCGCTCGGGCTACCCACTCGAGACGGTGCTGCGCGCCGCGCGCGCCGGTTGGCGGATTGCCGAGGTGCCGGTGCCGTACGAGCCGCGGGTGGGCCGGTCGAAGGTCACCGGCACGGTGAAGGGCACGCTGCGCGCGGTCGCCGACATGTCACGGGTGCTGGTCACCGACGGGTCTGCCCGGTGAGCGACCTCACCCTGCTGGTCATCGCCAAGGAACCCGTCCCGGGCAAGGTCAAGACCCGGCTCGCACCCGACGTCGGAGCCCAGGGGGCCGCTGACCTGGCCGCCGCGTGCCTCGCCGACACCCTGGACGCCGTCGCCGCAGCCCCCGCCGCGCGCCGGGTGCTGGTGCTGGACGGCGAGCCCGGCCCGTGGGTGCCCGACGGCTTCGAAGTGGTGCCGCAGAGCGGCGGCGGGCTCGCCGACCGGCTGGCGGCGGCGTTCGCGGCTGTCGAGGGACCGGCGTTCCTGGTCGGCATGGACACCCCGCAGCTCACGCCGGCGATGCTGGACGTCGACCTGCAGGGCCACGACGCGGTGATCGGGTTGGCCGCCGACGGCGGCTTCTGGGGCATCGGCATGCGGAACCCCGACCCCGGCGTGTTCGCCGGCGTGCCGATGAGCACGTCACGGACCGGCGCCGTGCAGCGAGAACGGTTGCTGGCAGCGGGTTTCAGCGTGGGCGACCTGCCGGTGCTGACCGACGTCGACACCATCGACGACGCCCACACCGTCGCCCTCGCCTGCCCGGGCACCCGGTTCGCCGCGGTCATGACCCGCGTCTGCCGCCCGCCCGCCACCCACCTGTAGGACCTTACGGAACGTCGACACCGCGTCAGGCGGGTCGGTGGGTCGGCTGCGCCGTGCCAGGCTGGGTCGGTGTCGACGACCACCCGCCCCCGGCCCGTCGTCCCGGATCAGCGGACCGTGCCCCTCGTGCTCGCGGCCGTCGCGCTGCTCGCCCTGGTGGCGGCCACCGCAGCGACGCTGCGGGTGGACAGCCCGACGTCCGCACCCTGGCTGATGCTCGTGGCCACCGGCGGGCTGTTCGCCCTGTACGTCGGCGCCGCCGCCCTGGTGCTGCGCGCGCCGGTGCGTGCAGCGACGGGTCTCGCGCTGGTGGGCGGGGCGCTGCTGCAGCTGGTGGCGGTCAGCGTCGTACCCCGCACCACCAACGACTTCCTGCGGTACGCGTGGGACGGACGCGTGCAGGCAGCCGGCATCGACCCCTACCGCTACCCGCCGCAGGCGCCGCAGCTCGCGCAGCTGCGGGACGACTGGCTGTTCGACGGCGCCACGACCCGGCTGAACCACCCCGATGCGCGCACCATCTACCCGCCGGTCTCCCAAGCGTGGTTCTGGTTGGTGCACGTGGTGTCCGGCGGCCAGGGACGCCAGCACACGCAGCAGGTCGCGATGGCGGCACTCGCCGTGGCGACGTCGGTCGCGATCGTCCTGGTGCTGCGGCGCACCGGCGGTGACCCGCGGACGGTCGTCTGGTGGGCCTGGTGCCCTACCGTCGTGCTCGAGGTCGGCAACAACGCCCACATCGACGTCCTGGCCTCGTTGTTGACGGTCTGCGCGCTGGGCGCGCTCGCGGCACGACGCTGGGTCGGCGGTGGTGTGCTGATCGGCCTGGCGGTCGCCGCCAAGCTGCTGCCGGCGCTGGTGGCGGCGAGCGTGCCCCCTCGACGGTCGTTGCGGGTGGGTCTGGCGGCGGCTGGCGCCCTCGTCGCGGTCTACCTGCCGCACGTCGCTGTCCTCGGCTTCGACGTCACCGGGTTCCTCGGCGGGTACGTCGGCGAGGAGTCGCACGGCCGGTTCCGGGTGATCAAGGCGTTCCTGCCGGACGGCGCACCCAGCACTGCGGTCGCCGCCGCGGTGCTGGCCGTCACGGCCCTGCTCGTGTGGCGGCGCGCCGACCGCGACGAGGCCGCAGGTCGTCCGCTGCGTCCCTGGCACGGCGCCGCCGTCATGGTCGGCGTCGCATTCATCGTCCTGACCCCGTCCTACTCCTGGTACGCCCTGCTGCTGGTGCCGCTCGTCGCGCTGGGCGCGCGCCCAGCCTGGCTGTGGGTGGTCGCCGCCGGCTTCCCCGTCTACAACGGCGCGATCCTGCCGACCGGGCACCAGGGCACCCGGGCCATCTCGTACGGCACCGCGGCGGTGCTGGTCGCTGCGTCGTACGCCTGGTCGTCGCGACACCCTCCTGCCACGGGTGCCACACTCCGGCGATGAGCCTGGAGTGGGAGCAGGTCCTCGTCGACGCCGTCGACCCGGTCGCGCTCGGACGCTGGTGGGCCGACGTCCTGGGGTGGGTGGTCGTGAACGACGCCGCGGACGAGTTCGAGATCCGGCCGTCGGAGCACCGCCTGCCCGGGCTCCTCTTCGCCCAGGTCACCGAGCCGAAGCAGTCCCAGAACCGGCTGCACCTGGACTTGCGGCCCGACGACCAGGAGGCCGAGGTCGGACGGCTCGTTGCGGCGGGTGCCCGCCATGCAGACATCGGGCAGGGTGACGTTCCCTGGGTCGTGCTGACCGATCCCGAGGGCAACGAGTTCTGCGTGCTGTCGGCTCGCAGCACGTAGATCGGCCGGTACCCCCTGGCTACAGTCCGCCGGATGACGACGTTCAGCGCACAGGACCGAGTCAGCCCGCCGGCGTCGTCCGGTGAGGCCGAGACACTGCTGGGGTTCCTGGGATATCAGCGCGACACGCTGCGCTGGAAGTGCTCGGGTCTGGGCGTCGACCAGCTGGCGACGACCTTGGCGCCCACCACACTGACCCTCGGTGGGTTGCTCAAGCACCTGAGCGGGGTCGAGGCGGGATGGCTGGACCAGTTCTTCGCTGGTGGCGTCGTCAAACCCTCGTGGTTCGACGACCTCGACCAGGACGACCCCGACTGGTCGTTGACCTCGGCGGCGGGTGCCTCACCTGACCAGCTGTTCGCCTGGTTCGACGAGTCGATCGCGGTGTCCGACCAGGTCATCGAGAAGGCGCTTGCGGGCCCGGACGGTCTGGCGACGCTGTCTGAGGAGGAGGACGGCGAGCGCATCTCGTTGCGCTGGATCATCTGCCACCTCATCGAGGAGTACGCCCGCCACAACGGCCACGCGGACCTGCTGCGCGAGTCGATCGACGGGGCAACGGGCGAGTAGGGACGTCCGGCGGTTCTCGGCCCCCGGTCGTCGGGCTTCACCCGTCGGGTGACCACAGGGGTGGCAGGGGTGTCCCTCGTCGTCCGGTCCAGATGGGCGGTTCGAAGACAGGCCGGCCGGTGGGTTCGTCGATGTGCACTCGCCACCGGTCGTGCTGGTCGTCGTGCAGGACCCGTTGGTGGTGGAACCGGCACAGCAGGACCAGGTTCGCCAGGGCCGTGGGGCCGCCGTCGGCCCAGTGGGTGATGTGGTGGGCGTCGCACCGGCTGGTCGGGGTGTCGCAGCCGGGGAACGCGCAGCACCGGTCGCGGACGACCAGCGCCGCCCACAGTGGGGCCGTCACGGTGCGGCTCCGCCGCCCGACGTCCAGCACCTGCCCCACTGGGCCGACCGTGACCGGGGTGATGGTGGCGTCGCACGCGAGGCGGCGGGTGGTCTCACCGCTGACGACTCCGCCCCAGTCCAGGGCAGACCCACCCGGCTCACCGGCCAGCGTCCCAGCGCCGGTGACGACCGTGACGTGCGCGCCGGGGTGGCGCACGTCCGTCGCCTGCTGGCAGTCCAGGTAGTGGCGACTGATCTCGACCAGGGCGTCCAGGCGGCGCCGGGCCGGGGTGCGTCGTTCGACCCCGTCAGCTCCGGGGTTGGGTGCGGACGAGGGTTCGAGCGCGGCGCAGATGACCGCAAGCGACTCGGGGTCCAGGTCACCACGCACCATGCCCGCGCCGTTCAGGGTGGATGCGAAGGTGATGCCGGACCGGGCGCGTTGCTCGGCGTCGTCCCTGGCCACCCCGTGCGGGTCCACGTGGCAGGCGAAGTACCGCCCCGCCCTGGCCAGCTCGGCGGGGTTCAGCTCAGAGGCGTGCTGCACCAGGGTGGCCTCACCGGCGGTGCGCACCTCGTCGGGCAGCGCGCTGGGGAGGTCGGTGATGATCTTCGCTATCACCCGCGCCTGCCCGACCCCGATGACACCAGTCGCCACAGCTTCGGCCGTGGCAGCGCACGTAGTCCGCAGGGCGGCGGCGGTATCCACCGCCCGCGACGCCTCGGCCGGGGACAACAGGCACGTTCCCGAGGAACGCCTTCGTCGACCCCGCCCCCACCACCTGGGCGGCGCCGCGGGCGTGGACCTCACCGACCCGGCGCAGCCTCTCGCCTTCGGTCTGGTCGATCAGGCGCCGCATGTCCGCGACATCGGTTAGCAGCGACCCGGCGTCCACCCCGTGCAGGTCCTCGGACTGCAACAGGGTCAGCGCGGCACGCACGGCGACGAGCGTTTCGCTCAGTGCCCCGTTGGTGTCCATGTCTCACACGCTAGCGGCCACCACCGACAGTCCCGAGGTCTCAGACCCGTTCTCCCGCAAGGACTTCAAGGAACTTTGAGCAACCAGCCGCTACCGTCAGCAACGCTACTTCGAAGCGGCCGGGTACGCACCCCACCCACGCCTGCACCCGCGTCACGACCCGTTGTCGTCAGCCAGTGGACGGGTTGTGGGTCTCCAACGTCGCCGCGTGGTCCGGGACGGTGTGCTGCAGCGATCGATCGGTCCGCACGTAGCCCTGGGACGGCGGCCGCTTGGGCAGCTGCAGCGGGGCAGCCTGCACCTGGGTGTAGGGGATCTGTGACAACAGGTGGGCGATCATGTTGATGCTCGAGCGGCGCTTGTCGTCGCTCTCGACCACGTTCCAACGCGACTCGTCGGTGTCGGTGTGCACCATCATGTCGTCCTTGGCGCGCGAGTAGTCCTCCCAGCGCGCGATCGACTCGACGTCCGTGCTCGACAGCTTCCACCGTCGCATCGGGTCCGTCAGGCGCGACTCGAACCGGCGCTGCTGCTCGAGGTCACTGACCGAGAACCAGTGCTTGTGCAGGCGGATCCCGTCCTCGATGAGCATCCGTTCGAAGATTGGGCACTGGCGCAGAAACCGTTGGTGCTCCTCGGGAGTGCAGTAGCCGAGGACACGCTCGACGCCGGCCCGGTTGTACCAGCTGCGGTCGAACAGCACGATCTCGCCGGCCGCCGGCAGCTGCTCGACGTAGCGCTGGAAGTACCACTGACCGCGCTGGCGGTCGGTGGGCGTGGGGAGAGCGACGATCCGGGCCTGGCGAGGGTTGAGGTACTCGGTGACGCGCTTGATCGTCGAGCCCTTGCCGGCGGCGTCCCTGCCCTCGAACACGACGACGACGCGCTCGCCCTCGCGTCGCACCCACTCCTGCATCGTGACGAGCTCCCCCTGCAGGCGCTGCAGCTCAGCCTCGTAGATCCCCCGCTTCAGGCGCCGCTGGTTCACCATGGACGCATCGTGTCACCACCGCCGGTGGACGCGTGGTGGCTCGAGTCGACCCCGGCGTCGAGTCGTCATGAATGGCCCATGTCGTCCCCGCTGGTGGGCCGATCGTGTCAACTCGGTGAGGTCGGCCCCGTCGGCTACGTGCTCTCGTGTGGCACTGACAGCTCGGCCGACCACCGGGCCAGCCGTTCGTCGTCGGACTGCTCCCACCACGGGGTGCCGCGCTCGCCCAGGGCGATCTTGGCGGCGTTGACGCCGGCACGCGCCGCGCTCTCGTCGTCCGTGCCCTTCGCGCGGCGGACTTCCCGTCGCCAGGCCATCAGCACGCGGGTGAGCTCAGAGCGCCGATCCTCGGGGATCGCCGGGTCGCTCGCCCGCCACCGGCGACCGTCGATGACGAGATACCGCCCGTCCGGCGTCCTCTCGGGCGGTTCACTCACGCGCCCAGCCTAGGCAGTGGGGCACAGTGGGAACGTGACGCCCACCCCGCCGGGCCAGTACGTGACCAGGCCACTCACGCCGACCACGTGGCCGGACTTCGCCGCCCTCGTGGAGGCGAACAACGGTGTCTGGGGCGGTTGCTGGTGCATCGGGTTCCACCCCGACGGTTTCGCGAGCTCGCCGGCCGGCAACTGCGCGGCCAAACGCGCGCACGTCGAGAACGGCACCGTGCACCAGATCCTCGTGTTCCGGGACGGCGAGTGCCTGGGCTGGGTGCAGTACGGGGCACCGAGCGAGGTGACCAACATCAAGAACCCCAAGGCCTACGCGAAGGACCTCGTCGCCCTGCCCGACTGGCGCATCGGCTGCGTCTTCACCGGCAGCAGGCACCGGGGCAAGGGGGTCTCCCGGGCGGGCCTGACGGCGGCGCTGACAGCGATCGGCGAGGCCGGCGGCGGCGTCGTCGAGGCCTATCCCGAGCAGCTGGACGGCCGCGGACCGCAGCGCGGCGCCTACCTGCACACCGGCCCCGAGACCCTGTTCGAGGAGCTGGGTTTCGTCCGCGACCGTCGGATCGCCAAGTGGCGCTGGGTCATGCGCCTGACCGTCGAGGGCTGAGGGCGGGCTCAGCCCGCGCGGTCGTACCAGTCCAGGACCCGCAGCGCCCGCAGCGTGTTCCACCGGCTCGGCTGCCCGTCACCGTCCTCGAACGCGAACTGCGTTTCCCCACGATGCGTGTTCTCCAGCGGCCACGCGCCGTCGGGTCTCCGCTTGTCGCGCACGAGCTGCACCGCCTCGGCGACGCGCTCGTCAGGTGCGTCGCCCGCGCGTCGGAGGTGGTCGAGTCCCCGCAGGACGTCGTAGTGCCAGCGAGGGGGCCACGAGAACTCCAGCCACGTCGGCACCGTCACGTCCCCGGTGCTCTTGCGCCTGAACAGCATGCGCTGCAACAAGTACTCCTCACCCCGACTGCGGGCAGCCGCGACGGCGACCCGCCCAGCTGAGCGCTCGTACTCGAGCAGGCCCTCCAGCACGCAGATCGTCGAGTCGAACGACGACACGGTGGCGCCCTGCTCGGTCCAGCAGTTCCAGCCGCCGTCGTTGAGCTGGTCGGCCAGCAGGCGCGCTGCCAACCCGTCGACGTCCGCGCCGAAGTACGCGCCGATCGAGAGCGTCTGGCCGTTGATGCAGGCCTCGACCTCGCCGTCGAAGAACGCCTGCCCCTCGTGCTCCCACCGGCAGCTCGTCGCCACCAGCCCGATCGTGTCGCGCGCCGCCGCGCTCGACGGGTCGAGACCGAGATCGGCGAGCAGCCGCAGGGTCGGCAGCGTCGACGTCCAGGGCTGGCCGGACGAGAAGTCCGGCTCGATACCGGCGCGCCAGTCGTCGGCGACCCGCCGCGGGAAGCAGGCACCGCCGTCCCACTGGCCGTCCGGATCGCGCAGGCTGAGCAACCGGGCGCCCCAGCCCTGCGTCTCGACCCGGGCCCGCTCGGCGACGACCTGCTCGTCGCTCGCGCCGGTGAGGTCGCGCAGCACCTGCCAGCGGATCGCGGGGTCACCGGCGAGCAACCAGTCCAGGACGTCGGTGACCTCGGTGACCGCCATGGCCGCGATCGTAGGTCGCAGACCCTTGACCCACCAGGGCTCCGTGGCTAACCTACAACCACATGGTTACAGATCTGAAGCTCAGTGACGACGAGGTCGACCGCGTGTTCCGGGCCCTCGCCGACGCCACCCGTCGCGACATCCTGCGCCGCTCCCTGACCGGTGCGGCTTCGGTGTCGCAGCTGGCCGCGGCATACGACATGTCGTTCGCAGCCGTCCAGAAGCATGTCGCCGTTCTCGAGAAGGCAGGCCTGGTGACCAAGGAACCGCTCGGCCGGGAGCGTCTCGTCCGCGGCGAACCCGCCATGATCCGCAAGGCCCAGGCACTGCTGGACCGGTACGAGCAGATCTGGCGCCACCGCATCGATCAGCTCGACGCGCTGCTCGTCGAGGAATGAACCAGGAGAACCCATGCCCATCACCTCGGTCACCACCGACACCGACGCCCTGACCCTGACCGTGGTCGCCGATTTCGCGGCCGAGCTGCAGCGGCTGTGGGACGCCTACCTCGATCCGCGCCGGCTCGAGCGCTTCTGGGGGCCGCCGACGTGGCCGGCCACCTTCACCCGCCACGACGCCGTCGCCGGCGGGCAGTCGGCGTACACGATGAACGGTCCGGACGGGCAGGCCCACGGCGGCTACTGGCAGTGGCTGTCGGTCGAGCCGTTGCGCTCCTTCGAGGTCCGCGACGGGTTCGCGACCGCCGACGGTCAGCCGGATCCGGGCCTGCCGTCGATGCGCATGCAGTTCGCGTTCGAGCCGACGCCGGACGGGTCGCGGGTCACCACCACCACCTCCTTTAGCTCCCTGGCCGACCTGGAGCAGCTGCTCGGGATGGGCATGGAGGAGGGCCTGCGCGAGGCGATGGGCCAGATGGACGACGTGCTCGCCGACCTGACCGCGTTCGCCGCCGGGCAGGCCACGTCGAGCCAGATCCTGTCCGACACCAAGGCGCGGGTCAGCCGGGTCATCCGCGGCACCGTGGAGCAGGTCTGGCGAGCCCACCATGAGCCAGAGCTGCTGCAGCGGTGGCTGCTCGGCCCCGACGGCTGGACGATGCCCGTCTGCGAGGTGGCGACCACGGTCGGCGAGAAGTACCGCTACGAGTGGGAGCGGGCCGACAGCGGTGCCGACCGGTTCGGCTTCGAGGGTGAGCTGCTCGAGTCGACGGCGCCGCACCGCTCCGTGACGACCGAGCGGATGATCGGCGTGCCCGGCGAGGGAACCGTCAACGAGCTCACCCTCACACCGGTCGACGGGGGCACGCTGCTCACGCTGGTCATGACGTTCCCCGACGTCCAGACCCGCGACGCCGTCCTGGCCACCGGGATGACCGACGGGATGGAGACCAGCTACGCGCGACTGGAGGCCGAGGTCCTGTCGCGCTGAGGCCCTCGCTGCGAGCTAGGGTCGGCGGCATGACGACCCTGAGCGAGCGCGCCTCGACGCTGATGGACCTGCACACCGCCCCCGAGATCCTCACCCTGACGAACGTCTGGGACGTCGTGTCCGCGACGGTCGTCGCCGGGACGCCCGGGGTCACGGCGCTGGCGACGGCGAGCCACTCGATCGCGGCGACGTTCGGCTACCCCGACGGGGAGAAGATCCCGCTCGACCTGCACCTGGAGATGGTCGGCCGCATCTGCGCCGCGGTCGACCTCCCGGTGAGCATGGACCTGGAGGGCGGGTACATGAACCCCGGCGAGACCGCGCGTCGCGCCATCGCCGTGGGCGTCGTCGGCGGCAACCTCGAGGACCAGATGAGGCCGCTGGACGAGGCCGTCGCCGCCGTCGAGGCGGTCCTCGCCGCGGGACGCGAGGCCGGCATCGACTTCGTCCTCAACGCCCGCACCGACACCGTCCTGCGCGCGGCCCCCGACGCCGACCGCACCGAGCTGCTGGCCGAGGCCACCCGGCGCTGCCAGGCCTTCCTGGACGCCGGCGCCCCCGTCGTGTTCGTGCCCGGGCTGCTGGCCCGGGACGAGATCGCCCAGCTGGTCGAGGCGCTCGGACGCGGCAGGCTGTCGGTGATCTCGGTGCCCGGCAAGGCGTTGGCGGCCAGCGAGCTCCAGGCGCTCGGTGTCGCGCGGGTGTCGACCGGCCCACACGCCCAGCGGGTCGCGCTCACCGCGCTGCAGGACGCGGCGGCGGCGATGGTCGGCGGTGGGACGCTGCCCGAGGGCACCCGCCCGCTGAACTGACGACGGTCAGCGCAGGGCGTGCACCGCGTCCAGGACGGCGCTGACCAAGGCCTCGGGCGCGTCCAGGTGGGCCAGGTGGCTGGCACCCGGTACCCACACCGTGCGGATGCTGGGCGCCGCGTGGACGACGCGCGACTGCAATCGCCGGTACCAGTCACGACTGCGCTCGCCCAGCAGCCAGGTGGTGGGCACGCCGGTGCCGGCCAGTCGCGAGGTCGCCAGGTGCTCCATCATCAGCCCGTGCGGGTGGGGGTCGAGCTCGGCGAGCACGTTGGCGGCATTGGCCAACAACGCCTGCTGCTGCTCGGGTTCGACGTCGTCGAAGCCGTTGCCGCCGCCCTGGCGACCCGAGGCCCAGCGGAAGAACGTGGCCGCTGCCTGCTCGTGGCGGCCGCGGGCCTGGGCCAGCTTGGCGCGGCCCAGGGCACCCAGCAGGCTGGGCGTGGCGTGCCGCAGACCGTGCCACGGCGCCTCGAGCACCACCAGCGAGGCGAACAGCTCTGGACGCTCGATCGCCAGCGCCAGCGCGGTGTTACCGCCCGAGCTCCAGCCCAGCACGTGCGAGGACCCGCCGACGTCCTCGATCAGCGCGGCGAGGTCGTCGACGTGCACCCGGTAGTCGCGGACCGGGGCGTGGGTCGAGCGCCGGTAGCCGCGCCGGTCGTAGGTGATGACGCGGTGACCGGCTGCGGCCAGCGCCGGGACGACGCCGTCCCAGGTCGAGGCGTCCGCGCCGGTCCCGTGCACGAGCACCAGCGGCGCGCCCGTGCCGACCTCGTCGTACACCAGCACGGCACCGTGAACCGGCAACGTCACCATCGGGTGCCTGCCGGGGTGTCGTCATACTGGCGCGCATGACCTCGAGCATCGACATCGGACCGTTCGCGACCAGTCTCGGCCTGCAGCTGGACATCGCTGACGGCGACCAGGTCGTGGCCGACTGGGTCGTCGGGCCGCACCTGCTGCAGCCGCACGGGATCCTGCACGGCGGAGTGCACTGCAGCGTCGTCGAGACGCTGGCCAGCGTCGGAGCCGCGCTGTGGCTGGGTGACCGTGGTCGCGTGGTGGGCGTGTCGAACACCACGGACTTCTACCGGGCGACCACCGAGGGCCGGCTGCGCTCGACCGCCCTGCCGGTGCACCGCGGTCGCTCGCAGCAGGTGTGGCGCGTGCAGACCACCGACGCGGGCGACCGGCTGGTCGCCCAGGGTCAGGTGCGGCTGCAGAACCTCAGCTGAGGGCATCGAGCCGGGCCCGCCCGGCATCGGTGATCACACGGTCCTGACGCTCGGTGGTCAGCAGCGGCGGATCGCCGGTGTAGAGGCGGGCGAGCGATGCCGGGTCTAGCCCCACCTCGCGGGCCGCCTGGTGCGCCTCGAGGCGGTGCATCCGCCCGCCGGGGGCGTCCGCGACGCGTCGCAGGAAGTCGCGCTCGGGGTCGTCGCTGGGCGGCGGTACGTCGTCGCCCGCCGTCCCCTGCCAGGTGCGCTGGGGGAACCGGCGCAGGTACTCGTTCTCGAGCTCGAGCATCCGCGTGGTGTGGTGCGCGAACTGCTCGGCGCTGCCGTGCAGGAACACCCAGTTGCGGGTGTCGTGGGCCTGCTTGCCCTGAGCCGCGAGCTCGTCGTCGCTCAGCTGCGCGGCCGGCCGGCCCAGCTCGTCGTCAGCCACCGGTGCCTCCTGCGTTGTCGATCCGGCGCAGACCCGTGCGGTAGCGCTCGGCGTTGGACGTGTACTCCTGCACCGCGAAGTCGATCCAGGCCGACTGCGTCGCTGGGTCGAGTGGTCGCAGCCGCGCGGGTACGCCGACCGCGAGGTGACCGGACGGAACCTGCAGCCCCTCGGGCACCAGGGCCTGCGCCCCCACGACCGACCCGGCGCGGACGACCACCCGGTTCAGCACGACCGAGCCCGACCCGATCAGGCACCGGTCCTCGATCGTGCACCCCTCCAGGTGGGCGTTGTGGCCGACGACGCACTCGGCGCCGACCACCGTGGGCCACTCCTGCGTGGTGTGCAGCACCGTGCCGTCCTGGATCGACGTGCGGTCGCCGACCACGATGAACCCGTAGTCGGCGCGCAGCACGGCGCCGGGCCAGACCGAGGACCCCTCGCCGAGCCGGACGTCGCCGATCAGCACGGCGTCCGGGTGGACGTAGGCGCTGGGGTGGATCTGCGGCACGAGGTCGTCCAGTGCGTAGACCGGCACGTCAGGTCCCGGTGACCAGCGGGGTGTCGACGCCGATGGCGCCGGTCTTGTGCGCCCCCCCGGGTGCGCCGAGCGGAGCGTCGCGGCCGGGCAGGGCCTCGACGAAGAAGCGGCGGTTGTCCTCGACGTGGTCGGTGTGCTCGTCGGCGACGCGGCGGTCCTGGCTGATCGCCTCGACCGGGCACACCGGCTCGCAGGCGCCGCAGTCGATGCACTCCTTGGGGTTGATGTAGAGCTTGCGCTCACCCTCGTAGATGCAGTCGACCGGACACTCCTCCATGCAGGACTTGTCCATGATGTCGATGCACGGTGCGGCGATGACGTACGGCACGGGGCCTCCTGCCTTCGGGGTTCGGTGATGGGGGGACGCGGTCAGGCGGGGACCAGCGAGCCGAGGTCGGTCGAGTGGCCGGGGAACAGCTGGGCCGCCGGATCGAGGTGCACGGCGGCGTTGTTCACGGCCGTGGCCACCTCGCCGAACCCGACCGCGATCAGCCGCACCTTGCCCTCGTAGTCGTTGACGTCACCGGCGGCGAAGACGCCGGGCACGTTCGTGCGCATGGCGGAGTCGACCACGAGGTGGCGGTTGTCGTGAAGCTCCAGGCCCCACTCGCGCAACGGCCCGAGGTTCGCCGTGAACCCCAGCGCGGCGACCAGCCGCTGGCACACCACGGTCTGCGGCTGTTCGCCCTTGATGCTGACGACGACAGCCTCGAGCGCCTCGTCGCCCAGCGTCTCGGTCACCTGCGCGTTGGTCACCACCCGGACGTCGGTGGCGCGCAACGCCTGCAGCGACCCGTGGTGCGCGCGGAAGGTCTCACGCCGGTGCACCAGCGTCACGCTGCGGGCCACAGGATGCAGCATCAGCGCCCAGTCGACCGCGCTGTCCCCACCGCCCACGATCACCACGTCGCGGTCGACGTAGGTCGCCGCCGACGGCACGAAGTACTCGAGCCCGCGACCGAGCAGCTGCTCGCCGGCGGGCAGCGGGCGCGGGGTGAACGTGCCGATGCCGCCGGTGACGACGACCGCGCGGCAGGTGACCTCGGTGCCGGTGCTGGTGGTGACGTGGAGCAGGTCGGGGCCGTCATGCACCGCTGTGCGCTCCAGCCGCTGGGCCTCCTGCCCCAGCAGGTACGTCGGGTCGTACGCGGCCGCCTGCTCGACCAGGTTGCTGATCAGGGCTCGTCCGGTCACGCTCGGGAAGCCTGCGACGTCGAGGATCTGCTTCTCGGGGTAGAGGGCGCTGACCTGACCCCCGACCTGGCTGAGCGAGTCGACCACCGCCACCGACAACCCACGGACGCCGGCGTAGAACGCGCCGTACAGCCCCACCGGGCCGGCCCCGACGATGAGCAGGTCGACGTCGACCGCGCTCACCGTTGCACCTGCTCGGCGACCATCTGGCGCACCTTGAACCGCTGCAGCTTGCCGGTCGCGGTCTTGGGCAGGTCGCCGACGAAGACGACCGAGCGGGGGCTCTTGAAGTGGGCCAGGCCGTCTCGGCACCACGCGATGAGCTCGTCCTGCGACACCGGCGCGGTCGTGACGACGCACGCGACGGGTTTGTCGAGCCCCTCGGCGTCGGGGAAGCCGACGACCGCGGCCTCGGACACCAACGGGTGCTCGAGCAGGCGGCTCTCCACCTCGCTGGGCGTGACCCAGATGCCGCCCGCCTTGATCAGGTCGTTGCTGCGACCGAGGCAGACGTAGTAGCCGTCGGAGTCGATCGCGTACGTGTCGCCGGTGTTGAGCCACTCACCGACGAACACCTGACGGGTGGCGGAGGTGTTGCGCCAGTAGCCGAGGGCGTTGGACTGGCCGCGGACGAAGAGGGTTCCCGGCTGGCCGGGCCCGACGAGAAGACCGTCGGTGCCGCGCAGCTCGAGGTCGTACCCGGGGACGGCGACCCCGGTCGTTCCGGGGCGGATGTCGTCGGGGCGGTTGGACAAGAAGATGTGCAACGCCTCGGTCGAGCCGATGCCGTCGATGATCTCCACGCCGAATCGGCTGGTGAACCGCCGCTGCAGCGGTGCCGGCAGCGGCTCACCCGCGGACGTCGCGAGCCGCACCGAGGCGAAGGTGTCGTCGGCCAGGTCGCTGGCGACCAGGTGGGCGAAGAACGTGGGCACGGCGCAGAACAGGGTGGGCCGCTCACGCGCCATCCGCTCGGCGACGACGTCGGCGCTGGGTCGCCGCGGCTCGAGGACCGTGGTGGCACCCACGGCGAGCGGGAACAGCGCCGAGTTGCCCAGCCCGTAGGCGAAGAACAGCTTGGCCACCGAGAGCACGACGTCGTCCGCGGTGATGCCGAGCACCTGCGCGCCGTAGGTCTCGCAGACGTGCCGGATGTTGGCGTGCCGGTGCATCGCCCCCTTGGGTGACCCCGTCGTCCCCGAGGTGTACAGCCACAGGGCCCACGCGTCCTCGTCGGTGTCGGCGACGGCGGTGCTGGCCGTCGCGCCGAGGGCGAGCAGGTCGTCCCACGTGCGTGAGCGGACGCCGGGTGGGGTCGCCGCTGCCGGGTCGGCCGCGCCCGTCACCACGAGGTGCTCGACGTCGGGAGCCAGGGCGAGCGCCTCGCGGACGGCGTCGGCGAAACCCGGTGTGGCGCAGACGATCCGCGCACCGGAGTCGGCCAGGATCGTGCCGAGCTCGTGCGGCTGCAGCATCGTCGACACCGGCACGGCGACGACGCCGGCCCGGAACGCCCCCAGGATGCCGGTGAGCAGCTCGACGTCGTCGGCCATGACGAAGACGACCCGGTCGTCCCGGCGCAGTCCCAGCCCACGGAAAGCCGCAGCGACCTCGCCCGTGAGTGCAGCGAGGTCGGCGTAGGTGAGCGTGCGGCTCGGCCCGCGCACCGCCGTGCGGTCGCCGCGGCCCTCGTCGACGTGCCGGTCGACCAGCCAGGCGGCCGCGTTGAACGCCGTGTGCATCTCAGACCCGCTTCAGGTCGTAGTCGCCGCGCCGGCCCGAGCCGTAGCGACGCAGCGCGCCGTCGGGCCCGGAGGCGTTGGGCCGCAGGAAGATCCAGTTCTGCCAGGCCGTCAAGCGGCCGAACACCTTGGTCTCGAGGGTCTCGGGGCCGACGAACCGGTGGTTGGCCTCCATGCCGGTGAGGGAGTCCGGCGACAGCGAGGCGCGCTCCTCGAGCGCGATGCGCAGCTCGTCCTCGAAGTCGAGGTCGTCCAGGGCGAAGGTGACGAGGCCGACCTGGTCGGCGGCCGCGGCGTCCAACCGCTCACCGGTGCGGGCGAGTGCAGCGGCGAGGTCGTCGTCGCGCCCCCAGAAGCGGGACGCCAGGCGCGAGAGGCCGTTACCCATCGGGAAGGCACCGGCGTTGGACGCCGTCAGGACGAGGACGGCGGGGTCGGCGTCCGGGTCGACGTCCTCGTAGACGCCGTCGAGCACGTACTGACGGTCGCACGCGAGGGCCAGCTCGAGCAGCAGGCCGGCGAAGCAGCTGCCGGGCTCGATGACGGCGAACAGGCTGCGGCTGGTGACGTCGAGCCGCTTGAGGGTGCGCTTGTAGTAGTGCCGCACCTCGGCGACGAACCAGTCGTCGGCGAGGTCGGTCAGCTGGGCGTCGTAGGCGAGCACCGCGTCGACGTCCCCGACCGTGCGCAGCACCCAGGTGCCGAGCTCGACCTCGTTGGTGCGCAGGTGCAGCACCAGGTCGTCCAGGGCGCGGGTGAGCGCGAGCGGCCAGTAGTCGACGCCCTGCGCGAGGACGGCGGCGGCGTCGGCCGGAGCGGCCGCCGTGGGCCCGTGGACGGTCACGTCGACCCGGCGTCCGGCGCGGTCGATGCGCGCGCTCAGGTGGGGGTAGGTGATCGTGTCGCCGTCGACCTCGCGGGCCAGCGGGGTCAGCTGGACGCCCTCGGCGCCGGTCGGACGGTGCGACCCGGCGGCAGCGTCAGTCGCCCTGCGCAGCACCTCCGCGTCGAAGGCGCCGCGCGGGACGGTCGCGTCGATCAGGCCCCACTCGACGGCGGTCGCGCCGCGGTACCCCTCGGCCCGGGTGGCGAACAGGTCGGCGCGGTCCTTGCGCACGTGCCGCTTGTCGACGACGCGGGTCAGGCCGCCGGTGCCGGGCAGGACGCCGAGCAGCGCGACCTCGGGCAGCGAGACGGTGCTCGACCCGTCGTCGACCAGGACGATCTGGTCACAGGCCAGCGCCAGCTCGTAACCGCCGCCGGCCGCCGTCCCGTTCAGGGCCGCGATCCAGGTCTGGCCCGAGCTGGAGGTCGCGTCCTCGATGCCGTTGCGGGTCTCGTTGGTGAACTTGCAGAAGTTCACCTTCCAGGCGTGCGAGGACTGCGCCAGCATTCGGATGTTGGCCCCGGCGCAGAACATCCGCTCGAGGCCGCCGGTCATGACGACCGCCCGCACCTCGGGGTGCTCGAAGCGCACCCGCTGCACGAGGTCGTACAGCTCGATGTCGACGCCGAGGTCGTAGGAGTTCATCTTCAGCTCGTAACCGGGCACCAGGCCGGCCGACTCGTCGACCGTCAGCGTGGCGGTCGCGACCTGCCCGTCGACGTCGAGGTGCCAGTGCCGGTAGCGCTCGGGCGAGGTGGCGAACAAGACGACCGGTGGCCCGGCGGCGTCCAGGTCGGTGTCTCCTGACGTGCTGAGCGCTGCTTCGACGGTCATGGCACACCTCTCGCCGGTGGAAGGCTCGGCAACGCTTCGTCGATACTCGACGCCACGACGGCCCTTCGTCAAGAGTTTGTAGCATGTACTCGTCGCTCCGGCTCTGCGAGAGTGGCCCCCGTGTCCCAGCCCGCCCGTGACCTGCGCGACCCCGGGTACCCCAGCGCGCGCTCCCTGCTGCTGACCGTGCTGGGTGAGTTCGTCCACGCCCGCGGCGGTCGGGTGTGGACGGGCACGCTGGTCGACGCGCTCGGGGCTCTCGGGGTCGAGCAGAAGTCCGCCCGCCAGGCGCTGGCCCGGGCCGCCGCCGAGGGCCTGATGGCGTCGAGTCGGCACGGACGACGGGTGCGCTGGCAGCTGACCGACGAGGGCACGGCGCTGCTCGGTGAGGGCGCCGATCGGATCTACGGGTTCCTGCGCAGCCCCCACCCGTGGGACGGGCGCTGGCTGGTGCTGACCGTCGCCGTGCCCGAGAGCCAGCGCCAGCTGCGCCACCGGCTGCGCACCCGCCTCACCTGGCTCGGTCTGGGCTCGCCGTCACCGGGGCTGTGGGTGGTGCCGGACGTCGCCAAGGCGGACGACGTCGCCGCGGTGATGGACGAGCTCGGGTTGCGTGAGCGGGCGTTCACCTGGGCCGGCCCGGCGGTGTCGGGCGGTGACCCGGCCAAGCTGATCGACTCGGCCTGGGACCTGGCCGACGTCGAGGCGCGCTACCAGCGGTTCCTCGACCGCTTCGGTGCCACCGAGGTCAGCTCGGCGCGCGAGGCGTTCGTGTCGCAGGTGCAGCTGGTGCAGGAGTGGCGCCGGTTCCCGTTCCTCGACCCCGACCTGCCGCGCGAGCTGCTCGACCACGACTGGCCCGGAGCCCGCGCGGCCGCCACGTTCCACGACCGGCACGACCGGTGGCACCGCCGGGCCCAGCAGGAGTGGGACCGGATGGACGACGAGGCCGGCCAGCGCAGCTGACCGGCCTCGTGGTGGTGCGTGCTCAGGCCAGGGACTCGTCCGCCAGGTGCACGTAGTCGAACTCGACCGGCTGCTCGTTGATGCCGGCCTGCGGGGCCGCGATCCAGCCGGCGAACGCACCGGCCTCGTACTGCGGCACCATCAGCGAGGCGACCGCCGCGCGGTCGGCGTCGGTGGGCAGCCACTGCTCGACGTGGGCCGCCCAGGTCGCGTCGTCCAGGATGTCGCCCTGCGGGCTCAGGTGCTGTCCGCGGTAGGCGCCGACCGCGCGGTTGAACCCCTCGTGCGGCAGGAAGAGCCGCTCGTCGAGCCCAGCGTCCTCGAGGGCCTGGTTCCAGCGGCGGACGCCGTTGGCGCAGTCCGCGACGTACTCGTCGCGCAGGTCCAGGTTGAGCGCGCTGAGCATCGGCACGGTGCGCTGCACGATCCGCCCGTCCTCGACCGCGTTCATCGTGCGCTCGTCGCCGAGCAGCTCGTGGTCGTCCTTGCGGCGCGTCTCCATCCAGCGGCCCTTCAGGCCGGAGGAGTAGTAGTTGCCCGCGTTGGTCGACTGCTCGGAGCCGAACAGGTCCATCGACACCGAGAACTGGAAGTTCAGGTACTTCTGGATCACGTCCAGCGGGATGCCGCCGTGCGGC
>JBKJTJ010000192.1:0-4619 GCA_046590855.1 Actinomycetota bacterium
GCGCTCGGCCTCCTCGAACCAGCGGGCGACGAGGCGGTCGCGGATCTCGGGGTGCTGGTCGCCGACGTCGTGGTTCTCGGCCATGTCGGCTCGCGTGTCGAAGAGGTGCCAGTGGTCGGCGTGGAAGTCGTCGCTGCCGGCGATCAGGTCGCGCTCGGCGTGGGTGAGCTGGTTGACGTGGTTGGTGACGACCTTCCAGCCGTCCTCGTACATGGCCCGGCTGCCCCAACACTCGTAGTACTGGCTGGTCCGGGGATCAGGAGCAGCGGCGGAGTCGAGCATGGGGCGCAGCGTCACGCCATCGAGGCTCATCTGCTGGACCCCGCCGATCCGCTCCGGGGGGTCGATGTCGAGCAGGTCGAGCAGCGTGGGCAACACGTCGATGGCATGACAGTACTGGTGCCGGATCTCGCCCGTGGTGGGGAGCCCCGTGGGCCACGAGATGACGAGCGGGTCGCGCACGCCGCCCTCGAAGGTGTATCGCTTGAACCGTCGGACCGGGGTGTTGCCGGCTTCGGCCCACCCCCACGGGTAATGGTTGTAGGTCCGTCGGCCGCCGAGCTCGTCGATCAGGCGCAGGTTCAGATCCACGTCCTCGTCGCGCCCCTGGGCGAAGCGGAACTCGCTCACCGAGCCGTGGGGGCCTGCCTCGCCCGACGCCCCGTTGTCCGACACCACCACGACGATGGTGTTGTCGCGCTCGCCGAGCTCGTCGAGCGCGGTCAGGACCCGCTTGATCTGCGCGTCGGTGTGGGTGAGGAAGCCGGCGTAGACCTCCATCATGCGGGCGTACAGGCGTCGATGATCCGGGGCGAGCGCGTCCCAGTCGGGCACGTGGTCCGACGGCGTCGGCAGCACCGTGCCCGGTTCGACGATGCCCAGCTCGATCTGGCGGGCCAGCGTGTCGTGGCGCCAGGCGTCCCAACCGGCATCGAAGCGTCCCGCGTAGGCGTTGCTCCACTCTGGGCTCACGTGGTGCGGCGCGTGGGTGGCCCCGAGGGCCAACCAGACGAGGAAGGGTCGCTCCGGTTGGTTGCGGCGCAGCTCACGCAGTCGAGTGATGGCCTCGTCGGCGAGGTCCTCGGTGAGGTGGTACCCCTCGTCGGGGGTGCGGGGCGGGTCGACGTAGCTGTTGTCGCGCACCAGCTCGGGCGCCCAGTGGTTGGCGTCGCCGCCGAGGAACCCGTAGTAGTGCTCGAAGCCCTTGCCGAGCGGCCAGTTCTCGAACGGGCCGGACGGGGAGCGCTGGTCTCGGGGGGTCAGGTGCCACTTGCCGACGGCGAAGGTGGCGTAGCCTGCCGCCCGCAGGATCTGCGCGAGCGTGCCAGCCTCATCGGGAATGCGGCCCGTGTACCCGGGAAAGTTCATGGGCAGGTCCGGCAACATTCCGACCCCGACCCGGTGATGGTTGCGACCGGTCAGCAGACAGGCACGGGTCGGCGAGCAGACAGCGGTGGTGTGGAAGTTCGTGAGCCGGACGCCCTGCGCCGCCAGCCCGTCGATGGCCGGCGTCGCGATGTCGGACCCATAGCAACCGAGCTGCGCGAACCCGGTGTCGTCCAGCACTACCACCACCACGTTCGGCGTGTCTGACCGGAATGGGTGCGCGGCGGGGGGCGAAGTGGACTCGGTGGCCGTCAGCGCGACCGTCACAGCGTCTGCCGGCAAGAGGCAGTGGGCATCGTCGCGACTCCTCGGATCTCGGGACTGGTAGGAAAGTATTGCACGATACTTTCTCCTGCACCGCGTCAGAGGCTGCCCAGATCCGTACACAGCCCATGCGGTGCGAGCCCGAAGGGGACGAGCGCTGAAGGAGACCGTGGTGATGCTCTGTCGTCCCGCCCCATGTCAGGGCCGTCGGTGAGCGGCTCGGGCGATGCACTTCGCACGCTCGCGCCGTTCGCAGCTGCGATCGCCGCCAGCCCAGTGGCCATCGGCGTCGCGCTGATGCTCCTCCTCGGACGGCGGGGCCGGCAGCACTTCTGGGTCTTCCTCGGCACGTGGTTCGCGGGGATCACGGGAGCGACGGCGACGATCCTGCACCTGGTGCCGACGCTGTCCAGCAGGGGCTCGGGTGAGACGGCGCCTCCCGTACTGGTCCGCGTCATCGGCCTGGCGATGCTGATCGTCGCGGCCTTCGCTGGCTTCGCGGCCTTCGCGGCCTGGCGCGGCCATCGCCCCCGCGGCCGTCCGTCGCTGGTGAGTCGCCTCATCGCGAAGCTGGACCGTGCGCCAACCGTGCTCGTCGCGGTCATCGCCGCAGTCTTCGCCACCAACCCGGTCCACCTGGCCCTGATGGCTGCCGGCGTCAACTCAATCCCCGACGCTGCGCCAGCGGGGCTCGTCGCACTCCTCGTCGCGGTGGCGTTCGCCGCCGTCGCCTCGATCCCGCTGCTCCTGATCGCGGGCACCATGGTCGCGGCACCGACCCGGACCGGCACCATGCTCCGCGGTGCCAACACCTGGCTGGCATCACACGGCGACACCGTATCGGCGGCGGTCCTCACCGTTGTCGGCGTCTGGATCCTGGTCCAGTGACCCATCTGCGCTCGACCTGGGCGAGCCGACGTCAGGCACTCCCGCCCCAACCACCCCACCACCTGCGGGAAGGTCGAACGCGCCCGCGAGGTGCCGATGGATGACGCGGGATATCGCCGCCACCTAATCGCGTCCGCAACCGCGCTGAGACCACCGAAGATCGGCGCTTATGCCGGTGATCCGGCCCTTAGGTGGGGGTCCATCGGAGCCTTCTCGCGGCGATGGGTGCGCCAGCGGTTCCCCAGGCGAGGACGATGGCGAGGTCGGTGCCATGGCTTGGGGTGTTGCTGTAGATCGCGAGGGCTGGTTGGAGCATGTGTCGGATCGGGAAGGCCGCTGCGATCCGGCCGAGGGTTGAATCGGTGGGTACGACTTGGAGACCCCGGAGATGAACAGCGCCGGGAGCATCGTGGCGAAGATCGTGGCGTCCGCTGCTTCGGGGCTGGTGATGTAGGTGGACAGGGCGAGGCCCATGGCGGAGAACGCTGCGGCTCCCAGGAGCAGTAGCGCGGTGAGAGCGGCCCAGCCGGAGGGCCTTGAAGGACAGGACTGAACTTCACACCCACTTGGGTAGCCAACTCCGCGGACCGTCGAACACCTGGGTAGCGTCCCCGGCGTGGACATCGTGTCGGCCCTGTTCTGCGAAGACATCCAGCTCCGCGAGGCGCCTGGGCCCGCCACCCGGATCGATCTCTCGGGGATCATGTTCTCGCTGGCGGCTCCCTCGGCGCCGCCGGTCACGATCACGCCGCACCTCATCGTGCTGATCCGCTGCCGGGGCGACGAGTCCGGCGAGGGCGTGCTTGTCGTGGAGTTTCTCGACACCAACGGCACCCAGGCGGCGCGCAACGCCTCGCCGTTCACTGTCGAGCCGGGGAAGTTCACCTACCGGCTGGTACGGGGCGAACTTACCTACGAGGCCGCCAACACCACCATCGAGGCTCACTGCCGGGTGGGCCAGGGGCCCACGACCGTGGTGCCGCTCACGTTGCTGCCGCCCGCCGTCTGATCCCAGGAGACCGCAATGGATGTTTCGGACCTGCTGACCGAGGAGTTCGGACGTCTGCCCGACCTGGTGCACGAAGCCGTCGAGGGTCTCAAGGCTGACCAGCTCACCGGCGCGCCAGCCCCGGGAGCCAACACCATCGCCTGGCTCATCTGGCACCTGACCCGCGTCCAGGACCACCACTTCTCGGAGCTCTTGGAGGGGGAGCAGCTGTACCTCTCCGATGGCTGGCACGAGCGCTTCGGGCGCGGTCCCGACCCCGAGGACCACGGCTACGGCCACACAGCCGACGACGTAGCGTCGGTCCGTCCCGCCTCGGCCCAGGATCTAGCCGACTACTTCGACGCCGTCCATGCCCGCGCGCTCGCCTACCTGGCCGGTCTGTCGGCGAGCGACCTAGACAAGGTGGTCGACGACCGCTGGGATCCGCCCGTGACGCTCGGCGTCCGCCTGACCAGCATCCTCGCCGATGTCCTGCAGCACGTCGGGCAGGCGGCGTACGTGCGAGGCATCGTGGCGCCGTGACCAGCGGCGCGTAGCCCGCGGTGACCGCGCGCGCGACCGGGCGGGTGGTCCTCCGCTACCGCGTCACGGTCACCGGTCGGGTGCAGGATGTGGGGTTCCGGGAAACGTGCCGCCGACAGGCCGCCGCTGCCGGCGTGGCCGGTTGGGTGCGGAACGCGGAGGACGGTTCCGTGGAAGCCGTGCTCGAAGGTGAGCCAGACGCGCTCGAGCGGGTGCTGGCGTGGCTGCGCATCGGCCCACCGCATGCCGTCGTGACTGCGGTGGACGTGCTCGCCGAGCGGCCCGTGGGCGAGACCACGTTCTCCGTGCGCTGACCACCGTTGCGGCGCGATCATCTCCGGGCTCGCTCACCCGCCCGGCTCGATGAGGCAAAGGCGAGTGCCCTCCGCTGGTCACGAGTTGGTCACGAACGTGGCGGCACGGCCCACTATCGACCGTCAGCGTGTGACAGTCGGATCCCCGTGATTCCGGACATCGTGGCACTGGCGGACACGAGCGGACACGAGCGGATACGGGTCGAGGCGGAGTTCGAGTCCTCCCCCCCGAGCTC
>JBKJTJ010000234.1:0-2844 GCA_046590855.1 Actinomycetota bacterium
GGAGGTGTCGGCATGAAGCTGGTCACCGCGATCATCAAGCCGCACAAGCTCGACGACGTGAAGACCGCCCTGGAGTCCTTCGGCGTCCAGGGGATGACGGTCAGCGAGGCCAGCGGCTACGGCCGCCAGCGCGGGCACACCGAGGTCTACCGGGGGGCCGAGTACACGGTCGACCTGGTGCCCAAGGTGCGCCTGGAGGTGCTCGTAGACGACGGGGACGCCCTCGACGTGGTCGAGATCCTCGTCAAGAGCGCCCAGACCGGTCGCATCGGCGACGGCAAGGTCTGGACGGTGCCCGTCGAGGACGTGGCGCGGGTGCGCACCGGCGAGCGTGGGCTCGACGCGATCTGAGATGACGACGCCGTCGCCCCGGGGCGATCCCGGCACGCCGTTCGGCACGCAGGTCCGCGACCTGCGTGCCGAGCGGCTGACGACGGCCGCGCGGTCGGCGTCCTGGCACCAGCACGACGGGCCGGGACGCCGCCGCGAGCTCGCCGAGCTGGTCGAGTCCTGGCTGGTGGGGCTCTGGCAGGACGCCGCCGGCCCGACCTCACCGGGTCTGGCGCTCGCCGCGGTCGGCAGCGTCGCCCGCGGCGACGCCGGCCCGGCCAGCGACCTGGACCTGGTGCTGCTGCACGACGGGCACGTGCTCAGCGCCCGCCAGGTCGGCGAGCTGGCCGACCGGGTCTGGTACCCGGTGTGGGACGCCGGGATGCGGCTGGACCACTCGGTGCGCACCCCCGCCCAGTGCCGCGACGTCGCGGCGCACGACCTCGCCGCTGCCGTCGGCCTGCTCGACCTGCGGGTGGTCGCCGGGGACGCCGACCTGGTGGCCGCCACCCGCGCCCGGCTGCTCGAGGACTGGCGCGGCGCGGCCCGGCGCCGCATGCCCGAGCTCCTCGCGGCCCTGGAGGAGCGGGCCCAGCGGCACGGCGACGCTGCCTTCCTGCTCGAGCCGGACCTGAAGGAGAGCCGCGGCGGGCTGCGCGACGTCACCGTCCTGCGGGCGCTGGCCGCCTCGTGGCTGGCCGACCGCCCGCACGCCCCGGTCGACGAGGCGCAGGCGGTGCTGCTCGACGTCCGCGACGCGCTGCACGTGGTCACCGGCAAGAGCAGCGACCAGCTGCTGATGGCCGAGCAGGACACCGTGGCCGGGCTGGTCGGTGCCGACGACGCGGACGCGCTGCTCACCCGTGTCTCGCACGCGGCGCGCACCATCGCCTACGCCGTCGACACCACCGTGCGGCGGGCTCGTCAGGCGGTGCCGAGCCGGCGCTTTCGCCCCGGGCCGCGCCGACCGCGGCTGCGACCGCTGGGCCACGGCCTGGTCGAGCACGACGGCGAGGTCGTCCTGGGGCCGGGCCTGCGCCCGCGCACCGACCCGGTGCTCGCGCTGCGGGCGGCCGCGACCGCCGCGCACCACGGGCTGCCCCTGTCGCCGGTGACCGTCGGGCACCTGGCCACCGACACCCCCGACCTGCCCCAGCCGTGGCCCACCGCCGCCCGCGAGGCGCTGCTCGAGATGCTGTCGGCCGGCCCGGCGCTGGTGCCGGTGTGGGAGGCCCTGGACCTGGCCGGGCTCACCACCCGCTGGCTGCCGGTGTGGGCGGGCGTGCGCTCGCGGCCCCAGCGCAACGCCGTCCACCGGCACACCGTCGACCGGCACCTGATCGAGACCGTCGTGCGGTGCGGCCCGTTCCTGCGCGACGTCGAGCGGCCCGACCTGCTGCTCGTGGCCGCGCTGCTGCACGACATCGGCAAGCTGCCCGGCGCGGGCGACCACTCCTCGATCGGCGCGCCGCTGGCCCGCCGGACGGCGCTCGCAATGGGCATGGTCACCACCGACGCCGACGTGGTCGAGCGCCTCGTGCGCGAGCACCTGACGCTCGTCGACCTGGCCACCCGCCGCGACCCGGACGACCCGCGGACGGTGCAGGCCGTCGTCCAGGCGGTCGACGGGCGGGCCGACGTCCTGCGGCTGCTGCGGGCCCTCACCGAGGCCGACGCCCTGGCCGCCGGGCCGGCGGCGTGGAGCGCCTGGCGGGCGCGGCTGGTCGACGACCTCGTCGGGCGGGCGCTGACCTCGCTCACCGGTGCGCCGGTTCCCGGGCCCTCACCGCTCAGCGACCAGGAGTCCGCGCTGGCCGGGCAGGTGCGCGCAGGCGGCGGCCCGCAGATCGACGTCACCGAGCTGGACGGGCTGCACGTCGTGACGGTGGTCGCACCCGACCGCCTCGGCCTGTTCGGGGACGTCGCGGGCCTGCTCGCCGCGCACGGGCTGTCGGTGCGCTCGGCGCTGGTGCGCACCGTCGACGACGTCGCCGTCGACACCTGGTGGGTCAGCGCGCCGTACGGCGACCTGCCGCCGACACCGACGATGCTCACCGCGCTGCGCCGCCTCGCCGAGGGCGACCGCACCGCGCTCGACCGGTTGGACCGGCGCGACGCCGCCTACCGCCCCGCGCGCGGCGTGGTCGCCCAGCCGCGCGCCGTCCTGGTGTCCGGCGCCTCCGAGCACGCGACGGTCATCGAGGTGCGCGCGGCCGACCGGCCGGGGCTGCTGCACGCCGTCGGGCGGGCATTGGCCGACCAGGGCGTCGACGTGCGCTCGGCCCACGTCGCCACGCACGCCGGGCAGGCCGTCGACACCCTCTACCTCGCCGAGCCGGACGGCGGGCCGCTGGCGCCCGCGCGGGTCGCGGGCGTCGTCGCGGTGCTGGTCGACGCCGGCGAGGTGCCGAGCGCCCCCCCCCACCCCGATGGCCACGTAGGCTGACCGGGCCCTGACCGGTCGACCCCGAGGACCCTGCCGCCGTGTTCACCACCCTGTCCGACCGCCTGGCC
>JBKJTJ010000262.1:0-2850 GCA_046590855.1 Actinomycetota bacterium
CGAGGCGGTGAGCACGCCGAGGGTGAGCAGCCCGCGGCGTCGCGCGGAGCGTGAGCTGGTGATGCGCATGGAGTACGTCCTTCGGGTGTGGCGCCGAAGCGCTCGACAACGTTGTCGAGGTCCGTTCTAGCGACTGCTTGCGCAGACGTCAACGGAGTGGGTACAACTCGTGATGTGAATGTGACAACGATGTCAGCCGGTCAGGGGCACGAATCCGCCCCCCGGCCGACGATGCGCGACGTCGCCGCGCTGGCGGGGGTGAGCTTCAAGACCGTCTCGCGGGTGGTCAACGACGAGCCGGGGGTCTCGGCCGGCCTGCGCGTGCGGGTGCAGGACGCGGCCGAGCGGCTGAACTACCGCCACAACCTGCACGCCAGCAACCTGCGCCGCTCGGCGCCGCGCACCCTCACGGTCGGCGCGCTGCTGCAGGACGTCGGCAACAGCTTCTCGGCGGGGCTGCTGCGGGCGCTGGAGAACCGGCTGCGCGAGCGCGGGATCGCCGTCCTGGCGGCGAGCCTGGACGAGGAGGCTGATCGTGAGCGCGGGCTGGTGCGTGAGCTCGTCGCGCGGCGCGTCGACGGCCTGGTGCTGATGCCCGCCACCCACGACCAGGCTTACCTGGAGTCCGACCGCCGCGCCGGCATGCCGACCGTGTTCGTCGACCGCCTGCCGCACGGCGTCGACGCAGACTCGGTCACGGTCGACAACCTGGGCGGGGCGCGTCAGGCAGCTCGGCACCTGCTCGTGCGTGGCCACCGACGGATCGCGCTGCTCAGCGACCTGGTGGCGATCGAGACGGGCGGGCAGCGGGTCACCGGCTTCCGCGACGCCATGGCCGAGGCCGGGATCGACCAACCGGCCGCGCTCGTCCGGCTCGGGCTGCGCTCGACCGGCGCGGCGCAGGCGGCGCTGGCCCGCATGATGGCGCTGCCCGACCCGCCCACGGCCGTCTTCGCGGGCCGCAACGAGCTCAGCATCGGTGCGGTGCGGGCACTTCGGGCCGCCGGCGCCTCACATCGCGTGGCCCTCGTCGGCTTCGACGACTTCCCGCTCGCGGACGTCCTCGAGCCGGCTGTGACCGTCGTGCGTCAGGACGTCACGCGGCTCGGCGACGAGGTCGCGCGGCTGCTGATCGCGCGGCTGGACGGCGACACCTCCAGCGCCGTGCACGTGGTGCTCGCGCCGAGCCTCGTCGTCCGCGGCTCCGGCGAGATCCCGCCCACCTGACACGCCGCGGCCGCACCTTGTGGCGAAGGTGCGGTCACGAGGGCCCCCTGAGCGCACCTTGTGGCAAAGGTGCGGCTGAGAGGGCCCCTGGAGCGCACCTTGTGGCAAAGGTGCGTGGAAAGGCCGGGTCAGCCGGCCTGCAGGCGCTGCATGGCGAGCTGCACGACGGAGATCAGCGTCTGCTTGGTGGCCGCGCGGGTGCGGGCGTCCGTGTAAAGCATCGGCACGTGCGGGGGGATCGCGAGCGCCTCACGGACGTCCTCGATCTGGTGCCGCGCGACGCCGTCGAAGCAGTTGACCGCGACGACGAACGGGATCTGGCGCGACTCGAAGTAGTCGACCGCGGGGAAGCACTGCTCGAGCCGGTCGGTGTCGACCAGGACGACAGCGCCGATCGCGCCCTTGACCATGTCATCCCACATGAACAGGAACCGGTCCTGGCCAGGGGTGCCGAACAGGTAGAGCCACAGGTTGCCCGGCAGCGAGATGCGGCCGAAGTCCATGGCCACCGTGGTGGTGGTCTTGCGGTCCGAGACGCCGCCGGCGTCGTCGACCCCGAGCGAGTGCTCGGTCATCGCCGCCTCGGTCGACAGCGGCTCGATGTCGCTGATCGACCCGATGAAGGTGGTCTTGCCGACGGCGAAGCCACCGGCGACGACGATCTTGACGACCGTGGGGGCGGTCTCGGGGTGCGGGTTGACGGCGCCCCGAGCGCCCGAGGGCACCGGCGGGGGCGCGACGTCAGAGCGAGGAAATGCCATTGAGAACACTCTCCAGGACGCTGAGGCTGGTAGCCGCGGACGACGATGTGGACGACGACAGGCCGTGCACGCGCACGAGTCCTTCGTCGGCGAGGTCACCGATCAGGACGCGCACGACGCCGACCGGGACCTCGATGTGGGCGGACAGCTCGGCGACCGAGAGGTACTGGTCGCGGGTCAGGGTGAGGATGCGACGCCGCTCGGGGGTGCTGGGTACGGAGTCCGGGGACGCCAGTCCCTGTACGAGCGCCTCGACCGGGAGGTGGTGTCGCGCACCGGCTCGGGTGCGTCCACCGGTGATCGCGTAGGGGCGGACCGCGTAGGCGCGCTCGTCGACCCCGTCGTCCTCACCCCCGTCCGTCCCGTCCGACGGGAAGTCCATGGGCTCCACGGGGATCATCCCCCGACGCCGGCGCGGACGACGCCGCCGACCGGCAGTCGCGAGCGCATCTCGCTGATCAGCTGCGGCGTCAGGGTCGCCTCGGTGCGGCTGACCAGCAGCGCCATCTCGTAGCCGATGAGGCCGACGTCGCAGGTGGCCTCGGCCATGACCGACAGCACCGACCCGTCGTTGATGCTCATGGTGAACAGGAACATCGTGTCCATCTCGACGATCGACTGGCGCACCTCGCCGCTGCGCAGCTGGCGGGCCGCACCGCGGGTCAGGCTGGACATCCCCGACACGATGGCGGCCAGCTGGTCACCGGCGGTGCGGTCCAGGTCGTCCGACACCGCCATCAGCAGGCCGTCGGCCGACACCACCAGCGTGTGCCGCACCCCGGGGACGCTCTTGACGAAGTTGTCGAGGAGCCAGCTGAAGTTGGCTGCCTCGGTGCTCATCGTGGTCACGGTCGTGCTCCTC
>JBKJTJ010000277.1:0-15608 GCA_046590855.1 Actinomycetota bacterium
TGGTAGCGGGGGCAGGATTTGAACCTGCGACCTCTGGGTTATGAGCCCAGCGAGCTACCGAGCTGCTCCACCCCGCGCCGAACGACCTCGCGGCCGTACGTCCTGAAGGTTACGTCAGGACGCACGGCCGGGGCAAATCAGCTCACGAGGTCGGCGTCGGCACGGGGGTGGGCTGCGAGAGGGCACTCCCCGTGACCGAGGGCGTCGGTGTAGCGGTCGCCGTCGAGGTGACCGTCGGGGCCGCAGTGGCGGTGCCGGTCGCCGGGGCGGCCGGCACCTGCGCGTCGGCCGCGACGGCCCGGGCGAGCGCGTCCTGCAGCGCCTTCTGGGCCGCGCCATACGCCGCGAAGTCCTGCTTGGCTAGTGCCGCCTGCCCGTCCTTGATGGCCTGCTGCGCGTCGGCGAGCGCCGCCTTCAGCTGCTGCCCTGCGGTCTGGGCCGGGCCGGTCGGCGGCTTGGTGGTACCGCCCCCGGCGACGTTGCCGTCGGGCGCGGTCGCCCCGGAGTTGCCACCGAACACCTGGTTCAGCGCCTCGTCCAGCGTGTCGGCGAACCCGATCTTGTCGCCGAAGGACACCAGGACCTTCTGCAGCAACGGGTACGAGGTGGCACCGGCACCACGGACGTAGACGGGCTGGACGTAGAGCAGTCCACCGCCGACGGGCAGCGTCAGCAGGTTGCCGCTCTCGACCCGCGAGTTGCCACCCGCCGAGCGCAGCAGGTTCAGGTTCTGCGACACCGTCGGGTTGGCGTTGAAGTTGTTCTGCACCTGACCGGGACCGGACACCACGGTGTCCTTCGGCAGCTGCAGCACGCGCAGCTGGCCGTAGCCGGGACGCTTGACCCCGGCGGTGGTCCCAGGGTCGGCGTCGACGGCCGCGAAGGCCGTCAGCACGTTGCGGGTGCCGGTGCCACTGGGGATGAACGTCGACGTCAGCGAGAACGACGCCGCGTCGGTGCCGGGCATCTGCAAGGTCAGGTAGTACGGGGGCTGGTCGACCCCGGCCGTCTTGGTCGGGTCGTCCGGCACCCGCCAGAAGTCGCTGCCGCCGTAGAAGGTGCCCGGGTTGGTGACGTGGTAGCGGGCGAACAGCGTGCGCTGCACCTTGAACAGGTCCTCGGGGTAGCGCAGGTGCGACATCAGGTCGGACGACACCTGCGACAGTGGTTTGACGCTGCCCGGGAACGCCTTCATCCACGTCTTCAGGATGGGGTCGCTCGCGTCCCACGCGTACAGCGTGACGCTGCCGTCGAAGGCGTCGACGGTGGCCTTGACCGAGTTGCGGATGTAGTTGATCTGCTCGGCCGGCAGCGCGGCGACAGCCCCCTGACGGGCCGTGATGGAGTCCGCGGTGGCCCGGTCGAGCGTGGTCTTCTGCGCGTTCGGGTAGCTGTCGGTCGTCGTGTAGCCGTCCAGGATCCACTTGACCCGGCCATCGACGACCGCGGGGTAGGGGTCGCCGTCCAGCGTCAGCCACGGGGCGGCCTTCTCGACACGGTCCCTCGGGTTGCGGTCGTACAGGATCCGCGACGAGTCGCTGATCCGGTTGGACAACAGGATGTTCTGCTCCTGGAACGTCAGCGCGTACGCGGCGCGCCTGGCGAACGAGCTCAGCGCGACACCACCCTTGCCGGCGTACGTGGTGGTCGTGTTGCCGTTCTGGCTGGCGTCCGGGTAGTCGAACTCGAACGGCGTGGTGCCCTTGGGAGCACCGACGATCGAGTACGTCGGGGACTGCTCACCGAAGTAGATCCTCGGCTCGTACTCGCCCAGCTCACCGGTCGGCGGGATGTCGCCCTCGTAGAACACGGGCTTGCCGTCGGTGGTGCGCTGGGTGCCGTAGGCGGCGACCAGGCCGTACCCGTGCGTGTAGTAGGTGTGGTCATTGACCCAGTTGCGTTGCCCCGTGGCGATCCCGCCGAGCTGCAGCTCGCGCACCGCGATCACCGTGTCGCGCGACTTGCCGCTGATGCTGTAGCGGTCGACGTCCAACGAGTCCGGGAAGGCGTAGTACTGGCGCACCTGCTCGAGCTGGCGGAACGCGTCCGACACGAGCGACGGGTCGAGCAGTCGGATCCCCGGCACCGTCTCGGCGTCATCGCGCAGCTGGCCGGACGTCGCCGTCGTCTGCGCCTTGTAGTCGGCGACGTCGACCGCCTGCAACCCGTACGCCGCCCGGGTGGCCTCGATGTTGCGCTGGATGTACGGCGACTCGCGCGTGCCCTCGCTCGGACGCACCTGGAACCGTTGCACCGCAGCGGGATACAGGCCCCCCACCGCGATCGCGCAGATCAGCAGCAGGCTGACGCCGATCGCGGGGAACCGCCACGACCCCGTCCAGATCGAGACGACGAACAGCAAGCCGACCACGACGGCCGCGATCGCGAGGAACAGCTTGGCCGGCAGCACGGCGTTGACGTCGGTGTACGTCATGCCGGTGAAGTCGCTGGCCAGCGTGTGGCTGGCGGTGGTCAACGAGTAGCGATCCAGCCAGTAGCTCGCCCCGCGCAGCAGCAGGAAGAGGCCGATCAGCACCGACAGGTGCACGCGCGCCGCGCTGGTGGTGCGCTCGCCGCCGCCCTGCAGCCGCAGCCCGCCGTAGAGGTAGTGCGTGACGAAGGCGGCGATGGCCGACAGCACCACGCAGGCCACCAGCAGACCGAGCACGAACCGCAGCAGCGGCAGGGTGAAGACGAAGAACCCGGCGTCGAGGTTGAACTGGCGGTCGCGGACCCCGAACGGCGTGCGGTTCGCCCACAGCAGCACGACCCGCCACGCCTGCGAGGTGGTCGCACCGGCGATCAGGCCGATCGCGATCGGGATGACGATGGTCGCGAGCCGCCGCAGGGGCTCGACCTGCTCGCGGTAGCGGTCGAGGCTGGCCTGCTCGGGCGAGACCGGTGCGTAGATCGGTCGCGTGCGGTAGCCGAGCGACAGGCTCAGCGCCACCGAGCCGCCGGCCAGCAGCGCCCCGACGACGAACAGCAGCGCGCGCACCCCCAGGGTGGTCGTGAAGACCTGACTGAACCCCACCGACTGGAACCACAGCAGGTCGACCCACAGCCGGATGCCGATCACCAGCAGCACCACGAGGACGGCGACGACCACCAGCGTCGGCAGCAGCGCGCCCCGACGACGCGGGGGCACCACCGGGCGCCCAGGTCCCTGACGTCGACCCCAGGTCGGGTTGAAGCTCACGCCGTTCCTCTCACGCCGTCATCGGGATGTGCGACGGCGCATCCCTGGCGTCAACTTACCGGCGGCTCCACTGGTTCCCGACCGACCGGACCGGTGCGGCACCATGGGCGCGTGAGCCAGACCCTGACCCGAGCCGTCCTGGAGACCGAGCGGCACGTCGCCCAGCAGGGCTGGGACCAGCCCCCGCGGCTGTTCGCCCTGGTGCGCACCGCGGCGCTGCTCGAGCGCGAGCCGGGCCTGCGCGCCCACCTGGACCCCCAGTCCGTGGCGATGTCGGTGGCCGACCCCGAGCACCTGACCGCCGTCGAGCAGGACGGCCTCGCGCCGACGTCCTCGATCGAGTCGGTGCTCGGCCAGCTCGCGTGGGGGCCGGAGGTCGACGGGGTCGCGCTGTGCGTCGAGCGCCTCGTGGTGCCGCCGGACGCCGAGCGCGACCTGCCACAGGACGGCGCCGCGGCGATCGACCACCTCGCTGCGCACCCGCAGCGCCAGGACGTGCGGATCCTGGCCGCGGTGCTGCGCGAGGGCGCCCAGCAGTGCGCGATCCGTCAGCGCGGCCACGACGAGGCGGGGTCGGTCGCCGTCGGTCCCGACCTGGTACCGGGTCTGGTCTCCGCCCTGCGGGCGACCCTGGAGTAGCGCGGCGTCAGCGGCAGGTCGGCAGCGATGCGCCCTGGCCCGCGGCGATGGCCTGCAGCGCGAGCCGGGACTCGTGCAGCGACGCCGTCCGGACCACACGCAGCCCGTCCGGGACGTTGCCGACGACCCCGTCGCAGTTCGAGGCTGGCGCGAGGAACCACCGCGCGCCAGCGGACCTCGCGCCCACCAGCTTCTGGGCGATGCCGCCGATCGGGCCGACGACCCCGGCGGCGTCGATCGTGCCGGTGCCGGCGACCTGGACCCCGCCGGTGAGCTCCCCGGGGGTCAGCAGGTCGTAGATCCCCAGCGCGAACATCATCCCGGCGCTCGGCCCGCCGACGTCACGGGTCGCGAACGTGACGTCGACCGGGAACCGGAACGTCGGGGCCAGTCCGACGCCGAGGATCGTGCGGCCGTCCTGGCTGGTGGTGCTGGTGCGTTCCTGCACGCTCGTGCCGGCGCGACGGACCGTGACGGTGACGGGTGCGCCCGGCTCGAGAGCGCTGACCGCTGCCCGCACGGCCGCCGAGTCGACGACGTCCACCCCGTTGACACCGGTGATGACGTCCCCCGCCTTCAGCGCCGAGGCCGCGGGCGCCGTGCCGCTCACCTCGGCGATGGTCACCGTCTCGGGGACGACGAGCCCAGCCTCGCGCAGGCCAGCCGCCGTGGCGCTGCTCTGGGAGTCCGACATCTCGGCGGCGTTCTCGGTGCTCACCTGGGCCGCGGTCTGGCCGGGCGGGAACACCTCGTCCTGCGGCAGCACCGCCTGCGTCCGCGACAGCCACGCCTGCAGCACCTGCGGCAGCCGCAGCGTGCGCCCGGGGCCGCCGTAGACCGACACGGTGGTCATGTCGAGGGTGCCCTTGGCCGGGTACGTCGGCGCCCCGCTGATGCTGATCAGCCGTGTGGACCCGACCACACCGAGCACGTTGGTCACCGGCCCGGGGGCGTAGATGGCGTAGGGGGCCGGCACGAGGGCGATGACTGCGCCGATGACCAGGGCGAGGAAACCCGACACCAGCATCGTCGTCGAGCGAGGGGTCAGCCGCTCGGGCGCGGCAGGCGGGGCCAGGACGTCGACCGCATGGGGCTGCACCTCACGAGGGTAACCGGCGCCCTCACGGCAGCCCCACCCACTCGTCGTCGCCGTCGTCGAACTGCTGGTGCTTCCAGATCGGCACGGTGGACTTCAGGGTGTCGATCAGGTCGCGGGCCGCGGCGAACGCCTCGGCCCGGTGCGGCGCGCTGACGGCGACCACCACGGCCAGGTCGCCGATCGCGAGGTCGCCGACCCGGTGGGTCGCCGCCAGGGCAGTCACCGCGTGCCGCTCGCCCACGGCCTCGGCCACCTCACGCAGCTGCGCCGCGGCCGTCGGGTGCGCCGAGTAGGCCAGGGCGCTGACCGCCCGCTCGCCGTCCTCGTCGCGCACCGCGCCGACGAACACGCACGTGCCCCCCGCCGCGGGGTCGGCGACCGCGGCCAGCACCTCGTCCACCGACAGCGGTGTCTCACGCACCGCCGTCAGACGCACTCGCTCGCTCATGACCCTCCGTCCCGGCGGCGTCGTCGCCGCACGATCGCCGCCGTGCCGACCAACGCCACGGCGGCACCGGCGGCGCCCAGGGCCGCGTCCTTGCGGTCCAGGCGCCGCGAGGCCACCGCGTGGTGGCCGCTCACCTGGTCCAGCAGCACGCCCAGGCACGTCTGGTTGTCGTACGCCGGTGACCATCCAGCCGCGCTGAGGCGCTGCGACGAGACCGCCCAGGGCCGCACGACGTAGGTGAGGTCGCTGGCCGGCGCCGGCAGGACGCCGATGCGGTGCAGGCGCTCGGCGGTGCTGAACGCCATCGCCTGGGTCAGCTCGACCCGCCGCATGCCCGACAGCGTCTCGATCTCGGGCTGGGACATGGCGCCCGGCGACGCCACCGTGAGCGAGCCGTCCAGCTCGGCGGCGACGGCGACCGCCACCGCTTCGGCGAGGTCGTCGACGTGGCAGAACTGCCACGTCATCTCGCTCTCACGCAGGGCCAGCAGACGCGGCGCCTCGAAGTGCCGGCTGACCACGGTGTCGACGTCCGGGCCGACCAGCGCGGCCGGGCGAAGGACGGTGACCGCGAGCCCGGGGTGGGCGCGCGGCACCCGGGCGAGCACCTGCTCGACCTCGACCAGGTCACCGACGGCGCCGGCGTCCGGCAGCGCGACGACGGGTGCGTCGTCCGACAGCGGCATCGGTCCGGGGTCGCTCGCGAGGTCGCTGGAGATCAGCACCATCGCGCTGGTGACGGCGACCAGGCGGCGAGCCCCGACCGCCGCGGCACCGGTGGTGACCGCCTGGGCCCGGCGCACGATGCGCTCACGGCGCTCGGCGACCGGCGTCGTCAGCGTCGACTGCAGGTCGACGGCCGGGGCGAGCAGCACGACGACGTCCGCCCCGCGCAGCAGGTCGGCGACCGCCGGGGTGTCGAGGGCACCGACCCGCCACGTCGCGCCGGTCGCGGCGCCGCGCACCGTGTCGACCGCGAGCACCCGGCCCACCTCGGCGCCGACGCGGGCGACCAGCCGCTCGGTGACCAGCGCGCCGAGAGCGCTCGCCGCGCCGGTGACCGCGACCGTCGGGCCGCTCGGGGCGAGCGCCGCGCGGCGGGCCCGCGAGCGGGCGGGGGAACTCACGTCGACCTCCCGCTGTTGGTCAGTACGGTGGATGTCCGGCAAGGGCATCTTGTCAGCACCAGGGTGGAGTGAGACGACGTGAGCGGGCGGCCGATGGGTTTTGGACCGAACGACGGCGGTGACGGGGACGACGACCGGGACCAGCCGCAGCTGCCGGACGCGATGGCCGAGATGCTCGGTCAGCTGATGGGCCCCGGCGGCGCGGACGAGCTGGCCAAGGCGATGGAGGCCGCCGGCGTCGGACCGGTCGACCCCTCGCAGCTCACGGCGATGATCGGCCAGGTGCAGCGGATGCTCGCGACCCCGGGCGACGGCGGCCCGGTCAACTGGGCGCTGGCCACCGACATGGCCCGCCAGGCCGTCGCCGAGCACGGCGACAGCAGCATCGGCGCTGCCGAGCGACGGGCCGTCGAGGACGCCGTCCGGCTCGCCGACGTCTGGCTCGAGGAGCGCACCACGCTGCCGGCGGCCACCACCCGCGCCCTGGCCTGGAGCCGCGCCGAGTGGGTCGAGGGCACCCTGGCGGTCTGGAGGCGCTTGGTCGAACCCGTGGCCACGAGCGTCTCGACCGCCATGACCACGGCGATGACCCAGCAGCTGCAGAGCCAGGCGCCGCCCGAGATGGCGGCGATGATGGGGTCGGCCGAGGCGATGATGCGCCAGGTCGGCGGGTCGGTCTTCGGCCTGCAGCTGGGTCAGGCGATGGGCGCCCTGGCCACCGAGGTGGTCAGCGGCACCGAGGTCGGTCTGCCGCTCGTCGACGACGGCACGGTGGTGCTGCTGCCGGCCAACGTGACCGCGTTCGGCGAGGGCCTGGACGTGCCAGCCGACGAGGTGCGCCTGTACCTGGCCCTGCGCGAGGCGGCCCGGGCGCGGTTGTTCGCGCACGTGCCGTGGCTCGGGCCGTACCTGCTCGGCGCCGTCGAGGCGTACGCGCGCGGCATCGTCATCGACACCGGCCGGATCGAGGAGGCCGTGCGCGGGGCCGACCCCAGCGACCCGGCGTCCATCCAGCAGGCGCTGTCCGAGGGGCTGTTCGAGCCCCAGAACACCCCAGCGCAGACCGCGGCCCTGCACCGGCTCGAGACGGCGCTCGCGCTGGTCGAAGGCTGGGTCGAGGTGGTCGTCACGGCCGCCGCCGGCCAGCTGCCGCACGCGGACGCCCTGCGCGAGACGGTCCGCCGGCGCCGTGCGACCGGCGGCCCGGCCGAGCACACGTTCGCCGCACTGGTCGGGCTCGAGCTGCGACCGCGACGGATGCGCGACGCCGCGGCGCTGTGGACCGTCATCGAGGCGTCCCGTGGCATCTCGGCTCGCGACGGCGTGTGGGCGCACCCCGACCTGATGCCGACCGCCGAGGACCTGGACGACCCGGTCGGCTACACCGAGCGCCGCCTGGCGGCCGAGGCGCAGTCCGCGCAGGTCGACGCCGAGATCGCGGCGCTGTTGGACGAGCGCCCTGACGCCGACCCTGGCACCGACCCTGGAACCGACCCCGCCCCGTGAGCCTGCACGCGGACGCGGTGGCGGTGCTCACCGCCTACGAGGCCGTCGACGGCGACCAGCTGGGCCTGCGCGAGCAGTACCTGAGCCACCTCGCCGAGCACCCGGACGGCATCTGGCGCGAGGGACCGCCCGCGCACCTGACCGCCAGCTGCTTCGTCCTGGACCCTAGCCACACGCACGTGCTGCTCACGCTGCACCGCAAGGGGGGGTTCTGGGTGCAGCTCGGCGGCCACCTCGAGGCCGACGACCGCACGCTGGCGGGTGGCGCGCTGCGCGAGGCCACCGAGGAGTCAGGCCTGGCCGACCTGGACCTGCGCCCCGACCCCGTGGGGCTGCACCGTCACGAGCTGTCAGCCGCCTTCGGTCGCTGCCGCGAGCACCTGGACGTCACGTACGTCGCGATCGCGCCCGGCGACCGGCTGCCGCTCGTCAGCGACGAGAGCCTCGACGTCGCCTGGTGGCCGGTCGACCAGCTGCCTGCCACGGCCGTGCCCGATCTGCGCGAGCGGCTCGACCAGCTGGGCGCCGTCCTGCGCTGACCGCAGGCCATCACTGGCGGAGCATCGCGCCGCCACCGGCCAGGTCGACCACCGAGCGGCGGGCCATCGCGGCGGTGAACGCCTCGATCGGGTACCAGGTGGCGCCACCCAGCCCCTGCACCCGCTGCACCCCGCCGTCCGCACCGAAGCTGTAACGCAGGCTCTCGCCCGGGGCGCCGTACCCACCGGTCTCGGTGACCCGCAGGGTGGCGTCGTCCTCGAGCACCAGCCGCGTCGGCGCTGCGGTCGGGTCGTCGGCGCCTGGGTCCAGCGCCAGCAGGTGAGTGCCGAACCGGACGACGTCGACCACGCCCCAGAGGTTCGCGAACCGGCCGACGTACCGGTCGAGCACCTCGGTCGCCACCGTCGGCGCGGGCTCGGCCTCGACCCGGGCGGCGAGGTCGACCAGCTTGACCAGGCCACGGGCGAGCGCGTGGGCGGGCCCGTCGATGGCGTTGGTGAACACCGACACGGCCAGCCGCGCCGTCGGGTCGAGCACGGTGCGGGTGATGTGGCCGGGGTAGCCCCCGCCGTGCCCGACGACCCGGCGTCCGCCGATGTCCTCGATGGCGAAGCCGAGGCCGTAGTGGCCGTCGTCACCGCCCACCTCGACCTCGGGCCGGCGCATGAGTCGCTTGGCCGGCTCGCCCAGCAGCCGGTCGTCGCCGGCGAAGTGCGCCGCTGCGTAGGCCACGGTCTCGGCCGCGGTGCTGTAGAAGCCGGTGGCCGCCGCCATCGCGGCGGTGTCGACGTGCTCGATCACCAGGCGCTCGTCGGCGTAGGCCAGCGCGCTGTGGCCGGCCGCGTACTCCCCGAGCCGCTGCGGGTCGAGCTCAGGCCCGGTGCGCACCAGCCCGAGCGGCTCGACGACGGTGCGGATGACGTGGTCGGCGTAGGTGCTGCCGGTGACCGCCTCGATCACCATCCCCAGCAGCGAGTACGAGATGTTGGAGTACTTGAACCGCTCGTTGGCCGGCAGGACGGCGGCGTCGTCCAGGGCGATCGCGCGCAGCGCCGCGGCGTCGGGGAACGGGCGCGCCAGCTGCCAGTGGTCGCTGTCGGCGCCGTCGCGCACCACCCCGCCCGAGTGGCTCAGCATCTCGCGCACGCAGACGTCGGCGATCGGCGAGCCGGTGAGGAACGGCAGCCAGGTGGCCGCGGTGTCGTCCAGGCGCAGCCGACCGGACTCGACCAGCTGAAGCACGGCCACGGCGGTGAACGTCTTGGAGTGCGAGGCGATCCGGAACAGGTGCTCGGGGGTCAGCGCCGCCCCGCTGCGGACGTCGGCGACGCCGTGGGCGCTGGAGAGCACCAGCGCGTCGCCGAACCAGACGGCGGCCTGGACGCCGGGCACGTGCAGCGCGTGCCGGCGGTGCGCCAGCCAGGTGTCGGCGTACCGGATGGCGTCGTGCACGGCCGAGGCGGTCAGGACGGGGGCTGCGGGGGTGCTCACGCCCTGGACCCTAGGTCGTGCGCATCCTCCAGCTCGAACGCCCCCTGGCCCGGACCGGGGTCGTCCCCAGCCCCGACGTCACCCTCGTCGACGTCACCCTCGTCACCTCCGTCCACGTCACCCTCGTCACCGACCCCCGGCTCGCGCGCGCCGGACGAGAAGCCCTCGAGGAACCCCCGAGCCCGCTCGGTGCGTGGGTAGGCGCTGACCAGAGCCCAGAACCGCGGGCCGTGGCTGGGCTGCAGCAGGTGCGCCAGCTCGTGCACGAGCACGTAGTCCAGCACCCACGAGGGCATCTGCCGCAGCCGCGAGCTGACCCGGATGGTGCCCTGCGAGGGGGTGCAGGACCCCCACCGGGAGCGCTGGTTGTCGACCCAGGCCACGCTCGTGGGGCGGGCCAGGCCGCCCAGGTGGGCGCGCGAGAGCGCGGCCGCCCGCTCGGCGAGCTCGGCGTCGCTGGGCCGGGTGCGGCGGTCCTTGGCCTCCAGGCGGGCGACCATCGTCGCGACCCACTCCTGCTCCTGGCGGCGGGTGAAACCGGCCGGGATGAGCACGATCGTGCGTCCGTCCTCGCGGTAGGCGCTCACCGTGCGGCGGCGCCGTGCGCTGCGGCGCACCTCGATCTGCGGGTCCATCCCGGCACCGTACCCATCGGGTCCGACAACCGGCGCCGGTGAGCAGATCCTGCACGCGGTCGTGCTCCTGGTCTATGGTGGCGGCGCTCGGTGAGCACGAGGGCATCCGGTCCTCCTGCTCGGTTCGACTGCAGGTGAGCGCCTGCGCCACCGCGGTAACGACCCCACCGACGACCCGCACAGACACTGAGGAGAACTCATGGCCGAGACCGTCGAGACCTACACGGGCAGCTTCTACTGCGTGAAGTGCAAGGAGAAGCGCGACGCCACCGGCAACGTCGTCGAGACCAACGGCCGACGCATGGCCAAGGGCAAGTGCCCCATCTGCGGCACCAACCTGAACCGGATCCTCGGCAAGGCCTGACCCGGACACCAGCCGTACCCGAAGGGCGGTCCGCTGCGGCGGGCCGCCCTTCGGCGTCCCTGTGGACGACCGGGGCGCCGGCCCAGGCGGTTCTGCGACGCTCGCGGCGTGCCTGCCCGCCCCCGCCTGCGACCGGGGCTGCCGCGCGCCTGGCGCGACCCCACGACGCTGCAGGTCGGTCTCGCACCCGGGCCCGGTGTGGTCCTGGCCGGGGTGCGCCCGGGCGACGAGGCCGTGATCGGTGCCCTGGACGGCGCGCACGACCTCGACCAGCTGCGTCAGCTGGCTGCCCGCCACCGCGTCGGGCACCGGCGGCTGGCCGAGCTGATCGACGTCCTCGGCCGTTGCCGGCTGATCCTGGACGACGTGACGTCGCCGGTCGCCGACCGCGCGGACCTGACCCGGCTCGGCGAGGTGGCCCGAGAACGCCTCGCGCCGGACGCCGACGCCTGGTCGCTGGTGCACGACACCGACGGCCTGCGGCTGGTCGCCGCCCGGGGCCGGCGGCACGTCACCGTCGAGGGCGGCGGTCGCCTCGCTGCGGCTCTGGCGGCGACGCTGCTGGCCACCGGCGTCGGCCGGGTCAGCCTGCGCGCCGCCGGCCGGGTGCGCGCCGGTGACGTCCTGCCGGCCGGCGCCGCCCGGACAGACGTCGGCCGCACCTGGCCCGAGGTGGCGCCGCGGGCGGAGGTCACCGGGGTGGGCGGGGCGGACGCCGGCCCCGACCTCGCCGTGCTCGTCGGTGCCGACGTCCTGGACTCGCGGGTCGGTGACGACCTGGTGCGCCGCGACGTCCCGCACCTGGCCGTCGTCGTCAGCCCCGACCGCGTCGTGGTCGGCCCGCTGGTGCGGCCCGGGCGCAGCGCCTGCCTGCGGTGCCTCGACCTGCACCGCCGCGACCGCGACCCCGCCTGGCCGCACCTGGTCGCCCAGCTGCTGGGCCGGCGTGGGCCTCCGGCGCCGGTGGGCGAGTCGGCGCTGTGCACCGCGGCGGCCGGTCTGGCGGCGCTGCAGGTGCTGGCCGAGCTCGACGGCGCCCACCCCGGCCGGCCGGTCGTGCCGGATGCCGTCGGGCGCACGCTCGAGATCAGCCTGCCGAACGGTGCGGTGCGACGTCGGCCCTGGCCGCCGCACCCGGGCTGCGGCTGCGCCCGCCTGCCACCAGCTGCGGGCTCGACCGCGCCGATGAGCGGGTCACCTGCGCGCGGCCCGAGCCGGTGGCCGATGATGGACCCGTGAGCGACCTCCCCCGCAAGGCGGTGACCCGGACGGCCAAGCTGGCGACCCTGCCCCTGGGGTTCGCCGGACGCACCGCCCTGGGCTTCGGCCGGCGGGTCGGCGGCCGGCCCGCCGAGCTGGTCGCGGCCGAGGTGCAGGCGCGCACCGCCGAGCAGATGTTCAAGGTGCTCGGGGAGCTCAAGGGCGGCGCCATGAAGTTCGGCCAGGCCATGAGCATCTTCGAGGCCGCGCTGCCCGAGGAGATGGCCGCGCCCTATCGCGCCACGCTGACCAAGCTGCAGGACTCCGCTCCCCCGCTGCCCGCCGCCGCCGTGCACAAGGTGCTGGCGGCCGAGCTCGGCGTCCAGTGGCGGCGCAAGTTCGCCAGCTTCGACGACAAGCCTGCGGCGGCGGCGTCCATCGGCCAGGTGCACCGGGCGGTCTGGAAGGACGGGCGGCCGGTCGCCGTGAAGGTGCAGTACCCCGGCGCCGGCCCCGCGCTGATCTCCGACATCAACCAGGTCGCCCGGGTGGCTCGGCTCTCGGCCAGCTGGATCCCCGGCATCGACATCAAGCCGATCATGGACGAGCTGAAGCGTCGGGTCGCCGAGGAGCTCGACTACACGCTCGAGGCCGCCTCGCAGAAGCAGTTCGCCAAGGCCTTCGAGGGTGACCCCGACTTCGCCCTGCCGAAAGTCGTCGCCAGCTCGGAGCACGTGATCGTCAGCGAGTGGCTCGAGGGGCTGCCGCTGTCGAAGGTCATCACCGCCGGCACCCAGGCCGAGCGCGACGCGGCCGCCCGCCTCTACCTCGAGTTCCTCGTGGTGGGGCCCCAGCGCAGCGGCCTGCTGCACGCCGACCCGCACCCCGGCAACTTCCGGCTCACCCCCGACGGGCGCCTCGGCGTCCTGGACTTCGGCGCTGTCAACCGGCTGCCGGACGGCCTGCCGCCCCACCTGGGGTCGCTGCTGGCCAAGGCCCTGGACGGGGACGACGAGGCCGTGGTCGCCGGGCTGCGCGAGGACGGGTTCATCAAGTCCTCGATCAGCGTCGACGGACCGATGCTGCTGGACTACCTCTCGCCGTTCCTCGAGCCGGCGCGCACCGACACCTTCCGGTTCAGCCGCGAGTGGCTGCGCGGGGTCTTCGCGCACATCAACGACCCGCGCCGCCCGCAGTGGGGTGTCGGGCTCAAGCTGAACCTGCCGCCGCAGTACATGCTGATCCACCGAGTCTGGCTCGGCGGCATCGGCGTGCTCTGCCAGCTCGAGGGCGAGGTCGCCGGCCGCGACATCCTGGCCCGCAACCTGCCCGGCTTCACCCCCGCGCCGCTCTGACCCCGCCGGTCAGCTCAAGCCTGCGCAGTCAGCCCAGCATCCGGGCCAGGGCTGGGCGGACGTTCCAGGTACCCACGAGGTCGTCGTACTGGGCCTGCACGTCCGGCGAGGGCGGCGCGTCGGTGCGCACCGCCCGCAGCAGGACGTTGCGCGGGGTGTCGCCCGCCTCGACGAACTGGATCACCTCGACCCGGTAGCCGCGCTGGCGCAGGATCGCGGCCCGGGCGGCGTCGGTCAGCACGTCGGCCAGCCGCTCGCTCAAGATCCCGTGCCGGGTGACCAGGCCGAACGGCGAGGGGGCCCCCACCTCGTGCAGCTGGGCCTGCAGGTCGTGGTGGCAGCACGGCGCGGCCAGCACGACCGCTGAGCGCCAGCCCACCGCCCGGGCCAGGGCCTCGTCGGTGGCGGTGTCGCAGGCGTGCAGCGCCAGCACGACGTCCGGGTCTCCGCCGAGCGGGCCTGCGGGGTCGGCGTCCGCGATCGTGCCCTCGACGAAGGTGAGCGGGCCCCAGCCCAGCTCGGCGGCCAGCGCGGTGTTGCGCTCGCGCGACTGGGGCCGGACGTCGACCCCGACCATCCGCACCGCCATACCCCGGCCGCCGGTGAGGTGGGCGAACGCCGCGAAGGTCAGGTAGGCGTTGCCGCAGCCCAGGTCGGTGACGCGCAGGGGTCGCTCGGCGGTGATCTCGGGCAGGGCCCCCACCTCGAGCGCCGCGGCCACCGCGGAGTCCAGCGACCGCAGGAACTCCTCGACCTGGCGGTACTTGGCCTGCCGGGTCGGCTTGATCCGCCCCTGCTGGTCGGCGATGCCGATCACCCGCAGCACGGGGTCGGCGGGGTCGAGCAGCCGCGGCTTGGTGCGGTCGTGCGCCCGGGGTGCGTCGTCGCCCAGGTCGCGCGAGCGCGGTGCGGTGTGCACCAGCGCCTCGCCCTTCTTGGTGACCCGCAGCTGCACGGTGGCGTCCAGGGTGTCCAGGTGCCAGTTGCCGAACGGCTCGGCCAGCAGCTCGTCGAGGGCGGCGCGGGCGTCGTCCCCGGGCGCCAGGTTGCGGGTGTGGGCCTGCTGGTCGTCGTAGGCGGTGATCTGCAGCCGGCGTCCGGCAGCCAGGTCGACGTAGCGCAGCTCGACCCGGCGGTGGCTGGGACGGCGGCCGCGCCGACGTCCCGATGCGACGGCCCGCACGAGCGCCGTGTCGTCGAGCACGGCGGTGGCCACCAGGGCGAGCGCGTCGTCGAGGGGGTGGGGCACGCCGTCCAGCCTCTCACCCCGTCCGCCGCGCAGACGCGCGCCGGCCACCCGTCGGGGCCCCGCGACCCACCCTGGGTGCGATCACTACGCACCGGGTTGATCGCGGAGGCACCCCTCTCCACTGGGAACGGAGTGGGGTGCCCCCGCGATCGACGAAGCCGGGACGACGAGGGCGTGACGACGAGGGCGTGACGACGAGGGCGTGACGCGGGGGCGTGACGCGGGGGCGGGCCGGCGGGTCGGGTCAGCTGGTCAGCAGGCGAAGACGCAGCTGCGCCTGCTCGCGGGCCCGCTCGGCGCGCCGGGCGGCGCGACGAGCCTTGGCGACGCGGACGACGTAGGCGGCGAGCCGTTGTCGTTCCGCGTCGGCCAGTCGTTCGTGCAGATGTGCTCTGGCGAGGTCGGCGTGCATGAGCTGGTGCATCGGAGTGCTCCTGAGGGTGATCGGTCGAAGGGTGCTGGGTGGGGTGGGGATCAGGGCGCCGGCGGTGATCACGCGGCAACCTCGCACTTGCGGGGACGGCCGCGGGGCCGCTTGCGCGCCACGACGGCGCCCTGGACGAGCAGCTGCCCGCCCCAGACCCCCCACGGCTCGCGGCGCTCGAGGGCACCGGCGAGGCAGGCGGTGGCGACGGGGCAGTCGCCGCACAGGGACTTGGCGAGCTCGACGTCCGCCGGGGACTCGGCGAACCACAGCTCCGCGTCGCGGTTGCGGCACGGAGCTGTGGTTCGCCGAGTCCCCGGCGGACGTCGTGCTCGCCAAGTCCCTGTGCGGCGACTGCCCCGTCGCCCCCG
>JBKJTJ010000303.1:0-16192 GCA_046590855.1 Actinomycetota bacterium
CTGGAACACCTACGCGGATCCGCCCTGGGGTTTCGCAACCTCACCAACTACATCGCCAGATCACTCCTGGAGACCGGCGGGTTCAGACCACGGCTACACCCTCGATTGTGAAGAGCCACTTTGAGCAACAGTCCATCACCGAGAGCAACGCGGCCGCACCTACATCGTGATGCAGTGCCAGACGTCGAAAGGATCGCGCCCCTGGCGAAACCCTGCAGCCTCGGCTATCGCCGCAGCGGCACCGAAACCGTTCGCCACCGCCGACGGCAAGTGCGCATCGCTGCCGAAGGTGATGACTTCGCCGCCCACCTCTCGCCACCACCGGACGATCTCTGGAAACGGACTCAGGCGTGTGTTGATCTCCAGCGCCCGACCGCTGGCCGCGAGCAGAGTCAGTACGTATCGGTACTGCTCTTCGAAGCGGCTGGGATCAAACGGGCCACTGCTCACGTGCTGCGCCCAGTAGCGGACGGGGTAGTCGACGTGTGCCAGTACTGAGAAGGTCTGGCAGTCGGTGATCAACCGCGCGGTCTCCGCCAGGTACTCCCGGATCACGTCGTCGGCATCCCGGGCCTTCAGCAGCTGTGCCACTTCAGAGAACTGGCCGTCGTGCCTGAGGCCGTGCAGCGAGCCGAGGACCAGATCGAAACCGCCAGCAGCCACCAGCGCTTCGGCCTGCTCTGCGTGCCAGTGCGGCTCGCCCAGCTCCACGCCGGTGATGATCCGAAGGCCTGGGAACCGTTCGCGACAGGTCGCGACGCAGGCGAGGTAGCCGTCAAGGTCCAGTGGCGCGGGCGTCAGCACGCCGTCGGAGTAGTACGGGAGGAGATGTTCGCTGCCGTGAAGGTCTGCACGGAGCACAGGCCACCCGTCGTAGTCGACGTGCTCCGTGAACGCGACGGCAGGCAGCCCCAGTGCCACGGCGCGTGCGCAGGTCTGCTCCATCGAACCGCTGGATGCGTCCCAGGACCACTCGCTGTGAACATGACGGTCTGCAGGCAACACGACGCCATCGTGGCACGCGACGTGACCCCGGGAACATCCGGCTAGCGCGACTCCGCCAGCGCCTGCACCCGGGACATCTCGTTGCGCACGATCATGATTCCCTCGTCGACACCCATGCCCGGCTTGGCCAGCACCTGGTCGGCACCGCAGGCCATGGCCACGTGGGCGGTCACCTGCGCCGACCGATCGGTCTCGGTGGCGCTGCCTCCGCAGTAGGCCATGACGCCATTGCGGCGCAACGACATCAGCGCCGTGACGGTGTTGCCCAACCCCCCGAGGTCGGGCACCTTGACGTGGACGACGTCGGCGGCCCCGGCTTGGACGAACGCCGCAACGTCATCGACGGTGTTGCACCACTCGTCCACCGCGAGCTGCACCCGCCCCCCACGAGCGCGCACAGCGCGGCGCAGCGCCACCATCGCGGCGATCTGGGCCGATCGACTGCCGGCGTCGAGCGGGTGCTCGACCCGCAGGGGCAGCGGAGCCGCTACGGACTCCAGGTGCAGCAGGTAGTCCGCCATGCGGTCCACGTCGCCGCCGAAGGCCAACCCGATCGTGCCGTAGACGTCGAGGTGCAGCACCGGGCGGTACGACGCGTCCGCACGCAGGGCGACCACCCGCCGGCGCACCCAGCGGACGTAGTCCACGAGCAGCTCGCCGTCCGCCCCCACCTTGTCGGCCACGGCGTTGACCAGCCCGTGCGGCAGGGCGTCCACGGCGTGCAGCACCATCTTGTCGACGTTGTCGTAGCGCTCGTCCCCGCACTGGGCGAACACCCCGACGGGCCGCAGGTCGACGCCGGTGGCGTAGTCGTCGCGCACCACCTCGGCCATGGTCACCCGCCGTGCGCGGGCGACGGCGTCCAGCGCGGCCTGGCTGACGCCGTACCGGATCGCGGTGTGCAGCGGCGCACCGCCCACCTGGATCGCATCGAGCTCGTGTGCGAGGTCGGGGTACGTCGTGAGCTCGCGCCCCGCCAGCACCGGGGCAACGACCGTCTCGACGACGTGGGCCGCCTCCGCCGCCGAGAAGACCGGATCGCGACCACCGACGGCGGCGTACTGCACTGCGGCGCAGTCCCCGTGCGCCACCTGGCCGTCGTCCAGCTCGAGCAGCACCGACAGCGCCTGAGCGGGTTGCCGCACCCGGGTGAAGCCCCGCGTCACCGGCGGCCCGACGTACCCGAAACCGTCCCGCTCGGCACCGGCCCGGATCGCTGCCTGGTCGTCGGTGAAGAAGCCGCCCTGCACCGGCACTGAAAGCACCCGCGTCACGCGCACCGTCAGAAGACCGACTGCAGCATCTGGCGCGAGGCGACGATGTGGTTGCGCATCGCCTGCTCGGCGGCCTCGGGGTCGCGCGCCTCGATGGCCTCCAGCAGCTCGGTGTGCGAGAGCATGCTCGAGTTCTGGGCGGGGTGCGTCGCCCAGTAGGACCGCCAGAACCGCAGGTTGTGCTGCAGCAGTCGCTCGGCAGCGTCCTGCAGCAGGCTGTTTCTGATCATCCGCACGAGGAACAGGTGGATCTCGTGGTCGTCGTGCAGGTAGTCCTCAGCCGCCGCCTCGTCCCTCGCGTGGTCGGCGGCGCCGATGAGCACCCGCAGCCGGGCGATGTCGTCGTCACTGGCCCGCCGCGCGGCGATGTGCGCCACGCCGCACTCGATGGCCTCGCGCGCCTCGAACATGTCGAGCACGTCGTCCAGGCTCAGCGCCGTGACGACGGTGCCGCGACGAGGCATCACCGTGATGAAGCGGTCACCGGCGAGACGCGCCACGGCCTCGCGCACCGGCATCCGTCCCAGGCCGATCTCGCCGGCGAGCTGCTGCTCGTTGAGGACCGAGCCAGGCGGGATCCGCAGGTCGAGGATCATCTCGAGCAGGATCTCGTACGCCTGGTCGCTGGCTCGTCGTGGCTGCGCCACCGTGACGTCCCCCTTCATCGGGTCACCGCCCCCGCTGGCACCGGCGTGGCGACGGCGACGACCGACGTCGTCAGCGTCTCGCGGTCGACGACGAGCATCTGGCCGTTGCCGAGCGTCGTCCAACCGGCGCTGTCGGTCCACCCCGTCGAGGCGACCACCACGGTATCGGCGTCCGCGCGGTACAGGAGCGGGTAGTAGTCCGGCTCTTCGTACGACGCCGGGTCGTAGCTGCACACGGCGTACAACGCGCTTGATGTCAGGAGCATGCAGTTCAGGCTCTTCGCACCCCCCGGCAGGGACGTGACGTCGGCGAGGGTGGTCACCAGGGCGTCGACCTCGTCCTGCTCGGCCAGACGCGACAGCAGCGCGAGGAAGTAGCGCTCGCTGTCGGTGGTGCCCGCTCGGCGGTCCATCAGATCGGGGGCGATCAGCGCGTCGAGGGACTCCGGCGGGTCGATGGATCCGTTGTGCGCGAATGCGATCCGACCGTCGGTGAAGGGGTGGGTGTTCTCCGCTGACAACCCCAGGCCCAGGGTCGCCCATCGCAGGTGCGTGAGCGCCGCCCGGGCGGCGCGGCCGGCGGCCAGCTCCGCGAAGGCCGCGTTCTCACGCGCCGAGTCGGGCGACTTGTGCACCTCGACGTGCTCGGGGTGCTCGCTGAAGGCGTACCCCCAGCCGTCGCCGTGCTTGCAGGCGAGCTCGAGGAACGCCTCGCGGCCCGCACCGAGCACCTCGTCGACGGTGACCGGTGCGCGCGAGACCGAACCGAGCAGCCTGCACATGGCGTCGTCCCTTCGGGAATGGGTGTCAGAGGTAGTTGCTGGAGATTCCACCGTCGAGGACGACCGTCTGGCCGGTGATCCACGAGGCGTCGTCCGAGGCCAGGAAGCAGGCCAGCCCGGCGGCGTCCTCGGGCCGGCCGAACCTGCCCAGGGGGATGCGATCGAGCCGCAGCTGCCGGGCCTGCGGGTCGGGGAAGAACGCCTCGACGTGCGCAGTCAGGACCGGCCCGGGTGCGACGGCGTTGACGCGCACCCCTTGGTGACCGAGCTGCACGGCCATCGACCGGGTCAGCGCACGGACGGCGCCCTTGCTGGCGGCGTAGGCGTCCTGGGGGATCCGGCACCCCAGCTCGGCGAGGAACGAGCCCATGTTGACGACCGCTCCCCCGCCCGCCGCGACGATGTGGGGGACCGCGTGCTTGCTGCACAGCATGGTGCCGTGCAGGTTGATGTCGCTGATGGTCCGCCACAGCGACAGGTCGGCGTCGAGGAACGAGACGTCCTGGTGGGGCATCACCCCGGCGTTGTTGAACAGCACGTCGAGGCCGCCGAAGGCCTGCACCGCCGCGTCGACCGCCTCGCGCACCTGCACCTCGTCGCGGACGTCGGCGACCAGGGCCAGCGCCTCACCGCCCTGCTCGCGGACGAGGTCGACGGTCTCGTTCGCCGCGTCGGCGGACAGGTCGAGCACCGCGACGCGGGCGCCCTCGAGCGCGAACCGCAGGCTGCTGGCGCGGCCCAGCGCACCACCGGCGCCGGTCACGATGGCGCGCTTGTCGGCCAGCAGGCTCACTCGCCACCGCCCAGGCCGTAGAGCGTCCGGGCGTTGTCGCGCAACATCTGCTCGCCGCCGCGGCGGGCCTGGGCCGCGGTGAGGTCGCCGTCGTCGACCAGCTCACCGAGGGCCGCGCCGATCAGGCGCCGTCCGTCGTGCGCACCCAGCCAGTGCAGCTCGGGCACCCGCGCACCGTCCGAGCTGTACATCAGCTTGCTGAGCGGTGCCGCACCCAGCGCCGCACGGGTCATCGACCGCATCTCGGGCCGCGACAGGAACGGGATGCCGTACGACAGGTCCAGGTGGGCGTTGCCGTAGACCGCCGCGAGGTAGGCACCCTCGCGGAAGAACGGCCAGCAGCCGTGCAGCAGGACCACCGGCATGTCGCGGTAGGCGCGCTCCTCGAGGACGTCGCGCAGCAGCAGCGGATGGGCCGAGCGCAGGTCGGCGTCGGGGTCGCCGTACCCGACGTGGAACTGCACCGGCAGCTGCTGGGCCGCGGCCACCTCGAAGGCGATGTGCAGCAGGGTGTCGAGCAGTGGCTTGTGTCCCAACCGAACCGAGCCAGTCTGCTCGACCTCGCGACGGGCCTCGCTGAACGCTGCGATCGCCTCGGCTCTGGACCACCGCCTGATGTCGAGGCCGGTGCGGTACCCGGCGATGCTCTTGAAACCCACGAAACCCCGGCCGCGCGCGCCCATCAGGTGGGCACGCGTGGCACCCACCAGGTCGTCGTACGTCGGCAGCGCGGCGACCAGGTCCTGCATCTCGAGCTCGAGCCGGAGCAACAGCGCCACCTCGGTGCCGAGCTCGTCGACCGGCAGCGAGACGCCGGGGTCCGGGTAACCGGTGTCGATGACCAGCGCACCGACGCCCGCGTCAGCGAACAGCCGACGCGCGAGGTCGGCGTCACCGAAGGCACCGCGAGCGGTGAGGACGTCCTGCTCGCCCGCCGCGACCCCGTGGTGCCGCGCCATCTCGGTCATCAACCGCTGGTAGAACACGGTGTCGGCGACCGCCTCGGTGCGCATCGACAGGTCCGGGGACTCGCTGAACAGCGATCGCCAGGCGCCGACGTCCGCCCGGCCGGCACCGCGCTCGACCCCGTGGCAGTGGTTGTCGACGACTGCGACGTCGCTGAGGTCGACGATGGTGGGCGGCACGTCAGAACCGGTAGAAGTGCTGGCGGATCTCGAAGTCCAGGTCCTCGCTCGCGAACGTCGCCGCCTCGGAGCGACGCACCGCGAGGTAGCACCGTCCGAGCAGCGGGCCCAGCGCGCCCATCAGGGTCGCGTCAGCCTCGAGGGCGTCCAGGGCCGCGTCCATGCTGCTGGGCAGCGGCCGCACCTTGGCCCGCGCGAGGTCCTCGGCGGACATCGTGGCCGGGTCGTGCTCGCAGGGCTCACCCGGCTCGAGCCGGCGCTCGATGCCGTCCAGGCCGCAGGCGATCAGCGCACCGAGCGAGAGGTAGGGGTTCGCGCTCGGATCCGACACCTTGTACTCGATGTTGTAGGACTGCTCCTCACGCTGGAAGAACGGCGAGGCGATCCGCAGCGCGGCCTCCTTGTTGTCGAAACCCCACGCCGTGGTGGCAGCCGCCCAGGCACTGGGTTTGAGGCGTCGGAAGGAGTTGTAGCTGGGCACGGTCAGTGCGGTGAGAGCCGGCAGGTGCTCGGCGACGCCGGCGATGAAGTGCCGGCCCATCGCTGACAGCCCGCCGGGCTCGTCGACGTCGTACAGCAGGCTGCGGCCACCTTCGAGGTCCCACAGGCTGAAGTGCACGTGGGCGCCGCTGCCGATCTCGTCCGGGAACGGCTTGGCCGCGAACGACGCGAGCAGCCCCCGGCGCGAGGCGACGCCGCGGACGGTGTCGCGGAACTTCATCTGGTTGTCGGCGGCGCCCATGGCGTGGGTGTGGCGGATCGAGATCTCCTGCTGGCCCGGCCCGTACTCGTTGATCGCCTGCTCGACCTGCATGCCCTGTGCGGTCAGGGCGTCGACGGTCTCGAGCATCAGGTCGCCCGCGTGGTCGTGGCCGATGGCGCTGTACACCGGCGCGTGGCCGGACGCGTCGTACGGCACGTAGGCGCCGTCCCGCTCGCTGGCGACGTAGTACTCGTTCTCGAACGTGGCCGCGATGGTGATGCCGTGGCCCGCGGCGCGGTCGATCGCGCGCTGCAGGAACGACCTCGGGCAGGCGCCCCAGTCGGCACGGTCGTGGTCGAGCTGGTTGCAGAGCACGCTCGCGCTGCCCGGCGCCCACGGCAGCACGGTGAACGTCGCGGGGTCGGGCACGAGGCGGATCTCACCGACCGGCTCCATGCCCTCGATCGGGATGACCTGCTCGAGCAGGTTGATCGACATCTGCGCCCGCGTGAGGCCGACGCCCTCGAGCATCTTGTGCTCGAGCTGGTCGACGTGGATCGCCTTGGTGCGCGCCACCCCGCTGACGTCGCAGTACTCGAACCGCACCAGGCGCACCCCGGCGCTGCGGGCCGCCTCGCAGACCTGCTGGATCGCCGCGGTCGTCATCGGTGCCTGCCTTCTCCTGCAACGGGAATGGTCACAGCATCACGTCCCCGCCGTTGGGGCCCAGCGTCTGCCCGACGTAGTACGAGCCGTCGTCCGAGGCCAGCAGGACGGCGGTCGGCACGACCTCGCTCACCTCACCGAAGCGTCCGATCGGCAGCTCGGCGAGCTTCGCGGTGCGCCAGGCCTGCGTCTCGCCGTCCAGCAGGGGAGTCTGGATCGGGCCCGGGGCGATGGCGTTGACCAGGACGCCGCGACGCGCCACCTCGCGTGCCAGCGCCTTGGTGAACGCGATGACGGCGCCCTTGCTGGCGCTGTAGTGCACGACCTCGGTGCCGCCGATCTGACCCAGCTGCGAGGCGATGTTGATGACCCGCCCCCACCCGCGCCCGAGCATCGGCTCGATCAGCACGCGGGTGCACAGGAAGGTGCCGCGCAGGTTCACGGCCAGCACCCGGTCCCAGTCGGCGACCGGCATGTCCTCGAGCAGCGACTGGGTGAAGATGCCGGCGTTGTTGACCAGCACGTCGACCCGTCCGTGCGCCTCGACCGCCTCGGTCGCCATGGCGCGCACCGCCGTCTCGTCGGAGACGTCGGCGCGGTGGTAGCTCACCCGTGCGCCGAGCTCGCGGGCGGCGTCCAGGACGGGCGCGGCGGCGGACTCCTCGACGAGGTCGACCAGGGCCAGGTCGGCGCCCTCGGCCGCGAAACCGCGGGCGATGCCGGCGCCGATCCCGGACGCCGCGCCCGTGACCAGTGCGACGCGGCCCGACAGCCGACCCGGGCGCGGGGCGTCGGGGCTCACGAGATCATCCGATCCGCGACACCGACGACGCCGGCGACGTCCGCGACATCGGCGACGTCCGCGACATCGGCGCCGCCCGCCCACGCGTCGGCGATCTCGTCGCAGCGGGCGAGGTCGAAGCGGTGGCGCATCAGCAGCATCGCCGCCTCGTGCTGGGCCTGGTCGTCGCTCGCGACGCAGTCCTCGGCCAGCACGACGTAGTAGTCGTTGAACATCGCGTCGCGCGCGGTCGACTCGACGCACCCCTCGGTGGTGCAGCCGGCGAGCACGACGCTGCGGATCCCGTTGCTGCGCAGCAACAGCTCGAGGTTGGTGCCCCAGAACGCGCTCGACCGGTACTTCGTCACGACCAGCTCGCCCCCGGTGGGGGTGAGCTCGGGGACGATCTCGTGGCCGGGCGTGCCGGGCACCGTGTAGCGCAACGGCGGCCGGTCGCCGCGCGCGGCGCTGTGCATCCGCATGTTGAATCGGATCTGCGCCGGCGAGTCGCTCATCCGGTCCGGCAGCGCGGCGTTCTGGACGTGCACGACCAGCAGCCCCGCGGCGACGGCCCGCTCACGCAGCCGCACGATCGAGCGGCGCACCGCAGCGTAGGCCGAGACGTCGATCCCGAGACGCCCGAACGCGCCGTCCGCCTCGATGAAGTCGCGCTGCATGTCGATGATCAGCAGCGCCGTGTGCTCGGGCGCGACCAGCTCCGGCAGCTCGGTGAACACCACCTTGCCGTCGACCTCGATCACCAGGCCGCTCCGGCCCCGCGTCGGACGTGCTCTGCCACGATCGGAGCCCTTCCTGACCGTTTGATGTATGGCAGATATATCACACGTCGACGTCGGGATCGAGCACGTCGATCAGCACCCCGTCCTCGTCCGCGACGACCAGCGCACCGGGCCGGACCGCCACGCCGCCGACCGCCAGCGCGACGTCCCGCTGGCCCTCTCCCGCCGCGGCCCCCCGGCGCGGGACGACCCCCAGCGCAAGGACTCCGATGGGGGTGGCCGCGAGCGCCACGACGTCCCGGACGGCCCCGACGACGAGCACACCGGCCCACCCGTTCGCGGCGGCGATGCCCGCCAGGTTGTCACCGACCAGGGCCGTCGCGAGCGAGCCCCCGCCGTCCACGACGAGCACCCGGCCGAGCCCGGGCTCGCGGACGGCGGCGCGCACCAGGCCGTTGTCGTCCACGCAGCGCACGGTCGACGCCGGCCCCCGGAACGAGGTGTGCGCGCCGAACGAGCGCCACGGCAGGACGCACGGCCGCAGGCGGTCGCCGTCCGCGTCGGACAGGTCGGCGGTGCGGGTGCTCACCCGGGGAGTGTGCCAGTGGCAGCGCGGTGGATCAGGACACGGGCGGCGGTCCCTCGACCACGACGCGGCGGTGCAGCTCGGTGGTCAGGGCGTGGATCTGGCGGGTCAGCTCGGTGTTCGTGCGCAGCTCGAGCTCGGACTCGTTGAAGTCGTGGTTGGCCTTGGCCTCGGCGAACGCGGCCTGCCGGTTCTGCCCGATCAGCACGGACGCCGACAGGAAGATGGCCTCGAGCGAGACGACCAGGGTCAGCGTGGGCCACGGGCTGCGCTCGGCGAGCAGCATCCAGGTGCCGAAGATCACCACGTGCAGGTAGACGAACCGCATCGACCCCGCGAACGCGGTGATCGCGTCCGCCACGCGAAGCTGAGCCCGCTCCATCCGCGCCTCGGCGTGGGCGACGACGACCGGGTGCTGGCTGCGGGGCGCGGTGGGCTGGAACACGGGCTCTCCTGACGGACGGGTCCGGCCAGCCTGCCCGACGTCCCCCCACCCCTTCCTCCCCCACCCCGCTTTCCTCCCGTCCACCGGTCGCAAAACGCCCATTCCGGGCGGGATCCGCCGGTTGGGGGGAGGAAAGACGGTTGGGGGGAGGAAGGGGTCTGGCAGCATCGCCACCATGGGCTCGCACCCGACCGCACGACACCTGTTGCGCGCCAAGGATTTGGCGGACGCGCGGTACGCCGAGCCGCTCACCGTGGCCGACCTCGCGCAGGCGGCGCGGCTGTCGCCCGCGCACTTCAGCCGCGAGTTCCGCCGGGCGTTCGGCGAGAGCCCGCACGCCTACCTGCTCACCCGCCGGCTGGAGCGGGCCGCGACGCTGCTCGCGCGCACCGACCGCACGGTGGCCGACGTCTGCACAGCCGTGGGGCTCTCGAGCGTCGGGTCGTTCACCACGACGTTCACCAGGCTGTACGGGACGTCGCCCTCGGCCTACCGCGCGAGCCTGCCCCCCGCGTCCGCGTACGCCGTCGTCCCGGCCTGCGTCGCGCGCGCGTACGGCCGCCCGAGGAACCGCACGTTTGGAGAAGACGCCAGGCGGTCCTGATCCCTAGCGTCGTCAGCACCAACGGACCAGGACCGAGGAGACGACCATGTACCGGATCGGCAACGCGCAGGTGTGGGTGCACGACCAGGACGAGGCGCTGGCGTTCTACACGACCAAGCTCGGCATGGAGGTCCGCTCGGACGTCACGATGGCCGAGATGGGCGGATTCCGTTGGCTGACGGTCGGTCCGGTCGGTCAGGACGACTTCGCGATCGTCCTGATGGCGGTGCCCGAGCCCCCGATGTTCGACGCTGAGACCGCCCAGCAGGTGCGCACCCTGCTGGCCAAGGGCGGCACCAGCACGATCTTCCTCGTCACCGACGACTGCCAGAAGACGTACGAGGACCTCGCGTCGCGGGGTGTCGAGTTCCAGGAGACGCCCGAGGTGCGTCCGTACGGCGTCGACGCCGGCTTCCGCGACCCGTCCGGCAACAACTTCCGGCTCACCCAGGTCACCGAGATCGGCTGAGGCCGGGCCCCGCGTCGCGCTCGCGCAGGGTCGCGAACACGTCGCCCACCGGCGGGCCCGGCGCGCGGCCGCGCTCGACGAACCACTCGGTGCCGGTGATCCGGCCGAACAGCCAGCGCGGCAGCCGCAGCATCACGGCCAGGGCCCGGGTGCCTTCGTCGGCGGTCGTCTGGCTGACGTGCGCCGCCATCGCGCGTCGCTTGGCGCCCGAGTGCGCGCGGACGTCGACCCGGTGGGTGATCTGCGCGTGCGCAGTGAACGCGCCGGCGAAGTCCACGGCCCGCAGGTCGGGCAGCAGACCGGGGATCGCCTCGACGAGGCGCACCAGTCGCACCACCAGCCGCCGGTCCATCGTCGCCTCGAGCACCACCGGCGTGCCGGCCAGGGCCGCCGCGGCGACGCCCACCTCGTGGACGCGGCGGTGGTCGGCGTGCCCGTAGCCACCCGCCGGGTCGTACACCGTGAGGACGTCGGCCCGCTCCTGCCGCAGCACCGCGGCCAGGGCGGCGGCGGCGTCCGCCAAGGGCACCCGGCTGAACGCGTCCGGTGCAGGCACGGCGTCCGGGCCCCAGCCCGAGTCGGCGTAGCCGAGCCGGACGACGCGCGCGCAGCCGAGGGCCCGCGCCGACCGCTCCAGCTCGGCGCCGCGCCGCTCGCTCAGGCCGCCGTCGGCCCGCAGGTGCTCGGCCGCGAGCCCGGCGGCGCCGTCCGTCGCGACGACCAGGACGACGCGGTGGCCCGCCGCGGCGGCCCGGGCCAGGGTGCCGCCGGTGAGCAGCACCTCGTCGTCGGGGTGCGCGTGGAACGAGACGAGGGTGTAGCCCACGCGGCAAGCATCGCAGGCCGGTCGCGGCTCCAGATTCTTCTCAGGTGCCCCTCAGGTCCGTGCCGCACACTGATCTCGGCGAGCACGACACGAGGCGAGGACGTCATGGCGAAGCGGACGGTGCTGCGACGGTCCGCGCTGTCCGCTGCCGCCGTCGCCGCCACCTTCGCCGCGGTCGTCCTGGTGCCCCGCACCGTGGGGGCGACCTGGGCCGGTGTGCAGGCCACCCTGGGCACCTTGACCCTCGCTGACGTCGGGCTCCTCACCGCGCTGTGGCTGGCCGGCCTCGCCGCCCACTCCTTCGTCCTGACGGCCTCGCTGCCCGGGCTGAGCACGCTGCGGGCGCTGACCCTCAACCTCACCGGCAGCGCCGTCGCCAACGTGATGCCGCTCGGCGGCGCCGCGGGGGTGGGCCTGAACTTCGCGATGGCCCGCGCCTGGGGCTTCACCCCCCGCAGCTTTCGGACCTTCACCGCGGTGAGCAACCTGCTGTCGGTGCTGGCCAAGCTGGTCGCCGGCACCGCCGGGATCGCGCTCGTCATCGCGGCGGGCCGCTCGCCGGACTGGCCCGCCGCCGTCCTGCGGTCGATCGCGCTGGCGATGGTCGTCGTCGTGCCGCTCGTCGTCGCCGTCGTCCTGAGCGAGCGCGTCACCCGCGCGCTCGGGGTGGGCGTCGACCGGGTGGTTGCCGGCGGTGCCCGCGTGGTCCGCTCGGGCGCCCGCACCGACCTGCGCACCTCGCTTCCCGGGCTGCGCGCCGACACCGCCGAGGTCGTCCGCGACCGCTGGGGCCGGCTGACCGGCGCCATGACGTCCTACCTCGCCCTGCAGGGTGCGCTGCTGTGGACCTGCCTGCACCTGCTCGGCGTCACGCCGGGGATCGTGGTGCTGGTGGCGGCCCTCGCCGTCGAGCGGCTGCTGACGATGGTGCCGATCACCCCGGCCGGCGCCGGCGCCGTCGAGGCGGGCACCGTCGCCGTGCTGGTGGCGCTCGGCGCCGACCCGGTGCGCGCGACCAGCGCCGTCCTGCTCTACCGCGCCTTCACGTTCCTGCTCGAGATCCCGGTCGGCGGCGCGGCCATCGCGGTGTGGCTGGTCCACCGCCGAACGGTGGTGGCCGCGTGAGGATCGCGCACGTCACCGACTCGTACCTGCCCCGGGTCGGCGGCATCGAGATGCACGTCCACGACCTGGCCACCCAGCAGTGCGCCGCTGGGCACGACGCCGTCGTGCTCACTGCCGCAGCGTCCGACGTCCCGCGCGGCGACGTCCCCGTGCTGGCCTTCCCCGGCCCGAGCGGTCCCCTGCGGCTGCACGACTACCCGGCGCTGCACCGGGCGGTGGCCGGTGGCGGGTTCGACGTGGTGCACGCCCACCTCTCGCTCATCTCCCCGGTGGCGTGGGTCGCGATCCGCGCGGCGGCCCGGGCCGGGGTACCCGTCGTGGTGACGATGCACTCCGTCGCACCGGACGCCGGGCAGCTCGCCTCGCTGCTGCGCGTCCTCGACGCCCGCCGGGGTGTGACCTGGACGGCGGTCAGCGAGGTGGCCGCCGCGCCGCTGCGGCTCGCACTGCCCGGCCGGCAGGTCACGGTGCTGCCCAACGGGATCGAGCCCGGCGACTGGCAGCTGCCACCGCGCCGGTGGCCGGGGCGTCCGCTCACCGTCGTCAGCGTGGGGCGCCTCACCCGACGCAAGCGCGTCGTGCCCCTGGTCGAGGTGCTCGCGCAGGTTCGTGACCTCGTCCCGGCCAGCCAGCCGCTGCGCGCCGTCGTCGTCGGGTCGGGGCCGCAGACCGCTGCCGTGAACCGGGCCGTGCGTCGGCACGGCATCGCGGACTGGGTCGAGCTCACCGGTCAGCTGAGTCACCCAGCGATCAGGCACCTGCTCGCCGAGTCCGACGTGTTCCTCGCCCCGGCCCGCTCCGAGTCCTTCGGGCTCGCGGCCCTGCAGGCGCGCTGCGCCGGGCTGCCGGTCGTCGCCATGGCGTGCGGGGGGGTCGGCGAGTTCGTGCGCGACGGGGTCGAGGGCCGGCTGGTCGCTGACGACACCGAGATGGCCGGCGCGACGGCCGCGATCCTGACTGCACCCGTTGCCTTGCAACGACTGCAGGAGCACAACCGCAGCGTCACGCCGACCATGGCCTGGGGAGGGGTGGTCGCCCAGAACCTGGCGGCCTACGCCGCGGCCGGGGCCGGCGTCCGGCAACCGGTCGCTCCGTGACGCCGCGGGACGCCGCGGGTCGGCGAGGCGCCTGATGCGGGTGCTCGTCGTCGACGACGAGGTCGGCCTCGCCGAGACCGTCCGACGGGGGCTGGCCGCCGACGGGTTCGTCGTGGACGTGGTGCACAACGGACCGGACGCCGTGTGGGCCGCGACCGAGACGGCGTACGACGTCATGGTGCTCGACATCATGCTGCCCGGGCTGAGCGGCTACCGGGTCGTGGAAGAGCTGCGGCGCAAGGCGAACTGGACCCCGATCCTGATGCTGACGGCCAAGGACGGCGACCACGACCAGACCGACGCGCTCGACCTCGGCGCCGACGACTACCTCACCAAGCCGTTCAGCTTCATCGTCCTGATCGCACGGCTGCGGGCGCTGATCCGTCGCGGAGCGCCCGAGCGGCCTGTCGTCCTGGCCGCGGGCGACCTGACGCTCGACCCCGCCCGGCGTCGCGTGCACCGCGGCGACACCGAGCTGCACCTGACCCCGCGCGAGCACGGCCTGCTTGAGTTCCTCATGCATCACCGCGGTGACGTGGTGACCAAGACCCAGATCCTGGAGTCGGTGTGGGACACCGCTTTCGAGGGCGACCCGAACATCGTCGAGGTCTACATCCGCTACCTGCGGCGCAAGATCGACGTGCCGTTCGACCGGCACGCGATCGAGACGGTGCGCGGCATGGGCTACCGGATCGCCGCGGACGGCGGCTGAGGGCTCACCGCGGCGGGGCGGCCGGCAGGTGCACCTCGACCCGGCAGCCCGTCGTCCGGTCGTCGTCCGGCGTGCTCGCGGGCAGCAGGCGCACCGAACCGCCGTGGGCGTGCACCACCTCGCGGACGATGGACAGCCCCAGGCCGCTGCCACCGCTGCTGCGCTCGCGGCTGGCGTCCAGGCGCACGAACCGCTCGAAGACCCGCTCGCGGTCGGCCGCGTCGACGCCGGGACCGTCGTCCTCGACGACCAGCACGGCACCGGTGCCCTCGGCGCGAAGGCTCAGCCGCACCAGGCCCAGGGCGTGCTGCGCCGCGTTGTCGGTCAGGTTCGTCACCACCCGGGCCAGGCGCTGCCGGTCGCCGACGACCCGCACCGGGGCCACCTCGGCCTGCACGCGCAGAGCGGGCCGCGAGCGCAGCCGGCGCTCGCCGTCGCCCACCAGGTCGTCGAGGTCGACGTCCTCGAGCTCCAGCGCCATGGTGTGCTCGTCGACCTTGGCCAGCAGCAGCAGGTCCTGCACCAGGCGCTCCATGCGGTCGACCTCGGCGCTCATCAGCGGCGACAGCTCGCGCCACGACACGGCGGTGGGGTCGGCGACCGCCACCTCGAGGGTGGCGCCGAGGGTGGTCAGTGGGCTGCGCAGCTCGTGACTGGCGTCGGCGACGAACCGCCGCTGGGTGCGCTGGGCGTCGTCCAGCCGGCCGAGCATGTCGTTCATCGTCACGGCGAGCCGCGCGATCTCGTCGTCCGACGCCGGGACGGGGATGCGCTCGGCGACGCGAGCCCCGCCGATCCGGGCGACCTGCGCCCGGATCCGCTCGACGGGAGCCAGCGCCCGGCCGACGAGCAACCAGGTGGCGACCCCGACGAGCAGCAGCAGCACCGGGATCCCCAGCAGCAGCAACGACAACGCGGTCTGCACCGATCGCTGCTCGGCGGCCAGGGGGGTGGCCACGACGACCTGGTACGGCGCGCCCGCCGTCGCGCTGCCCGCCACCACGAGCAGGTACGGCTCGTCGTCGTCCAGCAGCGGCACCGAGCTCGCGCGGATCGGGCGGATCCGACCGTCCGCGACGCGCACGTTCGTCAGGGGTCGCTGCGCCGCTCGGGGGCTGGACGTCGACACCACGCGCCCGGCCGCGTCGACGACCTGGACGATCTGGCCCTCGCGCACGCCCGCCAGACCGGCGGTGACGGCGCCGACACCGTCGGTGCGCAGCTGGCCCGCGACGTCGGCCGCTCGGGTCGTCGCGGCCTGCTGGGCGGTCGAGACGAGGGTGCGCTCAAGCAGCAGGACGAAGGCCGCGGCGCCGCCGGCCAGGGCGACGGCCACGACCAGCACCGCCGCCGCCGACCGGGCCCGGACCCCCCGCAGGGCGCGCGGCGACCCGCGTCGGGGCGCGGACCCGGGCTGCGCCGGCCGCTCGATCGCCTGGGTCACACCCCATTGTGGCCCGCGCCGATCGGCACGTGGTCGGGACCAAGTGCCCTACCCCCCCGCCCCACGCCGGCGAACGCTGGGAGCGGAGCCAGACCTCGCACCTCGCGCCCGGGAAGGAGCACCATGCGCGCCGCCGTCCTGCCGGCCTACGCCTCGGCGCTGGAGATCCGCGACCTGCCCGTGCCCGAGCCGGGCCCGGGGCAGGTGCTCGTCCGCGTGGCGGGGGCGGGACTGTGCCACTCCGACCTTCATCTGTCGACCGGCGGGCTGCCTGTGCTGGCGTCGCTGCCTTGGGTGCTCGGTCACGAGATCAGCGGATACGTCGAGGCGTACGGCCCGGTTGCCGGC
>JBKJTJ010000062.1:0-8769 GCA_046590855.1 Actinomycetota bacterium
GTGAGCAGGCGGGCCAGGCCTTCGTACGCCGCGGCGGCCCGGGTGGCCGCCCGGTCGAGGTCGGCTCGCAGTGCCGTCGGGACGTCGCCCGATCCCTCGACGAACCGGCTGAAGAACCCGTCGGCGGCGGCCAGCTCGCGGGCCTGGGCAGCGACCGCCCTCAGCTGCCGGACCGGGGGAACCTCACCGGTCGCAGCGCGGTGGCGCAGCGCCCCGGCGTACCGGTCGACGGCCTGCGGCAGGGCGGCCAGTCTCTGGGCGACCACCGACCAGTCGTCCTGCGTGTCGGTGGCCATCAGGTCGAACACGTCGCGCAGCCCCTGCGCCGGGCTGGCCAGGTTGTTCAGCTCGCCGGTGCGGGCGCCGGCGTCGAACAGCTCGACCTCGAGCCCGAGGCGCTCGCTCATCGCGGCCACGGTCACCGCGTCCACGTCGTCCACCGGCGTCGCCCCGGCGAGCGCACGCAGCGTGCGACGGGCGAGCTCGGCCCGCTGGGCGTCGGCCTCCGGGGAGTAGTCCGTGAGCAGGTGGTCGTACCCGACGACACCCATGGACGTGGCCGTGATCGGGTCGAGTGCCACCGTGGCGGCCAGGTGGTCGTCGGCGAGGACGTCGACCGCCGTGCGCTCGCGGGCGGACGGTGCGACGGGTGTGGGTGAGGTCACCGCCTGACCCTAGCGACGCCGCGCGCCAGCGACCGTCCCGCTGGGCGCCCGGTTAGGGTGATCCCTGCACAGGACCGACCGACCAGAGCGCGAGGTGACGCGGGTGAGCGCAGCAGCCGGGCGCGGCTGGCGCGACCGGTTGCGGCTGGTGGGCCCCGCGGACGGGTCGAGGCTGGCCGGCCTGGACGGGCTGCGTGGCATCGCCGTCGCGTACGTCGTCCTCGACCACGCGCACGTGGACGGGCGGCTGCTGCACCTCTTCTCGATCGGCGGGACGGCCGGCGTCACGACGTTCTTCGTGCTGTCCGGGTTCTTGATCACCTCGCTGCTGCTGCGAGAGCACGACGTGCGCGGGCGGATCGACCTGCCCGCCTTCTGGGGCCGTCGGGCGCTGCGCCTGCTGCCGGGGCTGTGGCTGTGGCTGGCCGTGACGACCCTGGTGTTCTGGACGGCCGGCTGGACCCAGCTGTGGTTCTTCGTGAACAACCTGGTCAAGCCCGCCCTGCTGTACTACGCCGACTTCGAGGTGCTGCGCCGTCAGCTGGGCCCGGTGCAGCACACCTGGTCGCTGGCGGTCGAGGAGCAGTTCTACGTGGTGTGGCCGCTGCTGCTGATCGGTCTGCTGCTGCTGGTGCGTCGGCGCGCCCGGCTGGCTCCGGCCGCGCTGGTCGTCGTGCTGCTGGTGCTGACGCTGGCCGCGGGTTGGTGGCGCCTTCGGGTCGGCGCCGAGCCCGGCGGTGCGCTCGCGGCGTCCCGCCGTCCGGACACCAACGCGGTGTCGCTGCTCGCCGGGGCCACGCTGGCCGCGCTGTGCCGGGGCGGGTGGCGTCCGCCGTCCTGGTGCGTGTGGCTGGGTTGGCCCGCGGTCGTGGCGATGCTGGTCATCCCGCGGCTGCCCGGCCTCGCCACCCGGTTCACCACCGTCAACGCCGTCCTGCTGCTCACGGTGCTCGCCGTGGCCGCCGTCTGCGCGTGCCTGGCCCCCGGGTCGCGGGTGTTCACCAGCGGGCCGCTGCGGTCGGTCGGGGCCATCTCGTACGGCCTGTACCTGTGGCACTTCCCGCTGATGACAGCCTACGCGGGCGGCGTGTTCCGCCCGCTCGGCACCCATCGGGCGACGACGTCAGTGCTCATCGCGATCGGCGCGGCGCTCGCCGCCTACGCGTCGTTCGTGCTCGTCGAGCGGCCGCTGATGCGCCGGTACAAGAAGCGCCTCGAGCGGGTGCACCTGACGCAGACCGAGGTCAGCCCACCGGCACCGGCTCGGGATGAGCCTCTGGTGACGTCGTCGGCGTCGACACCGCGACCACCCGCAGCGCCGCCGTCCCGACGACCGTAGCCGTGACGGTCACGGCCGCGGCAGCGATCAGCCACGTCGCCCCGCCGGGCAGCCAGCTTCCAGCGGCGAGCACCCGGCCCCACAGCGGGTCGTGTCCGGCCACCGGCGCCCAGAAGTGGTCGAGCCCGAAGACCAGGCCGCCGCCAGCGAGCCCCACGACCAGCAGGGGCAGCGCGGGCACCAGCCGGGACAGGCGGGCCAGCGCCGCGGTCGCCAGCACCACCAGCGCGACGACGCCGGTCTGCACGTACCGGCCCTGCGCCGCCCGGGTCGTGCCGCTGCTCTCGAACTCCTGGTAGCTGCCCAGGACGACGATCGCGAGCGGGCCGAGCCAGGTCAGGTGCATGACCAGCGCCGCGCCCAACCGGCGTCGCAGGGCCCACGTCCCGGCCAGCAGCAGGACGACGGCCCCGACCGTCAGCCCGATCGTGAGCCCTGCGGGTGGCCGGTTCTCGGCCCAGCCCAGCGCGATCCACAGCGTGCGCATCCAGGTGAGCGTGAAGTCGTGCCCCCACTGCGACAGCGGCGGCAGGTCGGCCACCGGGGGCGTGGCGGTGCCGCCCTGGGGTTGCACGGTGCCGTACCGCACGACGTTGAGCACCCACCACCACAGCCCCGGCAGCGTCGCGAGCAGCGCCACCACCAGGGCCCGCACCGAGTGCCACAGCCCGGCGCGGCGGATTGCCACCAGGTAGGCGATCACCACGACGGGCAGCAGGGCGAGGGCGAAACCCTTGGTGAGCAGCGCGACCGAGACCGCGAGGCCGACGCCGACGGCACGGCGCAGGCGCACGTCGCCGAGCGCAGCAGGCACCACGGCCGCCGTCGCGACGCCGGTCGCCAGCGCCAGGAGGGCGCCGTTGTTGACGGTCGACGACGAGTGCAGCAGCTGCATCCAGGCGACCGGGACGAACGCCGCGGCGCCCGCGACGCGCGCCGGCAGCCCCAGCCGTCGGGCCACCCGGTGGCACAGCCACGGCACCGGCAGCAGCATCAGCGCAGTCAGCAGCCGCAGGGCGAGCACCAGGTCGGTCGGCCCGAGGGCGTCCAGGTGCAGCGCCCGCACCGCGGCGGCCAGCGCGAGGTAGTAGGCCGGCGGGTGCTGGGTCATCTGGTCGACGTCGGTGCGCGGGCGGGGTGCGTCAGGCGCCTCGAGGGCCACCATCGTCGGCGGGTGCGCGAGGCGCACAGCCTGCTCGGGCTTGGGCGCGCGGCCGGTGGCGCCGAAGTAGTCGACCCAGCGGAACGAGGCCAGCACCGCGGGGTCCATCAGGGCCCGGCCCGGTGCCGGGTAGCGGCCGGACTCGGCCAGGCGCATCGTGGTCGACACGTGCATCGGCTCGTCGGATGCACGGTACGTCGGGGCGACCACCGCCCACATCGCCAGCAGCCCGGCGAGCGCCACCGTGGCCGCAGCCACCACGACCCGCTCAGCCGCCGTCACCGAGATCGCCGTGGCGGAACGGTCTGCGGGTGGGGCCACGCCAGGAGGCTACCTGTTAGCGGGCGGCCGACCAGGCGCCCGGCCCGGGCCGCACACCCGAGCGCAGACCACGGCTCGGGTCGGACCACCGGCGCGGACGGCCGGGGGCCGGGCCGGCGGCAGCGGCCCGGGCCGCGAGCACCACCACGAGGGCGGCGAGCTCCTCGGGCGTCGGCGTGCCACGGACGACGCGCAGGGCCGGCTCGACGGCGGGGGTGTCGCTCACAGCGGGATGTTCCCGTGCTTCTTCGGCGGCAGCGTCGCGCGCTTGCCGCGCAGGGTGCGCAGCGCGCGCACGATGTGGCGACGGGTCTCGGACGGGGCGATCACCGCGTCGACGTACCCGCGCTCGGCCGCGATGTACGGGTTGGCGAGGGTGTCCTCGTACTCGGTGATGTACCCCTGGCGGGCGGCGTCGACGTCCCCGCCCTGCTCCGCCACCTCGGCGAGCTCGCTGCGGTAGAGGATGCCGACCGCGCCCTGCGCGCCCATGACGGCGATCTGCGCGGTGGGCCAGGCGAGGTTGACGTCGGCGCCCAGGTGCTTGCTGCCCATGACGTCGTACGCGCCGCCGTAGGCCTTGCGGGTGATCACGGTGACGAGCGGGACGGTGGCCTCGGCGTACGCGTAGATGAGCTTGGCGCCGCGGCGGATGATGCCGTTCCACTCCTGGTCGGTGCCGGGCAGGAACCCCGGGACGTCGACCAGCGTGATCACCGGCAGGTTGAACGCGTCGCAGGTGCGCACGAAGCGCGCGGCCTTCTCGCTGGCGTCGATGTCGAGGGTGCCGGCGAGCTGCATCGGCTGGTTGGCGACCAGCCCGACCGGGTGGCCCTCGATCCGGCCGAACCCGATCAGCAGGTTGGGCGCGAACAGCGGCTGCACCTCGAGGAAGTCCTCGTCGTCGACGACGTGCCGGATCACCGTGTGCATGTCGTACGGCTGGTTCGGCGAGTCGGGGATGAACGTGTCGAGCTCGAGGTCGAGCGCCTCGGCGTCGACCGAACCCGCGTCGTACGTCGGCGCCTCGTCCAGGTTGTTGCTGGGCAGGAACGACAGCAGGCCCTTGACGTACTCGATGGCGTCGTCCTCGTCGGTCGCCATGTAGTGGGCGTTGCCGCTGCGGCTGTTGTGGGTGCGCGCCCCGCCCAGCTCCTCCATGCCGACGTCCTCGCCGGTGACCGTCTTGATGACGTCGGGGCCGGTGATGAACATGTGCGAGGTCTGGTCGACCATCACGGTGAAGTCGGTGATCGCGGGGGAGTAGACGGCGCCGCCGGCGCAAGGGCCCATGATCAGCGAGATCTGCGGGATCACGCCCGAGGCGTGCACGTTGCGACGGAAGATCTCGGCGTAGAGCGCCAGCGAGACCACGCCCTCCTGGATGCGCGCGCCGCCCGAGTCGTTGATGCCGATCACCGGGCAGCCGATCTTCATGGCGAGGTCCATGACCTTGACGATCTTCTCGCCGAACACCTCGCCGAGGCTGCCGCCGAAGACCGTGAAGTCCTGGGCGTACACGCAGACCGGGCGGCCGTCGACGGTGCCGTACCCGCCGACCACGCCGTCGCCGTACGGCCGGTTGTCCTGGCCGCCGAAGTTGGTCGAGCGGTGCCTCGCCAGGGCATCCATCTCGGTGAACGAGCCCTCGTCGAGCAGCGCGTCGATGCGCTCGCGGGCGGTCTTCTTGCCGCGCGAGTGCTGCTTCTCGACCGCTCGCGCCGAGCCGGCGTGCACCGCGTCGTCCATCCGCGCGCGCAGCTCGGCGAGGCGACCGGCGGTCGTGTGCAGATCGGGGGCGGGGTCGGAGGCGGGCTCGGGAGTGGTGGCGTCGGGCACGAGCGCACTCTAGCGATCGGCACGTAGCCTCGGCCCCGTGTCGGACCCGCCGCGCCCCTCTCCCTGGGACGACCTGTCGCGACCCCCGCTGCGGGCCGCGCCCCTGCGCCGCGCCCTGGTCGACGCACCCGGCCCGTGGACGTCGTTCGAGGTGCTCGCCGCGACGGGCTCGACCAACCTCGAGCTAGCGGCCCGCGCCAGTGCCGGTTCGGTGGTCGACGGCGCGGTGCTGACGACCGACCACCAGACGCAGGGCCGCGGACGCCGCGACCGCACCTGGACGGCACCACCGCGGTCCTCGATCGCCGTGTCGGTGCTCGTGGTGCCGGCCGAGGTGCCGCAGCACCGGTGGTCGTGGCTGCCGCTGCTCACCGGGGTGGCCGTCGCGCGCGCCTTGACCGAGGTCGCCGGGATCACGGCTGCGCTCAAGTGGCCGAACGACGTGCTGGTCGAGGCCGACAGCGGGCAGTGGCGCAAGGTCAGCGGCGTGCTCGCCCAGGTGGTGCCCACGCCGTCGGGTGCGGGTGTGGTCGTCGGCGTGGGCGTGAACGTCCTGCAGCGGGCCGACGAGCTGCCTGTGCCCACGGCGGCGTCGCTCGCGACGCTGGGCGCCGGGTCGACCGACCGTGACACGGTGCTGCGAGCGGTGCTGCGGACGTGGGGCGACCTGCTCACCCCCTGGCGGGCGGGCGGCGGGGACCCCGACGCGACCGGGCTGTCGGCCGCCTACCGCGGCGCCTGCCGCACTCTGGGTCGCGACGTCGAGGTGCACCTGCCGGACGGCGCCCTGCTCGCCGGGCGGGCGACGTCCGTGGACGACGACGGGCGGCTGCTCGTGCAGCCCTCCGACGGATCGCCGACCCGCGCGCTCGCGGCTGGGGACGTCGTGCACGTGCGCTGACCCGTGCACCCGAGGTGCGGGCGGCACGCACCGCGACACGGCATGATCGTCGCCATGGCGTACCCGCGCAGGCTGCTGGCCGACGACGAGCGGGCTGAGCTCGAGCTGCACCCGCACCCCAAGGCGCTGTTCTGGCCGGTGCTGCTGCTGCTCGTCGTGGTGCCCGCGGCCTCGTTCGCCGCGGCGCGGGTGCCGGCCGGTGACGCCCAGGTGCCGCTGCGGGTGGCGCTGGCCGTGGTCGCGTTGGCGCTGCTGGTGGTGCTCACGCTGCTGCCGTTCGTGCGCTGGGTGACCACCCACTACGTCGTCACCGACCGACGGCTGATCACCCGCCGCGGTGTCGTGGCGCGCAGCGGGCGCGACATGCCGCTGTCCCGGGTGAACGACATCTCGTTCTCGCACACCGTGTTCGAGCGCATCCTGGGCTGCGGCACGCTGGTCGTCGAGTCCGCCGGCGAACGCGGCCAGCTGGTGCTCGCGGACGTGCCGCACGTCGAGTCGGTGCAACGGCGGATCTACGAGCTGGCGGACGCCGCGGCCGGCCGGGCGCACGACGACCACCCCGATGACCCCGATGACCGGTACCACCGGCGCGATGGCTGAGGCCGACCCGCCCCGCTCGCAGCCGCTGCACCCGCCCCGCACCCTGCGCCGCAGGGAGGTCAGTGCGGCGGCCGGGGTCTCGCTCATGTCGGCTCGCCGGTTCTGGCGGGCGCTCGGGCTACCGATCGCCGGCGAGCACGAGCAGGCGTTCAGCGAGGCGGACGTCGCCGCCCTGGCCGGCACGGTCGCGCTGGTGCGCGACGAGCTGCTCGACGAGGCCACCGCGCTGTCGATGGCCCGCGCGATCGGTCGCTCGGTCGACCGGCTCGCCACCTGGCAGGTGCAGCTGCTCGCCGAGCACGTCGCGGGCCAGGGGCCGCCGCCCACCGACGACGCGGCCGGCCCCGACCTGGCGACGGCGCGGGCCCCCGCCGAGCTGTTCGAGCGGATCGCCGACGACCTCGAGCCGCTGGTGGTCTACGCGTGGCGGCGGCAGGCGGCGTCGGCCCTCGAGCGGATCGTCGCCGACGCCGAGCTCGCGCCGCAGGACGGCGAGGAGCAGCCCCAGACGACCGTGCGGGCCGTGGGTTTCGCCGACCTCGTCTCGTTCACCCGCCTGGTCCGGCGGCTCACCGAGCGCGAGCTGGCCGCGATGGTGCAGCGCTTCGAGGCGCAGGCATCGGACGCCATCACCGCCCACGGCGGGCGGGTCGTCAAGACGGTCGGCGACGAGGTGCTGTTCGTGGTCCGGCCGGGCGCCGCGGCCGCGCGCATCGCGCTCGACATCGCCGAGGTGCTGGGCGCGGACGAGCTGCTGCCCGACGTCCGCGTCGGGATGGCGACCGGGCCGGTGGTCGGTCGCCTCGGCGACGTCTTCGGCACGACCGTGAACCGCGCGAGCCGGCTGACGGCCCTGGCGCGGCCGGGCGCCGTGCTCGTCGACGTGGCGACGGTGCACTCGCTGGCGCAGGTGAGCGACATCGAGGTGCAGCAGCTGCGTGGCCGTACCTTGCGCGGCATCGGGCACGTCGTGCCGTGGGTGCTGCGCCGGGCGACGGTCGGCTAGCGTTCCGCCATGCGGCCCCTGGTGCGTGTCGAGCGACCCGCGAAGCACGTCGCCGAGATCGTCCTCGACCGCCCCGAGGCGCTGAACGCGGTCTCGACCGCGATGGCCCTCGAGCTGTCGGCGGCCGTCGGGTCGGTCGCCTCGGACCGGTCGGTGCGTGCCGTCGTCCTGTCCAGCGCGGTCGAGCGGGCGTTCTGCGTCGGCGCAGACCTCAAGGAGCGCAACGGTTTCAGTGACGAGCAGCTGCGCGAGCAGCGGCCGGTGACCCGTGCCGCGTACCGCAGCGTGCTCGACCTGCCGATGCCGACGATCGCCGCCGTGGCGGGCTTCGCCCTCGGCGGCGGCTTCGAGCTGGCCCTCGCGTGCGATCTTGTCGTGGCCGACCGGACGGCGGTCGTCGGACTGCCCGAGGTCAGCGTCGGCGTGATCCCCGGCGGCGGCGGCACCCAGCTGCTGACCCGCCGGGTCGGGTGGTCCCGCGCCGCCGACCTGGTCTTCACCGCCCGCCGGTTGGACGTCGACGAGGCGCTCGCGCACGGGTGCGTCGACCGCGTGGTCGCCGCCGGTGCGGCCCGGACGGCGGCGCTGGCCCTGGCCGAGGCCATCGCCGCCAACTCCCCGGTCGGCCTGCGCCAGGCCAAGGCCGTGATGCGGTCCGGCTTCGACACCGACCTCGCGTCGGGCCTGGACCTGGAGGAGGCCGCCTGGCAGAGCGTGGCGTTCTCACCCGACCGGGCCGAGGGCGTGCGCGCGTTCGCCGAGCGTCGGCGTCCGGTCTGGCCCGGCGACGCCGACGAGGCACCGGGGGACGACGACGCGCGCGGCCTACCATCGCAGCCATGACCCGGGTGCTGCTGGCCGAGGACGACGCCGCGATCGCCGAGCCCCTGGCGCGCGCGCTGCGCCGCGAGGGCTACGACGTCGACGTCCACG
>JBKJTJ010000214.1:0-15962 GCA_046590855.1 Actinomycetota bacterium
TGAGGTCGTCGTGAGCAGCGGGTCGCCGTGGCGGCCGGTGCGGATCGCCTACGGACGCGAGGGCGTCCTGGTCGACCTGCCACCGGACGCCACGGTGCTCGCGCCCGTCGAGCTGCCCGGCCTCGTCGACGCCCACGCTGACGTGGTCGCGGCCGTCGAGGCGGCGCTCGCACTGCTGCTGCCCCTGCCGGACGGGCCGGTGGCGGTGGTCTTCCCCGACCTGACCCGGCCCTTCCCGCACCAGGTGGTGCTGCCGGCCGTCCTCGACGCCCTGGCGCGAGCCGGCGTCAGCGACGACCGGCTGCGCCTGCTGTGCGCCACCGGCACCCACCGGCAGGCGACGGACGCCGAGATGCGCGACCTGGTCGGTGACGACCTGGTCGACCGGTTCGGCGTGCACGACCACGACGCCACCGACACCGCCGCCCACGACGAGGTTGGCCGGGTGGACGGTGTGCCCGTGCTCATCGACCGGGCGTACCTGGACTGCCCCACCAGGGTGGTCACCGGCTTCGTCGAGCCGCACTTCTTCGCCGGGTACTCGGGCGGACCGAAGGCGGTGTGCCCCGGCTTGGCTGCCACCTCGACGGTGCTCGAAGCGCACTCCCCCGCCCGCATCGCCGACCCGGCAGCGACGTGGACGGTGCTGGGCGGCAACCCCGTGCACGAGTTCGTCCGCGCGGCGGTCGAGCTGGCGCCGCCGACGCTGTCGGTCGACGTCGCGATCAACGCCGCCCGCGAGGTCACGGCGGTGTTCGCGGGACCGCTGCCCACGGCCCACCGCGAAGCCTGCGCGTTCGTCCAGCGCACCAGCGTGATCGAGCTCGACGAGCCGTTCGACGTCGTCGTCACCTCCAACGCGGGCAGCCCGCTGGACCGCAACCTCTACCAGGCGGTCAAGGGGATGAGCGCCGCCGACCGGGTGGTGCGCGAGGGTGGCCTGGTCATCTGCGCGGCGCAGTGCGGCGACGGCGTGCCGGATGGCGAGTTCGCCGACCTGCTGGCGGCCGCGCGGACCCCGCGCGACCTCATCGACTCACCGTCGGCCCAGGACCAGTGGCAGGCCCAGGTGCTCGGCCGGATCCTGGCCCGCGCCAGCGTCGGCCTGCACAGCACGCTGCCGGACGACGTGGTCGTGGGCGCCCAGCTCGAACCGGTCGCCGACGTCTCGGCCGCCGTCCGAGCCGCCCTGTCGCGCTACGGCACTCGGGTGGGCGTGCTGCCGCAGGGGCCGCTGACCGTGGGCGTCGTGCGCGACTGACCGGCGCTGGGAGGATGGCGCCGTGCCCGACCACTACTTCACCGCCGAGCCCGCGAGCGCGGCCGACCTTCGCCCGCTCGAGGTCTCGCTCGCGGAGCGCGCCCTGTCGGTGCACACGGCGCGCGGGGTGTTCAGTCCCGACCGGGTCGACCACGGCACCGCCGTCCTGCTGCGGCACGTTCCGCCGCCGCCTGCCGAGGGTGACCTGCTCGACCTCGGCTGCGGGTGGGGACCGCTGTCGCTGACGCTCGGTCTGCGCTCCCCCGGCGCCCGCGTCTGGGCGGTCGACGTCAACGAGCGGGCGCTGGACCTGGTGCGGCGCAACGCCTCTGACCTCGACCTGAGCAACGTGACGGCGGCGCGCCCCGACGACGTGCCCGCCGACGTCCGCTTCGCTGCGCTGTGGAGCAACCCGCCGATCCGGGTCGGCAAGCCCGCCCTGCACGAGATGCTGCTGCACTGGTTGCCCCGCCTCGCACCCGGCGCACCGGCGTACCTCGTGGTGCAGCGCAACCTCGGCTCGGACTCCCTGCAGGCCTGGCTCACCGACCAGGGCTGGCCCGCGACGAGGTTCGCCTCCGACAAGGGTTTCCGGGTGCTCGAGGTGCTCGCCCCCTGACCGGGCGCAGCGCGAAGGATCGGTCCGGCCAGGGCAGGTGCGATCCTTCACGCTGTCGCGACGACGCCGCACCCTTGCCCGCAGCGACGCAACCGGCCGCTCCACCCGCGCTGCCGCAGCAGGCCCGCGAGCTCGGCCGCGCACCCGCACGGGTCGCCGCTGACCTCGCGCCAGCCGTAGCGCAGCGCCAGCTCGAGCGACCGGGCCGCCGCGTTGTCGCGCTCACGGTCGCGGAAGGCGGCAGCGGCCGGGTGCGCCGTCCGACCGTCGAGCTCGACGACGACGCCGAAGGGGTCGTAGCGCAGGTCGCGGTAGCGACGCCGGCCCGCGATGACCACCGCGACGTTGCGGCGGCCCCGCGGCAGGGCGTGGGCGATCTCGACGTCGCTGCGCCATCGACGCTCCAGCGGTGAGGCCACCCCGTCCTCGACCTCGCTGACCAGCTGGTCGAGCAGGGCCCGCCAGCGCAGCCTCGGCCAGGCCTGCGCCTCCGCCGCCAGGCGGGCCGCCGTCGTCCGGCGGCTGGACGTCGCGTGGATGACCACGTCCACGACCTGCTCGTGTGTCGAGCACAGCTCGGTGACACGGAGCACGGCTGCCTCGACCCGCAACCGCGGTGGGCTGGCGCTCGGGTGCGCCCACGAGCCCAACCGGCGCGAGACCGTCACCGGTGAGCCTGGCTTCGACACGACGCGCCGGTGCACCGGCACCAGCACCGGCCACACCGGCGGCGGTTGCTGAGTCACGCCGGCGAGCCACAGCGAGGGTGCCGCGTCCAGGGACGCTCCAGCCCCGGCGTGCAGCACGGCTGCCCAGGCGTCGGCGAGCGGGGACGGCTCGCCGGTGAACGTCCGGTAGACACCCGGTAGCGCTCGCACCCACCGGCCGGTCACCAACCGGTGCTCGAGCGCCGAGCGGGTCACCCCGCACCCCAGTGCCTGCGCGCGCGAGAGCAGCCCGGCCTGCGCATCGGCGATCTCCTGCAACGACATCGACCCAGCCTGGCGCGAGCGACCCCTGGTGCGCCCGGACCCTGTGGACGACGGTCAGCGTGGAGGATCGGTCCGGCCAGGGCAGGTGCGATCCTTCGCAGTAGCCGGCTCAGCGGGTGGCGACGCCGTCCGCCACGAGCACGGCCGGGCCGACGAGCTCGACCCGCGAGCCGAGCACCCGCACCCAGACGGTGCCGCCGGGGACGTCGACCCGCCACTCGTCGTCCGGCTCACCGCCACCGGCGAGCGCCCACGCGCGCGCGGCCAGCGCTGCTGCGGCAGCGCCGGTGCCGCATGACCGGGTCTCGCCGACACCGCGCTCGTGCACCCGCATGACGACGTGCCCGGGCGCGAGCGGCACCACCAGCTCGACGTTCGTCCCGTTGGGCGGGGTCGGGTCGACCACGGGAGCGTGGATCAGGTCGGCCAGCGCGAGGTCGGACTCGGCGGGCAGCAGGACGACGGTGTGCGGGTTGCCCAGGTCGAGCGTGACGGCGGCGACCGGGCCCGGCAGGCCGGCGACCTGGACGAAGGCGTCGCCACCAGCCGCCAGCGCCGCGTCGCCACCGACGAGGTGCCACGCCCCGAGGTCGACCGCGATCAGGTCGCCCTCGATGCGCACGTCCTTGGGCCCGGAGCGGCTGGCGACCCGCAGCGGCGCTCCGTCGTCGGCCACCAGGCCCTCGCGGCGCAGGTACTGCACGAGCACCCGGACGCCGTTGCCGCACATCTCGGCGGGGCTGCCGTCCGCATTGCGGTAGTCCATGAACCACTCCGCGACGTCGGCCTGGTCGGCGACCTCGGCGACCGCACGGGTGCGCACGACGCGGATCACGCCGTCCCCCCCGACCCCGGCGTGCCGGTCGGCCAGCCACCGCACGTCGTCCGCGGTCAGGTCGAGCACGCCGTCGTGGTCAGGTACCAGGACGAAGTCGTTCTGCGTCCCGTGGCCCTTGGTGAACGTCAGCTGCACCCGACCACTATCGGGCACGGACGAGAGCGACCGCACGCTGCAGCAGGTCGGGGCCGTCGTGCGGCAGCCAGGTCAGTCGCTCGTCGCGGCCGAACCACGACCGCTGGCGGCGCGCGAGGCGGCGGGTCAGCCGAGCGGTCTCGTCCTGCGCCTGCTGCTGGGTGAGGTCGCCGTCCAGCTGGCCCAGCGCCTGCAGGTAGCCGACCGCCCGCGACGCGGTGCGTCCCTCGCGCAGCCCTGCGGCGTCCAGCGCAGCGACCTCGTCGAGCAGCCCGGCCGCCCACATCGCTCGAACCCGGCGGTCGATGTGCTCGGTCAGCACCGCGCGGGGCGCGTCCAGCCCGATGACGCAGGTGGGACGCAGGTACGTCGGTGCCGGCAGGCTCGCGGCGAACGGCCGGCCGGTGAGCTCGACCACCTCCAGCGCGCGCACCACCCGCCGCACGTTGCCCGGCAGGATGCGGGCGGCGGCGACCGGATCGGCGAGCGCCAGTCGCTGGTGCATCCGCGCGGCGCCGTGGTCGGCAGCCTGGGCCTCGAGGGCAGCGCGCACCTGGGGATCGGTCGGGGGGATGTCGAGGCGGTCCAGCGCCGCGCTGACGTACAGGCCGGAGCCACCGACCACGACGGCGACCCCACCGCGCGCGGTGATGTCGTCGATCGCCGTCCGGGCCTGCCGCTGGTAGGCCTCGACGCTGGCCTCGTCGCGGACGTCGAGCACGTCCAGCAGGTGGTGCGGCACTGCGAGCCGCTGCGCGCCAGGCAGCTTCGCCGTCCCGACGTCCATGCCGCGGTACAGCTGCATGGCGTCGGCATTGACCACCTCACCGCCCAGCTCGCGCGCGAGGGCCACGCCCAGGTCGGACTTGCCGGTGGCCGTCGGCCCGACCACGGCGACGACCGTCACTGCGCCGCCCAGGTGCCGACCAGGTAGCCCACCCCGTACGGCGCGCCGTACGTCAGCAGCCGGCCGACCCCCGCGCGGCCACCGGCGGCCGACGCGAGCGCCAGCCACGGCGCCCACCCGGTGACGCCGAGCGAGGTGGCGAGTTCGGAGTCTCGGGAGGCCAGGGCGGTCAGGTCGCCGCTGCGCACCAGGTCGGTGACCGACGAGTCGAACTCGGGAGCGCGGTCGTCCTGCGGCAGCGGCGCGTGCGGGCCGATCGCCGAGCTGCCCTCGCCCAGCACCAGCAGCGTCCTCCGATCGGCGGATGCGGCGATGCGCCGACCCAGGGCGGCCGCACTGTCCGCGTCGACCGCGCACCAAGTGTCGTCATCACCCGCGTGCCCAGCCTGCGCCAGCAGCCACCGCCCCACGGTCAGGGCCAGCGGCAGGCGCGGGCCGCCGGCCGCCGGCCCGGTCAGCGGCGGGACGTCGAGCGGCAGACCGACCGAGGCCAGGCCCGCCGGGGCCTGGGCACTCCAGGTGCGCGTGGTTCCCGCCGCGACGACCGTCAGCCGACATTCCTCGTGCCGCAACAGCTCGGCGATGGCGGCGGCGCACGCAGCGCGCACGTCGTCCAGCTCGTGGGCGGCTGCGCGGCTGATGTCCGACACCAGCACGGGGGGCGCGGGGCACAGCGCCGCGGCGACCAGCACCGGTCAGCCGCAGGCGGGCGCGGCCGGCGCGGCCGGCGCGGCCGGTGCACCCAGGCCGGGCAGGCCGAGGGCCACGGACCGGGTGGTCGGGGCGCCCTGGCGAGCGAGCCAGGCGTCACCGGACCGGGTGCGACGAACCGCGTAGACGCTGCCGTCGGCGACGAGGTGATGGGGGGCGGCGTGCGTCACCTCGACGGTCGCGATGTCACCGGGACGCGGCACCGCTGCGTCGGCGGGCACCGCGAAGTGGACGAGCCGGTTGTCGGGGGCTCGACCAGAGAGCCGGTCGGTGGCGCCGTCCTTGCGTCCCTCGCCCTCGCTCACGAGCACGTGGAGCACCCGTCCCAGCTGCAGCCGGTTCTGCTCCCAGGACACCTTCTCCTGCAACGCCTGCAGCCTCAGGTAGCGCTCCTGCACCGTGGCCTTGGGCAGCTGGTCGGGCAGGTCTGCGGCCGGCGTCCCTGGCCGGCGCGAGTACTGGAAGGTGTAGGCGCTCGCGAACTGGGCCGCCTCGACCACCTGCAGCGTCTCGGCGAAGTCCTCGTCCGTCTCACCCGGGAACCCGACGATCAGGTCGGTGGTGATCGCCGCGTCGGGCATCGCGGCCCGGACGCGGTCGATGATGGCGAGGTACCGGTCGCTGCGGTACGAACGCCGCATCGCCCGGAGCACGCGGTCCGAACCGGACTGCAGCGGCATGTGCAGGCTGGGCATGACGTTCGGCGTCTGGGCCATCGCGTCGATGACGTCGTCGGTGAAGGCCGCCGGGTGCGGGCTGGTGAACCGCACCCGCTCGAGGCCCGGGACGTCCCCGCAGGCCCGCAGCAGCTTGCCGAACGCGAGCCGGTCGCCGAACTCGACGCCGTAGGTGTTGACGTTCTGGCCGAGCAGAGTGACCTCGAGGGCGCCGTCAGCGACCAGTGCCTCGATCTCGGCCAGCACGTCGCCGGGCCGGCGGTCCTTCTCGGTGCCGCGCAGGCTGGGGACGATGCAGAACGTGCAGGTGTTGTTGCACCCGACGCTGATCGAGACCCATCCGGCGTACGGCGACTCCCGCTTGGTGGGCAGCGTCGACGGGAACACCTCGAGCGACTCGAGGATCTCGACCTCGGCCGCCCCGTTGTGCCGGGCGCGGTCGAGCAGTGCCGGAAGCGACCCGATGTTGTGGGTGCCGAACACGACGTCGACCCAGGGTGCTCGGCGGACGACCTCGCCGCGGTCCTTCTGCGCCAGGCACCCGCCGACCGCGATCTGCATGCCGGGGTGGCGCCGCTTGTCGGACGCGAGCTGGCCCAGGTTGCCGTACAGCTTGTTGTCGGCGTTCTCACGGACCGCGCAGGTGTTCAGGACGACCACGTCGGCGTCCGCCCCCGGGTCGACCGGCGTGTACCCGGCGTCCTCGAGCAGACCGCGCAGGCGCTCGGAGTCGTGCACGTTCATCTGGCACCCGTGGGTGCGCACGTCGTAGGTGGGCATGAGGGCTCCAGGGTACGGCGGCCCGCGCCGCCCCTGACGACCCCAGTTCTTGCCGGCACGGTCCGAACGGGTCACGAAGCGGTAACAGGCTCGCACTCCGCCCGAACCGCCCGTAGCGGACCAGAGCCATGACGGATAGCGTCCCGGGTCATGACCCCACCTTCACCTCCGGCGGACTCGGAGCTGACCACCCGGCGTCCACTGGTGGTGCTCTCCGGCGTGAACAAGCACTTCGGTGACCTGCACGTGCTGAAGGACATCGACCTGACCGTCGGTGCGGGTGAGGTGGTCGTCGTCATCGGGCCGTCCGGGTCTGGCAAGTCGACGCTGTGCCGCACGATCAACCGGCTCGAGACCATCGAGAGCGGCACGATCACGCTGGACGGCGTGGCGCTGCCGGCTGAGGGAAAGGCCCTCGCGCAACTGCGCGCCGACGTGGGCATGGTGTTCCAGTCCTTCAACCTGTTCGCGCACAAGACCATCCTGGAGAACGTCACCCTCGGTCCCATCAAGGTCCGCGGGCTCGACAAGGAGCTTGCCACTGCGAGCGCCACCGAGCTGCTCGTCCGGGTCGGGGTCCAGGAGCAGGCCTCGAAGTACCCGGCGCAGCTGTCCGGTGGCCAGCAGCAGCGGGTAGCGATCGCGCGTGCGCTGGCGATGGAACCCAAGGTGATGCTCTTCGACGAGCCCACGTCGGCGCTGGACCCCGAGATGATCAACGAGGTTCTCGACGTCATGACCTCGCTGGCCCGCACCGGGATGACGATGGTCGTGGTGACGCACGAGATGGGTTTCGCCCGGCGCGCCGCCGACCGGGTGGTGTTCATGGCCGACGGCGAGATCGTCGAGCAGGCCGCGCCCGAGCAGTTCTTCACCGCGCCCACCAGCGAACGCGCCAAGGACTTCCTGTCCAAGATCCTCACCCACTGACGTCCACCTCGAGAGGCAACCATGTCGCGCCGCACCCTCCCCGCCCTCCTGATCGCCGCAGCGGTCACCCTGACCGCCTGCGGTGGCGGCGACAGCCCGGGCAGCGACGTCCCCGTCGCCGACAAGCCCAGCTTCGCCGCCGGCTCGACCATGGCCAAGCTCGCCGACGCCGGCAAGCTGCGCGTCGGCACCAAGTTCGACCAGCCCGGCTTCGGCCTGAAGGGGCTGTCGGGCAAGCCCGAGGGGTTCGACGTCGAGGTCGCGACGATCATCGCCGGTGCGCTCGGCATCAAGGCCGCCGACATCGAGTACGTCGAGTCCCCCTCGAAGGTGCGCGAGGAGCTCATCGAGCAGGGCAAGGTCGACCTGGTGGCCGCGACGTACACCATCAACGACAAGCGCAAGGAGCGCATCTCGTTCGCGGGGCCGTACTACGTCGCGGGGCAGCAGCTGATGGTCGCCAGCGACAACAGCACGATCAAGGGTCCGGATGACCTCAAGGCCGCCCCCGACACCAAGGTCTGCTCGGTCACGGGGTCGACCCCCGCCGAGCAGATCCAGGAGTACCTGGCCAGCCCCGGCCAGCTGGTGCTCTTCGACGTGTACGACAAGTGCGCCGACGCCCTGCGGACGGGCCAGGTCGGGGTCGTGACCACCGACAACGTCATCCTGCTCGGGTTCGTGTCCAAGTCGCAGGGCAAGTTCAAGCTGGTCGGCGAGCAGTTCACCGAGGAGCCGTACGGCATCGGCGTCACCAAGGGCGACACGGCCTTCTGCGAGTTCATCAACGAGACCCTGAAGAAGAACGAGGCGGCCTACACCAAGGCCTGGGAGGACACGGCCGGCAAGGTCGAGGGTGCGAAGACCCCCACCCTGCCGACCGCGGCCGCCTGCAGCTGACCCGTGTCTGCCATCACCCAGAACCTGGATCTCTACTGGGCCGGTTTCGTGCGCTCGCTCGGCCTGTGTCTGTGGGGACTGGTCGGCTCGCTGCTGCTGGGCACCGTGATCGCCACGTTCCGGGTGTCCCCGGTGGCGCCGCTTCGTGCGCTCGGGACGGCCTGGGTGACGGTCGTCCGCAACTGCCCGCTCACGGTGGTGCTATTCGCGTTCGCGTTCGGCCTGCCCGAGATCGGCGTCAACGCCAGCTACTACGCGTTCGGTCTGGGCGCCCTGGTGGTGTACACCTCGGCGTTCGTGTGCGAGGCGCTGCGTGCCGGGATCAACGCCGTGCCGGCGGGCCAGGCGGAAGCGGCCCGGGCCATCGGCCTGCCGTTCTCCCAGACCCTGACCCAGGTGATCCTGCCCCAGGCGTTCCGGACGTCGGTGCCACCCGTCGGCAGCGTGCTGATCGCGATGATCAAGAACAGCGCCGTCGTCGGGGCGTTCGGCGTGGGTCGTGACCTGTTCAGCGTCGGCGAGACGCTGACCAGCGCGCGCGGGTTCGCCGCGCTGCCGGTGCTCACCGGGGTGGCCCTGGGTTACCTGCTCATCACCCTGCCCGCGGGAGCGCTGCTCGCCGGCGTCGAGCGTCGCGTGGCGATAGCGCGATGAGCGGGCGGGCGCAGTGAGCAGCCAGACCGTGCTGTACGACGAGCCGGGGCCGCTGGCCCGACGTCGGGCCCGGGCGGGGGCGGTCGTCGCGGGGGTGCTGGTGGCCGGGTTGATCGCCGTCGCCCTCGCCCGCCTGGGCCGCCAGCATCAGTTTGCCGCGGAGCTGTGGAACCCGCTGCTGTCCCCCGCGGACCCCGCGTTCCGCCAGGTGTGGAACCTGCTCGGCCTTGGCCTGCTCGCCACCGTCACCGCCGCGGCGCTCGCCATCGTCTCGTCGCTGGTGATCGGCGCCCTGGTCGGGGTCGGGCGGATCATGATGGGCCGACGGTCGCGGCTGCCGCTCGTCGGCGTCATCGAGCTGCTGCGGGGGCTGCCCGTCGTCATCACGATCTACTACGCGAGCCGGGTGCTGCCCGAGCTGGGTGTCGACCTGTCGGGGATGCCCGGCGGCGAGGGGCTGTGGTTCCTCGTCATCGGGCTGACGGCCTACAACAGCGTCATCATCGCCGAGATCATCCGGGCTGGTGTCGCGTCCTTGCCGTCGGGTCAGCGCGAGGCGGCCCTGGCCATCGGCCTGACACCGGGAGCGACGATGCGCCTGGTGCAGCTGCCGCAGGCCGTGCGGGTGATGCTCCCAGCCCTGATCAGCCAGCTCGTGGTGATCCTGAAGGACACCTCGCTCGGCGCGGTGCTCGGCATCTACACCGAGCTGTTGCGCCAGGGCAACCTGATCGCACTCAACCTCGACAACCCGATCCAGGTGCTCACCGTCGTCGGAACGCTGTTCGTCCTGCTGAACTACGGCCTCAGCCGACTGGCGCGGTACGCCGAGGGCCGGTTCACGCCGTCGACGCCGACGGCCGAGCCGGTCAGCGCCGCGCGTCGGTCCGTGGCCGGCTGAGCGTGAACGACTCGAACGGGCGCAGCTCGCCGCCGAGGCCGACCACGTCGTAGTAGGTCACCTCGATGCTGGTCATGCCCCCGCGCCTGGTGCCGGGGTCGACGGTGAAGGCCGCGAAGCCGTACGCGTTCGCGGCATCACGCACGGCCGACCAGGCGGCGGGCTCGGTCACGTACACCGGCGCGCGCTTGCTGGTCGTCGGGTCGGGCGGCGTCACGGCGGTGATCACCCGGCACTGCGGCGGCGTGAAGAACAGCCCGTTGGAGGGCACCGAGGTGCCGCCGCCGCCGAGCACCATGTGCACCGTGCCGAGGGTGGTGTCGACGACGTCGGTGCGGGTCGAGCGCGGCACCGGCGTGAGCGTCGCATTGGCCTCCTGCCCCCGGATGGGGTGTGAGCGCTCGTAGTGATGCTCGTGGCCGCACACCACGAGGTCGACGCCGTACCGGTCGAACAGCGGCACCCACTCCTGGCGGATGCCCAGGTCGGCCCCGTTGAACTTGTTGGCGGTGCTGATCACCACCTGGTGCATGCACACCACCACCCAGTCGACGTCCTCGTGGTCGCGGGCCGTCGCGAGCTCGCGCTCCAGCCACGCCTTCTGCGCGCCGGACGAGTACCCGCGGACGTAGCTGTTGCCACCGTCCTGGTAGCAGACGTCGTCGTTGTTCAGGCTGATGACGCGCACCGATCCGACCGTGAAGGCGTACCAGAGGCCACGGGTGCGCTCGTCCTGGCCGTCCACCGGCGGCACCGAGAAGTAGGTCTGGTACGCCGCGAACCCGATCGGCCCGTTACCCAGCTCGTTCTCGTGGTTGCCGGCCGAGGGCATCCAGGGACGGTTGCGGGCGCTGCGGGAGTTGTTCTCCCAGAAGTCCCACCAGGTGCGCACTCGGTCCTGGCTGAAGTTGGCCTAGCACAGGTCGCCGTTGAACAGATGGAACAGCGGCGTACCCGTTCGACGCCTGCCGTGGTGTCGCCGGCGGCCGGTGACCCCAGGTTGTCGTTGACGTAGGGCGGGTTGCTCAGGGTGACCCCGGCCGGTGGGGCGAACCGCTTGCCCAGCGTGGGGGTGCCCTGGTCACCGAAGCTGGTGAAGGTGAACGGGGCCCGCCCTGCAGGGCCGGTCGTGAACGTCCCGAACTGCGGCGCAGCCCCCGCGTGCCAGGCGCCGTAGGCGTACTGACGACCGGCCCGCAGCCCGGACAGCCGCGCGTGGTGGGCGTACACCGTCGTACCGGACTTGGCGTCGACATAGCTGCGGGTCGCCGCGGCGACGGTGCGCTCGTAGCTGCCGTCGGGTCGCCCGAGCATCACCAGGGGCCGGAGCACTGGCTGCAGCGAGTGCCAGGAGACGACGACCTCGCGGGCGGCGTCGGCCCCGAACTGCAGGTGCAGGCCTGACACCGGCGGGGTGGTGACCGGGTCACCGACGCCGCCGCCTGCACGGCCCCTGTCGCCCTGCTCGCCCTCGCCACGCCCGGCGGCCTGCGCCGGCGCCGGCGAGGCGGAAGCGGCCAGACCCAGGGCTCCGAGTCCCGCTGCGGCCATCAGACGCCGGCGGCTGAGATCGGTCAGTTCGGTGCGGGGCTGGTCCATGGGTTCGCACCTGGCCCGTGGAAGTGACCGCAGGGCCGCCGGGGCGTGAACCGTGGCTGGCCGGTGGGTGAACCGCCGGTCACAGGACCCCGGCGCCGCCGGGATCGTCACCGCTGTCGTCCCCGGGGTCGTCATCCGCATGGCGGGCGTCGAGGGCGGCGAGCACCACCTGCATGGCCAGCGACCCGCCGTAACCCTTGCGCGCCAGCAGCCCGACGAGCCGGGACAGCTGCTTCTCGCGCGGCAGCTCGCCCATCGACCGCAGGCGACGCAGCACCAGCTGCTCGGCGGCCAGCCGCTCGTCGTCCTCGCTCAGCGACGCCAGCGCCTGCGCCGCCAGCTCGTCGTCGATGCCCTTGGCCCGAAGCTCGTGCGCGAGGGCCCGCCGCGACAGGCCCCGGGTGCGGTGCCGCGACCGCACCCACCCGGCGGCGAACTCGGCGTCGTCGATCAGCCCGACCTGCTCGAACCGGTCGAGCACACGCTGGGCGACGACGTCCGCGGCACCCCGATCGGCCAGCGCCGAGGCGAGCTGGGCCCGGCTGCGCGGCGCCATCGTCAGCTGGCGCAGGACGATGCCGCGGGCGACCGCCTCGGGGTCGGCGTCAGGTGCGCGGTCGGCCGGGCTGCCCGGCGTCGGCTCGGGTGCGTGCCGACGCCGGGTGGTGCCCATGCCGCGACCGCTGGACCGCCCGCTCGCGAAGGTCAGAAGTCGACCTTCGCCTCGGCAACCACGAGGTCGACGTCCGCCGGCGCATCGACCTGCGGGCCGATGCCCAGCTTCTCCTTGATCTTCTTCTCGAGCTCGTCCGACAGGTCGGGGTTGTCGCGCAGGAACGCGCGGGCGTTCTCCTTGCCCTGACCGAGCTGGTCTCCCTCGTAGGTGTACCAGGCACCGGACTTGCGCACGAAGCCCTGGTCGACGCCCATGTCGATCAGCCCACCCTCGCGCGAGATGCCCTGCCCGTAGAGGATGTCGAACTCGGCCTGCTTGAACGGCGGCGCCATCTTGTTCTTGACGACCTTGCAGCGCGTGCGGTTGCCGACCGGGTCGGTGCCGTCCTTGAGGGTCTCGATCCGGCGCACGTCGAGGCGGATCGAGGCGTAGAACTTCAGCGCCTTGCCACCCGTGGTCGTCTCGGGGCTGCCGAACATCACGCCGATCTTCTCGCGCAGCTGGTTGATGAACACCAGCGAGGTGCGCGATTTGGCGACCGCGCCGGAGAGCTTCCGCAGCGCCTGCGACATCAGCCGGGCCTGCAGGCCGACGTGCGAGTCGCCCATATCGCCCTCGATCTCGGCGCGGGGAACCAGCGCGGCCACCGAGTCGACCACAATGATGTCGATGGCGCCAGAGCGCACCAGGGTTTCACAAATTTCCAGGGCCTGCTCGCCCGTATCGGGCTGCGACACCAGCAGATCTTCAACGTTCACACCGCAGTTGGCGGCATAGATCGGGTCAAAGGCATGTTCAGCATCGATAAATGCGGCAACGCCGCCCATTTTCTGGGCTTCCGCAACAATATGTTGAGTCAGCGTTGTTTTACCCGAGCTTTCCGGGCCATAGATTTCAATCACCCGACCGCGGGGAATCCCGCCAACGCCAAGCGCAAGGTCGAGCGCAATCGAGCCAGTTGGGATCGACTCGATGGCCAGGCGGTTGTCGCTCATTTTCATAATTGAGCCCTTGCCAAACTGGCGGTCGATCTGGCTGATTGCGGCGGCGAGGGCCTTTTCTTTTTCGGGGGAAATAGGCATTGCTCATGCTCCTTGTAGATACTCTGGCTTATGCGAACGTGACGCACATTTTTGCGCCACGGGCTTCAGTATAGCACACTTGTTCGCTGCCGACAAGAGCGAGTTTAGGGCAATCGCAGGGTTCGATCACGCGGCCTAAAACTCGGCGCTGGTGGCCCGTTGGCTGCGCCTGTCGAAGGCAAAACCCTGGGCTTCGACAGGCGCAGCCAACGATGAGCCGGCGGGCGAAACCTATCGCTCCACGGCGGCCAGCGCGGTATCCAGCGCCCGCAGAAACATCTCGACGGGCTGGGCGCCTGAGACAGCCCAGCGCTCGGCGAAGACGTAGAACGGCACGCCCTGCACGCCCAGCTGCCCGGCCTCGTGCTGGCTGCTGCGCACCTCGGCGGCGCCCTGGTCGCTGGCCAGATACGCGCGCACCGTCTCAGGCTCCAGCCCCACCGCCATCGCGCAGGCCACCAGCTGCTCGCGGTCGTTCAGGTTGGCCCCGTCGGTGAAGTAGGCCTTGAACAGCGCGGTCGCCAGCGCCCACTGGCGCTCGTGCTGGCCGGCCAGCAGCAGCAGGCGGTGGGCGTCGGCGGTGTTGGCGGCGCTGGCGATAGCCTCAAAGTTGAACGCAATCCCGACCTCGGCGCCAACTGCGGCCACCTGGGCAAACATGGCCCGCGCCCGCTCCAGGCCGCCAAACTTTTCGTCGGCGAAGCTGCGCCAGTCCACACCCTCGGCGGGCATTGCCGGGTTGAGCTGAAACGGGCGCCAGCGGATCGCCGCCGTAATCTCTGGGCGCTGCGCCAGGGCTTGCTCCAGCCGTTTCTCGCCAATGTAGCACCACGGGCAGACGACATCGGAAAAAACATCAATCGTAATGGTTTGGGTCATGTTGGCTACTCCATAGAAGGCTCTACCCCAAATTGTATCCCAAGCGGGGTTCCGGCGCCGTGGCCGGACGCCGCTCGCGCCAGGGCTGGCGGTTGATCTACCGAGCAACATCAGAATATGATCAATCCACCATAAGATGGGCAGTTGGGCCGCAGAGTGATGGTATACTGCCTGAACGATGCTCATTTTTGGCCCATCTAAGTTCTGATGGGCTATAGGGAACAGGTATGGCTGTAGCAAATAGCGAATTTGTCGTTGAACGAACCTGGAAACCCGACCACTCGACCCCGCAGCGCTGGGTTTGGTCGCACGTCAAGCGCCACGCCTGGTGGATTATCGGGCTGTTTGTCGGGGCCTTTGGCAATGCGGCGCTGGCGGCGGCGGTGCCGCTCCTGACCGGCATGGCCTTCACCGCCGTGTCGGCTGGCGATACCCGCACGCTGTTCTGGGCCGCGATCTGGATTGTGGTCGGGCAGTTTATTCGCGGCATTGTCCAGCTCCTGCGCAATTTTTCCTCGGAGATTATCGGCCAGCGGCTGGAGCGCGATGTCCGCTCGGAGCTGTACACCAGCCTGCTCGGCAAGAGCATGGCTTTCCACGATAGCAAGCCGACCGGCGATGTGATGGCCCGTGCCACCAACGATGTGCGCGAGATGAACCTGATGCTCAACCCCGGCACGAACCTGGTGATCGGCTCGGGCATGTTTTTGCTGATGCCGATTCTGGTGGCGCCCTCGATGAGCTGGCAGCTCGTGCTGGTGCCAACGCTCTATCTGATCGTCTACTTCTGGCTGGTGTTCGACTATCTGCGCAAGCTGCGCCCAAGCACCACGGCGGTCCGCCAGGCCTTTGGCGACCTCAACGCCACCCTGGCCGAGGCGATCGATGGCATCGAGACGGTCAAGGGCGCCGCCCAGGAGCAGCGCGAGCAGACTCGCTTTCGGGCGGCGGTCGAGCGCTGGCGCACCGCCTTTGTCCGCCAGGGCGATATCGAGGCGATCTTTTTGCCGGTGCTGCTGCTAGGTCTGACCCAGGGATTTGGCTTTCTGCACAGCCTGCTGCTGTTCCGCTCCGGCGCGATCACGGTTGGCGATATCATCGCCTTCAATGGGCTGATCCTGCTGTTTGGATTCCCTACCTTCACCGCGCAGTTCGCCTACTCGCAGGTCTCCAGCGGCATGGCCGGCGCCCGCCGTATCCTGGAGCTGATCACGACCGAGACCGAGCTGGACGAGAATGCCCGCGGCTACGCCGAGCCGATGCGCGGCGAGATTGAGTTCGAGAATGTCTCGTTCAGCTACAACAACGCCCTGAAGGCGGTCCACAACGTCAGCTTCACGATCAAGCCCGGCCAGACGGTGGCGCTGGTCGGCCAGACCGGCTCGGGTAAGTCGTCGATCACCAAGCTGCTCAATCGCACC
>JBKJTJ010000224.1:0-9122 GCA_046590855.1 Actinomycetota bacterium
AGATCGAGAGGTAGCGCTCGCCCCCCGTCTCACGCAGCAGCACCACCGGCTGGTTGTTGGGAAGCTCCACCCGGACACCGACGACCTCGAGCTCGCGCACTCCGTCACCGTACCCGCACCTCGGGCCCAGCGTCAGGCCGGCGTCGAGCCCGGGTGGACCCGCGTGAGGACGCGGTCAGCCGAGCCCGGCCCGTGCCAGCCCGGCGCGCACCAGCGACGCGTGCAGCCGCAGCGACAGCGCGGAGATCTCACCGGCGACGTCCTCGGCGCGCGCCCGCGAGGCCGTCCCCCGTTGGCCCAGCAGCGGACGCACCACCTGCTCGACCAGGCCCACCTCGCGCTCGGCGGCGGTGCGGAACGCTCGCAGGTGGCGGGGCTCGATGCCGAACGCGGCGAGCTCGCCGGCGGCGGTCGCGACCTGCGCGGAGACGTCGTCGTACCAGCCCGAGCTGCTGGGCTGCACCAGGCCGAAGGCCACCAGGTCGTCGAGCTGGTCGGCGCGCAGGTTGGCCCGGTCGCACAGCTCGTCCGCGCTGAGGCGGGTCGACCCGACCGTCTGCAGGAAGTGCGGCGCGCCGGCGCCGTCGCGCTCGGACTCGGGGGCCGGTCGAGGGCCGCCTGCACCGGGGACGGGGTCCTCGGCCCCGCGCTGGACGGCGTCCAGGTGCTCGCGGATGCGCCGCAGCGGCCAGTACCGGTCGCGCTGCAGCGTCATGGCGTAGCGCAGCCGCTCGACGTCGTCGACGGTGAACTTGCGGTAGCCCGAGGGTGTGCGGGACGGCTCGACCAGGCCCTCGGTCTCCCACAGCCGGATCTTGGAGATCGACACGTCGGGGAAGTCCGAGCGCAGCTGGGCGAGCACCTCGCCGATGCTCATCACGGCGTCGTCGCGGGAGCTGTCGCGGCGCGAGACCGCCGGCGTCACGTCGCGGGCGAGACGTGGACGACGAGGCGGAACTTGCCGATCTGCACCTCGTCGCCGGTGCGCACCACCGTCGAGTCGATCCGCTCGCGGTTGACGTAGGTGCCGTTCAGGCTGCCGACGTCGCGGACCAGGAACCCGCCGTCGGCCCGGACGAACTGGGCGTGCTTGCGCGAGACGGTGACGTCGTCCAGGAAGATGTCGCTGCTGGGGTGGCGTCCCACGGTGGTCAGGTCGGCGTCCAGCAGGAAGCGCGAGCCCGCGTTGGGGCCGTGGTCGACGCGCAGCAGCGCGGTGCCGGGCTGCAGGGCCGACAGGGTGCCGGTGTCGACGGGCGCCCCCGCGGTCTCGGGCGAGGCGGTCAGGTCAGCCGGGTTGACCGCCGACAGCCGCATCGTGGTCGCCGAGGGCTGCTCGGCGCCCCCGACGGCGCCCCCCGATGCAGGGGAGCCCGAGGCCGAGGACTGGTCCGGGTCGTCGTCGCGTGCCATGGGCACAGCCTGCCACACCCCGACCCTGCACTGAAGGGTGAGGCTCAGCCCAGCTGCGCGCCGTACGCCGCGGCGTCCAGCAGGTCCGGCGCGTCGCCGTCCATACGCACCTCGAACATCCAGCCCGCGCCGTACGGGTCGGAGTTGACCAGCTCGGGCGTGGTGTCCAGCGCCGGGTTGCGGGCCACCACCTCGCCGTTGACCGGGGCGTAGACGTCGCTCACGCTCTTGGTCGACTCGACCTCGCCGCAGGTCTGGCCGGCGCTGACCGCGGTGCCGGCGTCCGGCAGCGTCACGAAGACGACGTCGCCCAGCGCATCCTGCGCGTAGTCGGTGATCCCGATCCGCGCAACGCCGTCGCTGACCCGCACCCACTCGTGCTCGGCGGTGTAGGCCAGGTCGGCGGGGATGTCATGCGTGCTCATGCTGCCTCGGGATCTGTGCGGGTGCGGGTGTGGGGTGTGGGTGCGCGTCCGACGCGATGGTCAGGACGACGACGGGCTGGCCGTGATCGCGGGGCGAGCGTAACGAGGGGCTTCGACGGCGTGCAAGGCGGTCACCTCGACCTGCTCCCTGGCCGCGACCGTGGCCGCGGCGCGGTCGGGCAGGCTGGCGATCACACCGCCGGGGATCTCCAGCGCCGTGGCCATCGTCTGGCTCTCGCCGATGGCCAGCACGGTGTACGGCGGCCGCAGCACGACGCCGTCGACGCTGACCCCGCCCGCGGCGTCGGCGAACCAGGTCGAGGCGACGACGCGCACCGAGCCGATCTGGATCGCCTCGGCGCCGGCGTCGCGCAGCTCCTGAACCAGGTCGAGCACCTGTGCGGACCGGACCGTCGTCTGGGGGTCGGTGACGAACACCTCGATACCGGAACCGGTCGCCGCGACCGTGCCGGCCAGCACGCCGAGCGCGTCGAGCCGGGCGCGCGCGGCGTCGATCGCCGCCTGCGAGCCGGTCTCCCCACCGGCCAGCGCCCGCTGCTGGGCCTGCAGGTCGGACGCCTCGGCGGCCAGCCGGTCGCGGCGGTCGCCGACGTCGTCCAGGATGCGCACGAGGTCGCTCTGGCGCAGCGCAGACAGGCCCTGCCCGCTGTTCTGGCGAAGCTGGGCGACCAGGGCGAACCCCAAGGCGACCAGCAGGAGGGCGCCCAGCGTGGCCGAACCGCGCCCACCCCAGTGCACCCGCCTGCTGCGCGGCGGCGGCGTGGGGGCGCCGGGCCCGACGTCCTCGCTCATGCCCGGAACAGGTGCCGACGGATCGCGGCGGCGTTGGAGAAGATCCGGATGCCGAGGACGACGACCACGCCGGTCGACAGCTGCGAGCCCACCCCCAGCTGGTCGCCGAGGTAGACGATGAACGCGGCGACGAACACGTTGGACAGGAACGAGACCACGAAGACCTTGTCGTCGAAGATGCCGTCCAGCAGCGCTCGCACGGCACCGAAGACGGCGTCCAGCGCAGCCACCACCGCGATCGGCAGGTACGGCTGCGCCCACACCGGCACGGCGGGCTGCAACAGCAGGCCGAGGACGATGCCGGCGACCAGGCCGAGCGCGGGGATCACGGTCTCTCCTTCGGGGTCGCTGTGCCGGTGGTCGGTGCCGTGGTCGGTGTCGTGGTGCTCCCGGGGCTGGGGCCAGTCTGCGCCGAGGCGACGCCGGCGACGGGCTGGGCGCGCCGCACGTCCAGCCCGGCGCTGGCCGGCAGCACGAGGCGGGCTGCCGGCGTGACGTCGTACCGCACCCCGAAGTTGTCGGACAGGTACATCAGGTCGCGGCCGCCGGCGCCGTCGGCGAACCGAGCGGGAAGCTGGTCGGGGTCGCCGATCGCGAGCACGCGGTACGGCGGCGACAGCGGTCGGTAGTCGACCAGGATCGCCTGCCCGGCCGAGCGGATGGCCGAGAGCGCGGTCAGTCGCTGCCCGTTGACCGACACCGCCTCGGCGCCGGCGGCCCACAGGCCGTTGACGACCTTCTGCAGGTCCTGGTCGAGCACCCGGCCGTCGTCGGCGCTCGTGCTGGCGCGCGCGTCGCCCCCGGGCGCCGCGGCGACGGCGGAGGCGTCGTCCACGGTCACGGTGATGCCGGGTCCGGCGACCGACAGGGCTCCGGTCACCTGGCCGAGTCGGGTCACCTGGTCGGCCAGGTCGCCCTGGGACTGCTGCTGCAGCGCTCGGGTTCGCTCAGCCTCGAGCTGGGTCACCAGCGTGGCGTTGGCCCGCTGCAGCCGCGCGGCCACGCCGTCCTGGCGGCCGATCTCGGCGACGAGCAGGTCGCGCTCAGCGACCCGGCTGGTGGTCTGGCCGCGAGCCTGCAGGGCCGCGGTGGACAGCAGCAGCCCGACGAGCACCAGGACGAGCAGCACGACGACGGACCGCCCGGGGCTCGTCCGCGGCTCGCCGTCGGCCCGACGTCGCTCGGCAGCCGCGGCGTAGCCGAGGTCGAGGGGGTGCTCCATGACCCCGGTCAGCAGCGCCATCGACTCGTCGCGGCGACGCGGGGGGCCGGATGCCGGGTCGGCGCCGGCGGCCGCACCCACGCCGTCCTGCGTGCTCACGCCGGCGCCGGCGTGGATCGGACCAGCCGCAGGGTCTGGACGGCGTACATCACACCGGCCACCCAGTACAGACCCGTGCCCCACCCCACGAAGCCCCAACCGACCGGGCGGGCGATCGCGGCGACCACGCCGTCGCCGTCACCGAGCAGCAGCACCGGGAAGGCGTACAGCAGGGCGGCGGTGGCGGCCTTGCCGACGAAGTGCACCGGCAGGGGGCCGTACCCGCGGCTGCGCAGCACGGGCAGCAGCGCGGCGATGAACAGCTCGCGACCCAGGAGCACCCCGACCAGCCACCAGGGGATGACGTCGCGCCAGGCCAGCCCGAGCAGGGTGGTGAGGATGTACAGGCGGTCGGCGAGCGGGTCGAGCAGCGCCCCGATCCGCGACTCCAGCCCGAACGAGCGCGCGATCTTGCCGTCGAGGTAGTCCGTGACGCCCGAGGCCGCGAGCAGGGCGATCGCCCAGCCGTCGCGATGGGTCAGCAGCAGCCAGACGAACACCGGCACCCCGACCAGGCGCAGTGCCGACAGCGCGTTCGGCAGGGTCACCACGCGATCCGGCGAGCGGGTGGGCACGGTGCGCGTCGGGTCACTGATCATCCGCGCCCACCTCCGCCCACCACCGGGCCGAGCCTACTGGGTGGATCGGCGTGACCCCGGCTGCCGTCACGCGACGCGCGGCCGGACCCCATCTGCAGGGGTCTGACCGCGCGTCAACGAGCCGAGAGCTACAGGCCCAGCCCGGTCAGCAGGCGGTTCAGCAGCGCCGAGAGCCCGGTGAGGGGGCCGTTGCCGTCCAGCAGGTGGGCGACGGCGCACAGCAGGTTGCCCAGCAGGTTGCCGGCCCCGGGGACGGCGGTGACGTCGAGCATCACCGGTGCGAGCTTGACGACCAGACCCAGCACGTTGAGGTTCAGCGCGCCCAGGTTCAGTGTCAGGATCGTGCAGCTGCCGCTGGGGACCAGGCTGGTGATCGGTGCGGTGAACGGGACGCCCCCGCTGAGCAGTCCAGGTCCCGTGAGGGTCCCGCTGAGCTGCACGACTCCGTTGACGACGGACGTGCTCAGGTTGCTGAGGGTGCCGGTGAAGGCCTGGCCGTTCACAACCCCGTTGATGGGGAGCGTAGTCGCGGCCGGGATGGCGGCGGCCCGGGGGGCCGCCGAGCGCGGGGCGGCGGAGGCGGTGGTGGCGGGCATCAGCCCCAACGTGGCCCCCACGACGAGTGCGGTGCTGGTCCCGATGAGCTTGGTACGCATGTTCATGGTCTCTCCTTGGCTCGAGGTGGCGAGTCGCGTCCTGGCGCAGGCGCTTCGCCCTACGCAGAGGTAGACCACGTCCACGGGCCTGCATGACGCGCAGTGGCTGCTGCTGGACACCCCTGATGGGCCCCACCTCACGCTGGGCGCCGTGGCGACTTGTCCTAGATCGTGGCTTTCGCCCGCGTCATGCACGGGCAGCGGGGGCGTCCGGGTCGCTGACGTCCCGCGACAGCAGCCCCCGCTGGGTCATGTCGTAGGGCGCCAAGACCTCGATCAGGAAGGCCGCGGCGTACCCCAGCACCGCGGGGACCTGCTCGGGGGTGGAGTTCTCGCAGATCTCCTGCAGGACCCGGTGGTGGACCTCGACGACGACGAGCATGCTGACCCCGGCGCTGACCGCCGCCCGGCCGATCAGGTAGCCGGTGCTGAGGACGACCTCCTCCTGGCGCGGCAGGTAGCGCAGCAGGGCCGCCCGGTAGTCCCGGGTGAGGTCGGCGACCGTCGTCACGGTCGCGGCGGGTGAGCGGACGGCGCCGAATCGTTGAGCAGAGCCATCCCCTCCTCGAGGTCCAGCGCCGTGGGGACGGACCCCGTCCCCATCCCGAGCTGGATCATGGCGAGCGCCACGTCGGGCTGGATGCCGACGATCACGGTGTGCGCCCCCCGCAGCCGGGCCATCTCGGCGATGTTGCGCAGCGTCTTGGAGCCGAACGAGTCGATCACGTCGAGCGCGGCGACGTCGATGATGACCCCGCGCGACCGGTGCCGACCGATCTGGCCGATCAGGTCGTTCTGCAGCCGGATCATCTCGGAGTCGTCCAGGGCAGTGTGGACCGACGCGATCAGGTAGGACCCCTGTCGCAGGATCGAGACCAGCGCCGGCCCGCTGCTCACGTGGTCTGCGCCTCACCCTCCCGCGTCACCGTGTACCCCAGCAGCCGCTCGGCCTCCTCCAGGCCGCCCTGGAGGTCACCCATGGTGTGGATCTTGCTGAGGTCGACGCCCAGGGTGACCAGGGTCTGGGCGATCGTCGGCGACAGCCCCGTGATGATCACGCTGGCCCCCATCAGGCGCGAGGCGTCGACGGTCTGGACGAGGTGGTTGGCGACGGTCGCGTCCACGTCGGGGGCGCCGGTGATGTCGATGACGACCACCTTGGCTCGGTGGGTGCGGATGCCCGACAGCAGCTGCTCGGTGAGCTGGCGCGCTCGCTCGCGGTCCAGCACGCCGATGATCGGCAGGATCAGCAGGCGCTCACGCACCGGCAGGACGGGGGTCGACAGCTCGCGGATGGCGTCCTGCTGCTGACGGATGACCCGTTCGCGCTCGTCGACGAAGCTGACGGCGACGGTGTTGGCGATGCGGTTGGCGGCCGGCTCGTAGGCGTCCAGCACCCGGTTCAGCAGAGCGAAGTCCCGCTGGTACTTCTCGAAGAGCGAGCGGGCGAGGACGTCGCGCAGCAGCAGGACGATGCCCACGACCTCCTGGGTCTCGACCCCTCTCGGGATGATGCGCTCGGACAGGTCGCGCGCGTAGTGCTGCAGGGCCTCGACGCTGCCGGTCTCGAGGACCTCGACGTAGTTGTCGTAGACCGAGGTGGTCTCGGCCGCCATCTCCTGCGGGGTCATGGCCTCGAGCAAGTGCGCGTCCCGGATCCGCTGCGACCAGTCCTGACGCAGCCGCGAGCGGTGCTCGCGCAGGTGCGCGACGAGCTGCGGCAGCAGCGTGTGCCCGTCCAGACGAGCCGGTTCTGCCGCGTCCTCGTCCCCGCGCACCGCCTCGATCGTGACGTCGTCCTCGTACCGGCTCATCGTCGTCCTTCCTCACACCACTTGGTCATGGTCACGGTCGTGCCGCGCCCCGGCTCGGAGGCGATGGCGAACTCGTCCATCAGGCGCCGGGCGCCGGGCAGCCCGATGCCCAGCCCGTCGTACGTGCTGTAGCCGTCCGTCATGGCCTTCGCGACGTCGCGGATGCCCGGACCGCTGTCGCTGGCGACGACGCGCACACCGCGGGGGGGACCCTCGACGAGCTGCACCACGACGTCCCCCGACCCGGCGAACCGCACGATGTTGCGGGTGACCTCCGACACCGCGGTGGCCACGATCGTGAGGTCGGCCCGGGAGAACCCCAGCCGCTCGGCCAGCGCCCGGGCCGCCTGACGCGCGGCGACGACGTCCGCGTCGGTGCGGACCGCCACCGTGACCTCGTCGTCGCGGGCTTGGCTTCGCTCCAGGAGGGGGGGACAGACCCGCGCGCAGAAGTCGCACTCCAGGACGTGCCTCGTTGCCCCGACCTCGCCCTGTCGGCGGCGGTCCCCGCTCGACAGCGCCAGGAGCACCGCGCGGCACCGCTCGGTCGGCGGTTCGACGCCCTCGAGCACGAGCAGGTACTCGACCCGAAGACGAGCGCGGGTGCGGTGCAGGCTCGCGGCGACGGCCCCGGCGGTGGTGCCCGCGGCGCTGGCCATGGTCCTGGTGTCCTGACCGGCCACCTCGTGCGCCAGCAAGGCGCGCTGCTCGGCCTCGCTCAGGCGCCCGAGGGCCGCGCCGATCGCCGCCTGCTCCTCACCCAGCACCACCGCGTCCTCAGGCACCTCGGGTGCGTCGAGGTCGATGACCCGGTGCAGGTTGCGCCGCTGGCGGTCCTGGTCGCGCCACGAGGTGGCGACCACGTTGCGGGCAGTGACGATCGCGTACGCCTCGAGCATCTCCGGTGCGATCCGCGGCAGGGCGGCCAGGACGCGCACCAGCGTCTCCTGGACGAGGTCGTCGGCGGCCGGGTGCGCGCCCACGCGGGCGGTGATGACGCGCCGGACCACCGGCATCAGCGCCGTGACGTCGTCCCGGGCGATCGACCCGGGCGCGGCCTGGGCCGCTCCCCCGGTGCTCACATTTCGAACATACGCGCACGAGCGCGTCATGGCTGCCCCGAGAAGGCGTCTACATGGTGAGCGACCCCCACCGAGGAGACCCCATGGACGTCCTGTCGATCCACTCGGCACGCAGTCGTCGACGCGTGCAGGGTCGGCGCACGCCGACCCGGGTCGTCCCCATCGAGGGCGCGTTCCGTGCGCCCCGATCGGGACCCGGCTCGCTCTCGGGCTTCTTCCGTCCGGACGGGTTCGTCCCCACCGCTTCCGGGACGGCGGTCACCGGCGTCTTCGCCGGTGAGCTCAGGGATGCCGCAGGCGAACGGGTCGGCCTGGGCAGTCGTCGTGGTCTGGCGCCCGTGCGCGTCACCTCGTGCGCCGAGCGTGGCAGCACCGTCGTGGCCGGACCGGTGGAGATCGACCTGATGGGCCTGCGGGTGCACGTCAGGGAGTTCTGCATGCACCTCGGGCCCGTGCCGCGGCCCAGACCGTGGGACGCGTGAGGAACGTCGTGAGAGGACGGACGGACCGATGGTGGACTTCGAGCAGGCTCGGCAGAGGGTGGACGAGGCACTGCGCCCGACCTGGCCAGGCGACGTCGGCGACCTGGTGGTCGAGACGCGCGGGCTGGCCGACGCGACCCACTTCGCGGTCTTCCACCACGCGACGGCTGCCGACCCCGCCCTCATCCCCGGATACGCCGCGATGGTGGCGTGGGTGGACCGCACGACCGGCGATGTCGACTGGTGGCCGCTGTGGCACGACATCCCCCGGCTGGACCGGATGGAGCCGGTGGGCACGCCCGCCGCTTCGGCCTGAGACGAGTCAGGGACCGCATCCTCGGTGGAGGAGACGGTCCCTGACCTGCTACCTCACGTGGTCGGGCTGACAGGATTTGAACCTGCGACCCCTTGACCCCCAGTCACCGACTGTAGGTCCGCGCTAGTCCCGTGTCGTCCACTTCGAGCACGAGAGTACAGGTCAGGGGCCCTCCCCCAGGCGCTAGTTCCGGCCCCGTCC
>JBKJTJ010000205.1:0-3126 GCA_046590855.1 Actinomycetota bacterium
GGCGCGAGCGGTGCGGATGAAGTCCTCGCCCATGGTGTCGAGCATCTGGTTGCGGGTGAGCCGTGCGTACAGGGCGGCGTAGAGCACCGCGAGCGTGATCCACGGCAGGATGAAGGACTTCAGCCAGGCCGCGGGGTCGCTGGCGAACGGCGTGTACGCCGGGTAGTCCATGATCTGGAACTTGAAGACCACGAAGTAGAGCAGCACCAGGCCGATGAAGAAGGACGGGAACGAGTAGCCGATCAGGGCCAGCGACATCGACAGCCGGTCCTGCCACTTGCCGCGGCGCAGCGCGGCCAGGATGCCGATCGAGATGCCGGCGACCATCCACAGCACGAACGCGCCGATGGCCTCGACGGCGGTGACGGGCAGCCGCGCCTTGATCAGGTCGGTGACGTTGGCGCTGCGGAAGAACGAGTACCCCAGGCACGGGGCCGGGCACTCGAAGGTCTGCGTGCCGGACCCGTAGGTGCGCCCGACGAAGACGCCCTTGACGAAGGTGCCGTACTGCACGTAGATCGGCTTGTCGTACCCGAGCCGGATCTCGTTCTGGTGGATGATCTGCGGGGTGCACTGCTTGCCACAGGTCAAGGCAGCCGGGTTGGTCGGCAGGGCCGCGAACAGCAGGATCTCGATGATGCTCAGCGCGATCAGCAGCAGGAACATCGCGACGACGCGACGGACGATGTAGGTGCCCACGGCAGCCTCCGGTCTGGAGCAGGGGTTGGGCAGGGTCGGGCCCGGCCGACGGCCCGGGGGCGGGTGGGTTGCACCCGCTCCCGGGCCGTGTGCGAACGGTGCAGCATCTAGCTCAGCGCGACACTACTTCTTGACGTACAGGTCCGAGTAGCTCCAGGAGCCGTAGGGCGCCCAGATGTAGACCTTGCCGCCGCCGCTGACAGAGCCGACCTTCGAGCCGGCCAGCCGCTGCTCGCGACCGAAGCGGGTGGGCAGGACCCACGCGTTCTGCATCGCGGTCTTGTTCAGCTCCTTCCACGTTGCGCCCTGCTTGGCCCGGTCGGTCTCGGCCTTGGCCGCGTCGGACTTCGCGGTGAAGTCCTTGTCGTCGGCGTGCGTCAGGTCGAAGCCACCTGCCGTGGTGAACAGCTCGGGGATGACGGTCGAGGCGTTCGACCAGTCCGGGCCCCAGCCCGCGGCGGCCAGCTCGTTCTCCTTGTCGGCACCCGCGAGCACGGTGGCGTAGTACTTGCCGGGCTCGATGCCGTTCAGCGTCAGCTTGATGCCCGCCTTGGCCAGCGAGGACTGCAGTGCGGCGGCTGACTTGTCGCTGTCCGGGTTCTTGCCGTAGTCGTAGGTCAGCGCCGGCATCGGCGCGCCGGACTCGGCGATCAGCTTCTTGGCCAGATCAGGGTTGCCGTTGTCGGGCACCTTGTCGCCCAGAAGCGAGTCCCACAGGCCGGACGGCGCGTAGTCGGCCGCGAGGTTCGGCTTGATGACACCGTCAGCCAGGTCACCGGCGTACGAACCACCGGCGATGGTCAGCAGCTGGGCGCGGTCGGCCGCGGCCAGGATCGCCTGACGGTGCTTCAGGTTCGGCACCTTCTTGGCGTTGATGGCGATGTAGCGGACGTAGGGGTCGAACTCGTTGACCCGACGGCTCTCGAAGCGCGGGTCGTTGAAGACCGTGGTGAGCGACGCGGTCGTCAGCGAGTCGACCGAGATCGCGGACTGGTCCTCGCCGGCGTCGGCCTGCATGCGCTGGTCGATGACGCTGCTCTCGAGCGAGAACTTGTACACGATCTTGTCCGGGTACTGGTGGCGGTAGGTGTCCTGCGTCCCGTCCCAGTTGGGGTTCTTGTCCAGCACGAGCTGCTGGCCCTTGGTGTAGTCGGTGATCATGTACGGGCCGCTCGAGACCGGCTTGTCGTCGTACTTCTCGCCGGTGTCCTTGGCCTTCGGGACGGGGCTGAAGGAGCTCAGCGTGGTGGTGTAGTTGAAGTCACCTGCCGGCTTGCCCAGGTGGAAGGTGATCGTCTTGTTGTCGCTCGAGCACTCGACGGCCTTGTCGAAGGCAGCGGTGTCGTTCTTGGCCGTCTCGTAGGGGCCCTTGTAGGTCGAGTTGCCGTCGGCGTCCTTGGGGATGTCGAGCAGGCTGATCGCGTACGTCGGGCCGTCGGTGATGACGGTCTGGGCGAAGGTGCGCGAGACGCCGTACTTGACGTCGGCGCAGGTGATCGGCGAGCCGTCCTCGAACTTCGAACCGTCCTTGAGCGTGAAGGCCCAGGTCTTGCCGCCGTCGGTGGGTGTGCCGGTGTCGGTCGCGAGGTCGGCGTCGAGCTGGCCGGCCTCGGTGCCGTCCTTGCTCACCTTGTAGGCCGTCAGGGTGCGGGTGAGGTAGGCGCTGGAGAAGGCCAGGTCCTCACCGGTGTAGTTGCGCTGGGGGTCCAGGTGGGCGATCTGCTCCTGCGTGGTCAGGAAGGTCAGCGTGCCGCCCTTCTGCCCATCGGCGCTGGCACCCCCTGAGCTGCCCGACGTCGCACTGCCGCCACTACCACTGCCGCCGCCGCATGCAGCCAGCGCGAGTGCGCCTGCCGAGGCGAGGGCGACGTAGCGAAGACCGGTCTTGGTCTTGCCCATGTCGTTTCCTCCTGATTGTGAACCGAGGCCGGTGACCTCGCTTCGCTCGCCCCCCGCGATGCGGGGAGCGCCCCCGGCGACGAGCCGGGAAGTGTGTAGGTGGGTCAGGCGGTGCTACGCGCGGCCCGCCCTGGGGTCGAGCGCGTCGCGCACGGAGTCACCCAGCAGGTTGAAGGCCAGCACGGTGATGAACAGCGCCAGTCCGGGGATGAACAGGTACAGCGGGTCGACGGTGTAGAAGAGCACCGAGTCCGACAGCATCCGGCCCCAGGTGGGGGTGGGCTCGCCCACACCGACGCCGAGGAACGACAGGGCCGCCTCGGCCGAGATGTACGTCGGCAGCAGCAGCGTCGCGTAGATCGTGATCGGCACCCAGAGGTTGGGCAGGATCTCCTTCACCATGATCCGCCGCGTCGTGGCTCCCATCGACACCGCAGCCTCGACGAACTCGCGCTCGCGCAGGCTCAGCACCTGGCCGCGGATGATGCGCGCGAGGTAGGGCCAGCCGAACAGGCTGAACAGGGCGAT
>JBKJTJ010000252.1:0-4801 GCA_046590855.1 Actinomycetota bacterium
GCCGAGGGCACCCACCACGAGCTGCTGGCCACCCACCGGGACTACCGACGCACCGTCGTCCGCGGGGAGGACGAGTGAGCACCAGCCTGCCCGTCGCCGGGCCCGACACCGTCCGCCGCGAGGCCAGGCTGCTGCTGCGCGAGCACCGGCGCAGCCTCGCCGGGGTGCTGGGGCTGCACGGCCTGGCCGCGGTCGCCGGGCTGGCCGGCCCCGCGCTGCTCGGCCGGCTCGTCGACGACGTGCGCCGCGGCGTCGGCCTTGGCGCCGTCGACCGGATCGCGCTGGTGCTGGCCACCGCGATCGTGATCCAGACCGTCCTGACCTGGGCGGCGCGCCGGCAGTCGTTCGTCCTCGGCGAGCAGGTGTTCGCCCAGCTGCGCGAGCAGTTCGTCGAGCGCGTCGTGGCGCTGCCCCTGTCGACGGTCGAGCGGGCCGGCACCGGCGACCTCGTCACCCGCACCACGCGCGACGTCGACGCCCTCTCGCACACAGTGCGCTTCGCCGTCCCGACGATCCTGGTGGCCGGCCTCACCACCGTGCTGACGGTCGCGGCGGCGTTCGTCACCGGCGCGCTCGTGGCGCTCGCGATCGTGGTCGGCGTGCCGCTGCTGTGGGTCGGCACCCGGTGGTACCTGCGCAGGGCGCCCGCGGGCTACCTGGCCGAGATGGCCTCCTACGCCGTGCTCAACGGCACCGTCACCGAGAACGTCGACGGCGCCCGGACCGTCGAGGCCCTGTCGCTCGGCCGCGATCGTCGCCGCCGGGTGGACCGCGACCTCGAGCGCAGCTACCACGCCGAGCGCTACACGCTGTGGCTGCGCACGGTGTGGTTCCCCACGGTCGAGGTCGGCTACTTCCTGCCGGTCGCCGCGACGCTGCTGTGGGGTGGGTGGCTGGCCTCGAACGGGCACGCGACCGTGGGCCAGGTCACCGCGGTGACGCTGTACGTGCTGCAGCTGATGGACCCCGTCGACCAGCTGCTGGGCTGGCTGGACGAGATCCAGGTCGGCGCGTCGGCGTTCGCCCGGATCATCGGCATCGCCGACGTGCCGGACGACCGGACGCCGACCGGCGCGGTCCCGGCGGACGACCGGATCCGGGCGCGCGACGTCCGGTACGCGTACCGCGAGGGTCACGACGTCCTGGACGGGATCTCGCTCGACCTGCGACCCGGCGAGCGCCTGGCCGTCGTCGGGCCCTCGGGCGCCGGCAAGTCGACGCTCGGCCGGATGCTGGCCGGCATCCACGGCCCCCGCACGGGCTCGGTCGAGGTCGGCGGCGTGCCGCTCGTCGACCTCACCCTCGAGCAGCTGCGCGGTCACGTGGCCCTGGTCACCCAGGAGCACCACGTCTTCGTCGGGTCGCTGGCCGACAACCTGCGCCTGGCCCGGCCGCTCGCCGACGAGGCGGCGTTGCGGGCCGCGCTGGACGCCGTCGACGCGCTGGACTGGGCCGACCGCCTGCCCCAGGGCCTGGACACCGAGGTCGGGTCGGGTGGGTACGAGCTGACCCCGCCGCAGGCCCAGCAGCTGGCGCTGGCCCGGCTGGTGCTCAACGACCCGCACACGCTGGTGCTGGACGAGGCGACCTCACTGCTCGACCCCCGCGCGGCGCGCCACCTCGAGCGCTCGCTGTCAGCGGTGCTGGACGGACGCACCGTGCTGGCCATCGCGCACCGGCTGCACACGGCGCACGACGCCGACCGCGTCGCGGTGGTCGAGGACGGCCGGATCAGCGAGATCGGCACCCACGACGAGCTGATCGCGGCCGGCGGGCCGTACGCGCGGCTGTGGGCGTCGTGGACCGACACGCCGGTAGTCGTCGACTCACCCTGATCGCGCGGGGATGAATCCCGGACGACGGCACGTTGTCGCAGAGGCTGCTCGTATCCCCGTCGAGAGGAACCCACGCTCATGCCCACACGCACCGCACGCACCGCCTGGACCGGCACCCTCGAGCAGGGCTCCGGCCAGGTCGAGCTCACCAGCTCGAAGGTCGGCACCTACGAGGTCTCGTTCCCCAAGCGCGCGGCCGACGAGGCCGGCGGGACGACCAGCCCCGAGGAGCTCATCGCCGCGGCGCACTCGTCCTGCTACGCGATGCAGTTCTCCGCTCTGGCCGCTGCGGCCGGGGGCACGCCGCGAGGCGTCGAGGTCACCGCTGACGTCTCCCTGGGCGCCGACCCCGCGGGTGGCTTCCAGCTCACCGGCATCAAGCTGACCGTCCGCGGCGAGGTCGAGGGCCTGGACGCCGACGCGTTCGTCCGCGTCGCCGAGGACGCCAAGGCCTCGTGCCCGGTGAGCAAGGCCCTGACCGGCGTCGAGATCACCCTGGACGCCCAGGCGGACTGAGCACCGAGACCACCCGAAAGGCCCACCGGACGGCGTCCGGTGGGCCTTTCGGGCACTCTGGGTGGGTGCCACCGACGTCCGCGCTGAGCCGGCGCACGCTGCTGCTCGGCGGCGCTGGTGCCCTGGTGCTCGGTTCCGGTGGCCTGCTCGCGGGTGTGGAGTCGGGGCGGCTGCCCGGACGGCTGCGGCTGGACCGTGCGCTGGGCCGCGGTGACGTCCAGGTGGGCGCGCCGTCCGGGCCGGCCGGCGACGTCGCGTACTCCACCTTCGTCTCGCGCGCCCGGGGCGGGCCGGTGACCTGGGGGCTGAGCGTCCCGCCGGGCGTCAGCGCCCGGGGGCTGCCCGTCGTCCTGGTGCTGCACGGCCGGGGCCGCGACGCGCACGCCGCGTTCGACCTGCTGGCGATGCACCGGTTCGTGGCCGCCCACGTGCGGTCCGGTGGCGCGCCGCTGGCGGTCGTGTCGGTCGACGGGGGCTCGGACACCTACTGGCACCCGCGCCGCAGCGGAGAGAACCCGCCCGCGATGATCACCGACGAGCTGGTCCCCCGGCTCGCCGACGCCGGGCTGCGCACCGCGTCGGTCGCCGTGACCGGGTGGTCGATGGGCGGGTACGGCGCGCTGCTGCTGGCCCGCGAGTCCGCTGCGGGACGCCTGGGCGGCCTGCGCGTCGCGGCGGCCAGCGCTGCCAGCCCCGCGCTGTTCGCGACGTACGACGCCAGCGCGCCGGGCGCCTTCGACTCGGCGGACGACTGGGCGCGCTGGGGGGCGCTCGCGCGCCGTCCGGGCGTCACCGGGGTGCCGCTGCAGGTGTCGTGCGGCACCAGCGACCCGTTCGCCGACCAGACGCGCGCCTACCGCTCGCACGCCCGACCCACCCCCGCCGGCGGGTTGTCGGCGGGCCGCCACGAGCGCGGCTACTGGCGCTCGCTGGTGCCTGGCCAGCTGCGCTTCGTGGCCGAGCACCTCGCCGTCAGGGCGTGACCCGCACGTCCTTCCAGAACGCGACCCGGTCGGTGATCTCGGCTGCGGCGTCCTTGGGCTCGGGGTAGAACCAGACGGCGTCGGCGCTGGTGGCGCCGTCCAGCTCGAGCGAGAGGTAGGACGCCTTGCCCTTCCATGGGCACACGGTCGTGGTGCTGCTGGGCCGCACGACGTCGTCGCGCAGCGACGCACGTGGGAAGTAGTGGTTGCCCTCGACGACCACGGTGTCGTCGGACTCGGCGATCACGGTGTCGTTCCAGATGGCCTGCATCAGCTCTCCTTGGGGGTCAGGGCGCCGTAGTCGACGCCGGTCAGCTCGACCGACCGCTGCCACAGGCGGGCGGCGACGTCGGGGTCGTACGCGCTCGGCTTGGCCGTGGTGCGCTCCGGGTGGCCGCGCCAACCGCCGAACGCGTTGGGGCCGAAGTACTCGGCGCCGCGGACGTCGGGCATGGTCGCGGCGTACAGGCTCGGCCAGGCGCCCATCCGGGCCGGCTGGCCCAGCACCTTGGTCGCCAGGCCGATGACCCGGCCGGCGAGGTTGCCGCCCGCGGCGGGGCCGGACGCGACCAGGTTGGTCGCGGCGTACCCGGGGTGGGCGGCGACGCTGGTCAGGTCGGCGGCGGCGCGGTCGGCGAGGCGCTGCAGCTGCATCGCGTATAGCAGGTTCGCCAGCTTGCTCTGACCGTAGGCGGGCCAGGGGCTGTAGCGCCGCTCGCTCTGCAGGTCGTCGAGGTCGATGGTGCCCATGCGGTGGGCGTTGCTCGACACCGTCACCACCCGCGAGGGGGCTGCGAGCAGGGCCGGCAGCAGCAGCCCGGTGAGCGCGAAGTGCCCGAGGTGGTTGGTGGCCAGCTGCATCTCGAACCCGTCCGCGCTGACCTGCCGGGTGGGCAGTGCCATCACCCCGGCGTTGTTGACCAGGACGTCGATCCGCGGGTGGGCCGCCAGCGTCGCGGTGGCGAACTCGCGCACCGACGACAGGTCGGCCAGGTCGAGGCGGGCCAGCTCGACGTCCGCGCCGGGCACCTGCACCCGCACCCGGCCCAGCGCCGCGTCACCCCGCTCGGGGTCGCGGCAGGCCATGACCACCGCGGCGCCGTGCCGGGCCAGCTCGGTCGCGGTGTGCAGGCCCAGGCCCACGTTCGCGCCGGTGACCACCGCCGTCGTGCCGGTCAGGTCCGGGATCTGCGCGGGGGTCCACGGCTCGGTCGTCGTCGGCTGGCTGCTCATGACCCCAGTCTCCCCCTCCGCCGCACCCCGCGCCCACCGCCCCGATCCGGCACTTGCTGCACCAGGTGACGCGTCGCTGACGCGGCGCGTGGCGAGTGGTGCAGCCGGTGCGGGGTTCGGGGGGCGGGTTCAGGTGAGGCGGACGGCGGGCAGGCGCAGGGCGCCCGGCGCGGACGACGGCACCGCGGGCTCGCGCGGGGCCACCGGGTCGAGCCGGCGGTAGGGCTCCCCCGG
>JBKJTJ010000340.1:0-3043 GCA_046590855.1 Actinomycetota bacterium
CTGCAGCAACGGGACCCAGGGTGGGGCGGCGTACGACGTCCGGCCCGCTGACCCGCCCGTGCGCCGGCCGGGCAGCCCGCCCGCGCTGCCAACGCTCCTGCACCGAATCGGCGCCCATCTACGAGCGGACGCGGCCCGGGACGTCCCGCGACGAGGTCGAGCCTCCCGTGATCAGCGGACGCCGGGAAGCACGACCTCACCCACGGGACGTGATCATCTCGGCCCAGCCGTGCCGCAGGGCTCGGGGGGTCAGGTCACGGGGACGACGAGGGCGGTGGCGATGGCGGCGACGCCCTCGCCGCGGCCGCTGAGCCCGAGCCCGTCCGTCGTGGTGCCGGACACCGACACCGGCGCGCCGCAGGCGGCCGACAGGGCCTGCTCCGCCTCTGAGCGACGCGGCCCCATCACCGGCCGGTTGCCGATCACCTGCACGGCGACGTTGCCGATCTCGAAACCGGCCGCGCGCACCCGGGCGGCGGCCTCGGCCAGCAGCACGACACCGCTGGCCCCCGCCCACTGCGGCTGTGCCGTCCCGAAGTGCTGGCCGAGGTCGCCGAGGCCGGCGGCGGAGAACAGCGCGTCGCAGCAGGCGTGGGCGGCGACGTCCGCGTCGGAGTGCCCCGCCAGCCCCACGCCGTCGAACAGCAGCCCGGCCACCCACAGCTCGCGGCCCGGCGCGAACGCGTGGACGTCGGTGCCGACACCGACCCGTGGCAGGTTCATCGGAGCAGCCCCTCGGCGTGCGCGAGGTCGTCCGCGGTCGTGATCTTCAGCGCCAGGGGGTCCCCCGGGACGACGAGCACCGTGGTGCCGAGCGCCTCGACCAACCCCGCGTCGTCGGTGTGCACCCCGGCGCCGGCCTGCGCGTGGGCACGCTGGAGCGTCGCCCGGTCGAAGCCTTGCGGCGTCTGGACGGCGCGCAGCGTCGAGCGGTCGGGGGTGTGCACGACGGCGCCGGCGGCGTCCACCAGCTTGATCGTGTCGGTGACCGCGAGCCCCGGGACGACGGCCGGGTGGCCCTCGCACACGGCCTGGACGACGGCGAGCACGAGCGTCGCGGGCGCGAGGCAGCGGGCCGCGTCGTGCACGAGCACCACGTCGACCCCTGCGGGCAGGGCAGCCAGCCCAGCTGCCACCGAGTCTGTCCGAGAGGTTCCGCCGACCACCACGTGGGCCTGCGGCAGCAGCTGCGTCGCCCGCTCGACCCAGTCGGCCGGCACGACCGCCACGAGCGTGTCGACGACCCCGGCGGCCATCAGGCGCCGAGCGGCGTGCACCACCAGCGCCTCACCGGCCAGCTCGACGAAGGCCTTGGGCCGCTCGGCGGCCAGTCGGCTGCCAGACCCGGCGGCGACCAGGATCGCGGCGACGCTCACGCGGGGCGGCTCGCGCGGCCCGCGGGCACCGGCCGCGGTGCGGGCGCCGGTGACGCAGCCGGGTGCGCGAAGACCATCCGGCCGTTGGCCGTGGTGAGCACGCTGCTCACGGTGACCGCCATCTCGCCGCCCACGTGGTCTCGGGCCCGCTCGGCGACGACCATCGTGCCGTCGTCCAGGTAGCCCACGGCCTGGCCGGGCTCCTTGCCGGCCTTGAGCAGCAGCACCCGGACGACGTCGCCGGCGGTCACCGGCGGGCGCAGCGACAGCGCGAGGGCGTGCAGGTTCATCACCCGCACCCCGGCGAGGGCGGCGGCCTTGGCCAGGTTGGTGTCGAGGGTGAGCAGCGCAGCGCCGCGGTCCAGGCACGTGCGCACCAGCTTGGCGTCGACGTCCGGCACCTCGCGGGCGTCGTCGGCGATCACCTCGACGTCGACCCCACGCTGGCGGCGCAGCGCGCCGAGCGCCTCGAGACCACGCCGGCCACGGGCCCGCCGGACGTCGTCCCCGGCGTCTGCGAGGCCCTGCAGCTCGTCGACGACGGGCTGGGGCAGCAGGAAGGTGCCGTGCAGGAAGCCGGCCGAGACCACGTCGACGATGCGCCCGTCGATCGCGACCGAGGTGTCGATCACGCGGGCCAGCGACGACGGGGCCGGGCTCGCGCCGGCCAATCCGGTCTGGGCGCCGAACATGGCCAGCAGCGCGTGCCGGCGGGCCAGGCCCAGGCGGTAGCCGAGCAGGGCGACCGTGACGACCACGAAGACGAACAGGGGCAGCACGACGACCTGCGGGCCGACCAGCAGCAGCGGCCACGAGACACCACCGGCGATGACGACGCCGAGCGCGGCACCGATCATCGCGCCCAGCACCTGCTCGGCCGAGCGCTCGCGCATGCCGGCCTCGGTCGACTCGACGGTGCGCACGGTGACCCGGGCCACGACCCCACCGAGGACGTAACCGACGGCGGCGCCGAGGAGCACCCCGGTGCCAGCGGTGTCGAGCGGGCCGACGGCCACCGCCGAGGCGTCGAGCAACCCCGCGACCTCGTAGCCGACGCCGGCGAAGAAGACGACGACGCACAGCCGCAGGGCCTCGATCACCCCGGCGGGCAGGCGTGACTCGCGCGGACTCATGACGTCGTCATCGGCTGACCGGGACCGCAACCGAAGCGGAACGGCTCAGGAAGCGAGGACCTCGTCGAGGATGGCCTCGGCCTTGTCCTCGTTGGTGTGCTCAGCCAGCGCCAGCTCGCTCACCAGGATCTGGCGGGCCTTGGCCAGCATCCGCTTCTCGCCGGCGGACAGGCCGCGGTCCTTCTCGCGACGCCACAGGTCGCGGACGACCTCGGCCACCTTGATGACGTCGCCGGAGGCGAGCTTCTCGAGGTTGGCCTTGTAGCGGCGGGACCAGTTGGTGGGCTCTTCGGTGTGCGGCATGCGCAGCACCTCGAACACGCGGTCCAGGCCCTCTTGGCCGACGACGTCGCGCACGCCGACCAGGTCGCAGTTCTCGGCGGGCACCTCGATCGTCAGGTCGCCCTGGGCGACCTTCAGGACGAGGTAGATCTTGTCCTCGCCCTTGATGGTGCGGGTCTTCATCTCTTCGATCAGTGCAGCACCGTGGTGCGGGTACACGACCGTCTCGCCGACCTTGAAAACCATGTGGAG
>JBKJTJ010000046.1:0-3919 GCA_046590855.1 Actinomycetota bacterium
CTGCGCGGCTGCGGGTCGCGCGGGTGGACGTCGAGGTACCGGGCCATCCGCCCAGCGTACGAGCGCGACCGGACGTCAGCGGGCCGCGGCGGTCACGGCGTCGACGAGCAGGTCGGCGGCGGCGTACGGGTCGCAGCGGCCGGCGACGACGTCGGTGGCCAGGTCGGCCAGGCCCCCTGGGCCGACGCCGCGCAGGTCACCCAGTCGCGAGCGCAGGGCGGCCACGGCGATCGCCTCGACCTCGGCGGCCGCGCGCGCCGTCCGCCGTCGGTGCAGCTCGGCGCCGGCCAGCCAGGCCCAGTGCTCGTCCAGCGCGGCCATGAGCCCCTCCAGTCCCTCGCCGAGCGAGGCGACGGTCGTCAGCACGGGCGGCTGCCAGCTCGAGGTCGACCCGTCGGCGAGCGAGATCATCTGGCGCAGGTCGCGCACGGTGGCGCTCGCGCCCTCGCGGTCGGCCTTGTTGACCACGAAGACGTCCCCGACCTCCAGGATGCCGGCCTTGGCCGCCTGGACGCCGTCGCCCATCCCGGGGGCGAGCAGCACCACCGTGGTGTCGGCGAGACCGGCCACCTCGACCTCGCTCTGCCCCACGCCGACGGTCTCGACGAGGACGACGTCGCACCCGGCGGCGTCCAGCACCCGCAGCGCCTGGGGCGTCGACCACGACAACCCGCCCAGGTGGCCGCGGCTGGCCATCGACCGGATGTACACCTCGGGGTCGAGCGCGTGCTCCTGCATCCGGACGCGGTCCCCGAGCAGGGCCCCGCCCGAGAACGGCGACGACGGGTCGACGGCGAGCACGCCCACGCGCAGCGACCGGCGCCGCAGGGCCCCGACGATCGCCGACGTCGTCGTCGACTTGCCCACCCCGGGGCTGCCGGTGAGCCCGACGATGCGCGCCGACCCGGTCAGGGGGGCGAGCGCCGCCATCACCTCGCGCAGTGCCGGGCTGGCGTCCTCGACCAGCGAGATCAGCCGGGCGACCGCCCGCGGGTCACCCGTGCGGGCCCGGTCGACCAGGGCGCCGACGTCCACCGAGCGAGCCACCTCGTCAGGCAGGGCGCGGTACGCGCAGCACCAGGGCGTCGCCCTGCCCGCCGCCACCGCACAGTGCGGCGGCACCGGTGCCGCCGCCGCGACGGCGCAGCTCCAGCGCCAGGTGCAGGGCGATGCGCGCACCGGACATGCCGATCGGGTGCCCCAGGGCGATCGCGCCGCCGTTGACGTTGACCGTGTCAGGGTCCAGGCCGAGCTCGCGGGTCGAGGCGAGCCCGACCGCGGCGAAGGCCTCGTTGATCTCGACGAGGTCGAGGTCGGCGGGGGTGATGCCCTCCTTCTCGCAGGCCCGGGCGATGGCCCGGGCCGGCTGCTGCTGCAGCGTCGAGTCTGGCCCGGCCACCACGCCGTGGGCGCCGATCTCGGCCAACCAGGTCAGTCCCAGCTCGTCAGCCTTGGCGCGGCTCATGACCACGACCGCGGCGGCGCCGTCCGAGATCTGCGAGGCCGAGCCGGCCGTGATGGTGCCGTCCTTGCTGAACGCGGGGCGCAGCCGGCCCAGGGACTCGACCGTCGTGTCGGCGCGGATCCCCTCGTCCTCGCGGAAGGCGATCGGCTCGCCCTTGCGCTGCGGGATCGAGACCGCGACGACCTCCTCGTCGAACAGCCCGTCCTTCCAGGCCCGGGCGGCCAGCTGGTGGCTGCGGGCGCTGAACGCGTCCTGCTCCTCGCGGGTGAACGCGCCGTCGCCCTCGTTGGCCGCCTCGGTCAGCCCGCCCATGGCCTGGTCGGTGAAGACGTCCCACAGCCCGTCGTGCGCCATGTGGTCGCGCATCGTGACGTCACCGAACTTGAAGCCGGACCGCGACCCCTCGAGCAGGTGCGGCGCCTGGCTCATCGACTCCTGACCGCCGGCGACCACGACGTCGAACTCACCGGCCCGGATCAGCTGGTCGGCCAGGGCGATCGCGTCGATGCCCGACAGGCAGACCTTGTTGATCGACAGGGAGGGCACGGTCAGGGGGATGCCCGCCTTCGCGGCGGCCTGCCGGGCCGGCATCTGGCCCGCGCCGGCCGTGAGCACCTGGCCCATGATCACGTACTCGACCTGCTCGGGCGCCACGCCGGCCTTGTCCAGCGCCCCCCGGATCGCGACGGCCCCGAGGTCGGCGCCGCTGAGGCCGCTGAGCGAGCCCAGCAGGCGTCCCATCGGGGTGCGGGCACCGGCGACGATGACGGACGAGCGGGGCGCTTCAGCGGACACGGTTGACCTCCACGATCGGGCCCACGACGACGACGTGCGCAGGTCCTGCCAGCGTAACCTCGGGCGATGAGCCACGACCACGCGCCGACGTCCGCGACCGAGGGGTTGACCGACGGGTTGTTCACCGACATCGACCACGTGGGGGTCGCCGTCACCGACCTCGACGCGGCGATCGCGTTCTACCGCAGCACCTTCGGCATGACGCTGGCCCACCGCGAGGTCAACGAGGAGCAGGGGGTCGAGGAGGCGATGATGGCCGTCGGCGGGTCGGGGTCGTGCGTCCAGCTGCTCGCGCCGCTGACCCCGCAGTCCACCATCGCGACGTTCCTCGACCGGCGCGGCCCGGGCCTGCAGCAGGTGGCCTACCGGGTCACCGACATCGACGCGGTCAGCGCGACGCTCGTCGGCCGGGGGGTGCGGCTGCTCTACGACGCCCCGCGGCGCGGGACGGCGGGCAGTCGGGTCAACTTCATCCACCCCAAGGACGCCGGCGGGGTGCTCGTCGAGATCGTCGAGCCCGCCTGAGGGCTGCGTGTCGTCGGTCACACCCCAGACGGCACAACGACGTTCGGCGCTAGCCTCGGCCAACCCACGCCACCGCAGGAGGGACGCGCCGTGCAGCAGATCCTCGAGGCCATCCTGTCCGGCGACCGGACGCCGGAGGCGTACGCCGCGCTGACGGTGCCGCAGACCTACCGCGGCACCACGGTGCACGCGGACGAGCAGGAGATGTTCGAGGGCCTGCCGGCCACCGAGAAGGACCCCCGGCTCAGCCTGCACCTGGACGACGTCCCGGTGCCCGAGCTGGCCGCGGGCGAGGCGCTGGTGGCGGTGATGGCCAGTGCCATCAACTACAACACCGTGTGGACGTCGATCTTCGAACCCGTGTCGACGTTCGGCTTCCTGCGCCGCTACGGCCGCACGTCGCCGGTCGCCAGGCGCCACGACCTGCCCTACCACGTCGTGGGCTCGGACCTGTCCGGCGTGGTGCTGCGCACCGGTCCTGGGGTGCACGTGTGGCAGCCCGGGGCCGAGGTCGTCGCGCACTGCCTGTCGGTCGAGCTCGAGCACGCCGACGGGCACGACGACACGATGCTCGACCCCGAGCAGCGGATCTGGGGCTTCGAGACCAACTTCGGTGGCCTGGCCGAGCTGGCCGTCGTGAAGGCCAACCAGCTGATGCCCAAGCCGGCCCACCTGACCTGGGAGGAGGCAGCCGCCCCGGGCCTGGTCAACAGCACGGCGTACCGCCAGCTGGTGTCCAGGAACGGGGCCGCGATGAAGCTGGGCGACACGGTGCTGATCTGGGGCGCGTCCGGCGGCCTGGGCTCGTACGCGACCCAGATGGCGCTGGCCGCCGGGGCCACGCCCGTGTGCGTGGTCTCCAGCGCGGACAAGGCGCAGATCTGCCGCGCCATGGGCGCCGAGCTGGTCATCGACCGCCAGGCGGAGGGGTACCGGTTCTGGAAGGACGAGCGCACCCAGGACCCGGCCGAGTGGAAGCGCCTCGGAGCGCGCATCCGTGAGCTGACCGGCGGCCGCGACGTCGACATCACCTTCGAGCACCCGGGGCGCGAGACCTTCGGTGCCAGCGTCTACGTCACCCGGCGCGGCGGCACGATCGTCACCTGCGCGTCGACGTCGGGGTTCCTGCACGAG
>JBKJTJ010000114.1:0-3529 GCA_046590855.1 Actinomycetota bacterium
CTGGTCGCACGGCGCAACACCACGACTTCCGTCGTGACCGCGACCCGCGGCACGACGAACGCGACCGCTCCGCGCGGCGCCGGCAGGGTGTGGACGGCGCCCGGAGCCGACGGGAGATCCCCGGATGACCGACATCTCTAGCACCACCCCCAGCGAGAACGAGGACGACGCGACGTCGGCCGCCCCGGCGCGCCGGCCCCGTCGGCGGGCCGCGTCCCGTCCGGCCGGACCCCCCGTCGCGACGGACGACGCGCCCGCCGCTGCTGCTGAGCCGAGCGCTCCCGCTGCCGAGCCGAGCGGGTCCGCCGAGCCGAGCGCGCCCGCTGCTGAGGCGGCCCCGGCCAAGAAGGCGGCTCGAAAGCGGGCACCGCGCAAGGCGACCGCACCGGCGGCGTCCGTGGCCCCTGTCGAGCCTGTGTCCGCTGCCGACCCCGCCGCCGCCGAGCCTGCGCCCGAGGCGACCACGGACGCCGGGGTGCCCGCCGAGGTCGCCGACGCTCCTCGCGCCGCGCGCAAGCGAGCCCCGCGCAAGCGAGCCGCCGCAGCCGCGCCGGTCGTCGATCCCGAGGTCGAGCCCGAGGTCATCGAGCCCGAGGTGGCCGAGACGCTGCCGCTCGACGAGGACGAGGACGAGGTCGTCGAGGCGCCGTCGCAGGACGACGCGACCGCGTCCGCATCACCCGCGGTCGCGGCGCCGGCGGTGCCCCTGCTGTTCCAGGCACCCGACCCCGCAGCGGCACCACCGCGCCGCCGTCGACGCGCCTCGGCGCCCGCCGGCCCCCCGGTCGCCCACGACGACGACGCTCCCGCCGAGTCGGACACCGCTGCGGCGCCGGTCCAACCGACCCGGGTGAACCGAAGCGACGCCGAGACCCGCGCCGTGGACCCCACGGACGACGACGCGGACAGCACGGACAGCACCGACGAGACCCCCGACGACACGGCGGACGACGGCACCGGCGCCGGTCGCAAGCGTCGTCGTCGCGGTGGCCGCGGCCGCCGTCCCCGCGGTGAGGACGAGTCCGCCGGCGAGGGCCGGTCGGACGCTGCGCCGGACGCGGCTGGGACGCCGGACGGCGACACCGGTGGCGAGCAGGACAGCAGCCAGCAGCAGGGTGACGACGACGCCGACTCCGACGACCAGGGCGACGACGAGTCCGGCTCGGCGTCCAGCCGGCGTCGGCGTCGGCGCCGGCGCCGCTCGGGGTCGGGCAACGGCGGCGACGCCGAGGCCGAGACCACGGAGGACCCGCCGGGCACGGTCACCCGGGTGCGCCAGCCCCGCAAGGCAGAGGACGAGGTCGCCTCGGTGCGCGGCTCGACCCGCCTGGAGGCCAAGAAGCAGCGCCGCCGCGACGGCCGCGAGGCCGGTCGCCGCAAGCCGACCATCACCGAGTCCGAGTTCCTGGCCCGCCGCGAGAGCGTGCAGCGGGCGATGGTCGTGCGCGAGAGCGCCGGCCGCACCCAGATCGCCGTGCTCGAGGACGGCGTCCTGGTCGAGCACTACGTCGCCAACGAGACCAACGCCTCGATGATCGGCAACGTCTACCTCGGCCGGGTCCAGAACGTGCTGCCGAGCATGGAGGCCGCGTTCGTCGACATCGGCAAGGGGCGCAACGCCGTCCTGTACGCGGGCGAGGTCAACTGGGACGCCGCCGGCCTCGACGGCCAGCCGCGGCGCATCGAGTCGGCGCTGAAGTCCGGTGACACGGTGCTCGTCCAGGTCACCAAGGACCCGATGGGCCACAAGGGGGCGCGCCTGACCAGCCAGATCTCGCTGCCGGGCCGCTACCTCGTCTACGTCCCGAACAGCTCGATGACGGGGATCAGCCGCAAGCTGCCCGACACCGAGCGGTCGCGGCTCAAGCGCATCCTCAAGGCCGTCGTCCCCGAGAAGGCGGGCGTCATCGTGCGCACCGCCGCCGAGGGCGCGAGCGAGGACGAGCTGGGCCAGGACGTCGAGCGCCTGACCGGCCAGTGGGCCGAGATCGAGAAGAAGGCCGCGTCGTCCTCGGGCGGCGCCGCGCCCAAGCTGCTGTACGGCGAGCCCGACCTGACCATCCGGGTCGTCCGCGACGTGTTCAACGAGGACTTCACCTCGCTGGTCGTCAGCGGCGAGGCCGCCTGGGGCGTCGTCCAGCCCTACCTGCGCAACGTCGCGCCCGACCTCGCCGACCGGGTCACCCGGTGGACGTCGGACGCGGACGTGTTCGCCGAGCACCGGATCGACGAGCAGCTGCTGAAGGCGATGGACCGCAAGGTCTGGCTGCCGAGCGGCGGGTCGCTGGTGATCGACCGCACCGAGGCCATGACGGTCGTCGACGTCAACACCGGCAAGTTCACCGGATCTGGCGGCAACCTCGAGGAGACGGTCACCCGCAACAACCTCGAGGCCGCCGAGGAGGTCGTGCGCCAGCTGCGGCTGCGCGACATCGGCGGGATCATCGTGGTCGACTTCATCGACATGGTGCTCGAGGGCAACCGCGACCTGGTGCTGCGCCGGCTGCTCGAGTGCCTCGGCCGCGACCGCACCAAGCACCAGGTCGCCGAGGTCACCTCGCTCGGCCTGGTGCAGATGACCCGCAAGCGGGTCGGCCAGGGACTGCTCGAGGTCTTCAGCGAGCCGTGCGAGCACTGCCAGGGCCGCGGGGTCGTCATCCACGCCGAGCCGGTCGACCGTCGCTCCGGTGACAGCGGGTCCGGCGGTCAGGCTCCGGCCGAGTCCGGCGGCCAGGGTCGCTCCGGCGGGGGGTCGTCCTCGCGCCGGGGCCGCGGCGGTCGGGGCAGCGAGCCCGCGGCGCCGCCCGAGCCGCCGCCGGTGCGTCAGCCGATCCCGGCGGGCTTCATGGCCTCGCTGGTGCACCACGACACCCCGGCCTCGGCCACCAGCGTCGACCAGCCCAGCAGCGTCGAGGAGCCCGGCGACCCGCAGGTCGAGCCGGTCGAGCCGGTTGACGCACCGGTCGAGCAGCCGACGGTGACGGTGACCGAGCTGGACGTCCAGCCCGACCACAACCAGCCCGACGTCCAGCCCGACGTCGAGCCGGACGCCGAGCCCGCCCGCCCGGCCCGGCGACGTCGCCGCGCGTCGGCGCCCTCGGGTCCGCCGATCGTGCACGAGTGACGAGCGGGGCACCAGCCCCGTTTGACCCGCCGCGGCGCCGGTCCGTACTCTGGACCCCGGCGCGGCATGTCGCGCCTGCCCGGGTGCGACCGACACGGTGAGAGCCGCTGTCGACGACTCGCGCCCGCTGGCCCCGGTTCGACCCGAAGAGAGTGAGTTCGACGTGTACGCGATCGTCCGTGCAGGCGGCCGTCAGGAGAAGGTGTCCGTCGGCGACGTCCTGGTCATCGACAAGGTGACCGGCAAAGCCGGCGACACCGTCGAGCTGACCGCGGTGCTGCTGGTCGACGGGACGTCGATCACCACCGACGCCGACGCCCTGGCCAAGGCCTCGGTCACCGTCGAGGTCGTCGAGCCCTTCAAGGGCCCGAAGATCACGATCATGAAGTTCAAGAACAAGACGGG
>JBKJTJ010000198.1:0-15701 GCA_046590855.1 Actinomycetota bacterium
CGGGATGGCGGCAAACGCCACGAGATAGGGCGCGAGAGCGACGCCGGGCGCAATGTGGAACACCCTGCGGTCGGCGGCAGCCGGCGTGATGTCCTCCTTCTGCATGAACTTCACGCCGTCGGCCACCAGCTGTGCCCAGCCGTGAAAACCGCCGGCGTACATCGGGCCAAGCCGGCCCTGCATGTGCGCCATCACCTTGTGTTCGGTCTGCCCCACCACCAGTGGCAGCACCAGAAACGCCGCCAGCACCGCCGCCACCCGCACCAGAGCGTCAAGCATCGCGTGGCCCCCAGGTCGGGTCGGGGACGCCGGGCGGCAGCGTCTTGCGTCGGGCCGGCGCGGAGTGTGCGTCGCTCTCACCCGGCTCCTTGGCGCCGGGCCAGGCCTTGCTGACCCGCGCGGCAAGGACGAAGGACTTACGCAGCGGCGTCCCCTCGAAGCCGTCGGGCAGCAGCAGCGGCCGAAGCCCGCGACCGGTGCCGTCGTCGAAGCCCTCGAAGTCGACGCCGAACATCTCGTGCGTCTCGCGTTCGTGCCACGCGGCGCCCGGCCACAGGTCGGTGACGCTCGCGATGGTGAGCCCGGACGTCGGCACCCGGGTGCGCAGCATCATCCGCACGAGGCCCGCGCCGGCGCCGATCCCCTCGCCGCCCGACCTCGACCCGACCAGGTGCACGACGATGTCGACACCCGGCGGGTCGGCGTCCATCTCATCGACCGCCGAGAGCCAGTCGAACATGTCGAGCCCAAGCCGGTCGCGTGCCGCCCGTAAAGCGTTGTGCCACAGGGCAACTGGGACGTCGACGCAGACGGTTCCGTTGGCGTCGCTGCCCACCACGGCTCCGACGTCCGAGCTGATGGCCTCGGCGAGGCGGCTGGCCACCAGGTCGGGGTCGCCGATGGCAGTGGTCATGCCGGCAGCACCCGTCCGCCATCCCCGGCGCCGACCAGCCCGCGGGTCACCTGCGCGGCACCGACCGGGCGGGCTCGGCGGGCGGCGATCGCGGCGCCGCTGATGGACTCGCCGGCGATCCTCTCTTGCAGCTTCAAGATGCCGTGCAGCAACGCCTCGGGGCGGGGCGGGCAGCCAGGCACGTAGACGTCGACGGGGATCAGCTGGTCGACGCCCTTGGTGACGCAGTAGGAGTCCCAGTAGGGCCCGCCAGAGTTGCTGCAGGCGCCGAACGAGATGACGTACTTCGGCTCGGGCATCTGCTCATAGAGCCGCTTGATCGCGGGCGCCATCTTGTCGGTGACGGTGCCCGAGACGATCATCAGGTCGGCCTGGCGCGGCCCCGGCGCGAACGGGATCACGCCCAGGCGGATGAAGTCGTGCCGGGCCATCGACGCCGCGATGAACTCGATCGCGCAGCAAGCCAGCCCGAAGTTGAACACCCACAGGCTGTAGCGCCGACCCCAGTTCAGCACCAGCCGCAGCGGGCGCGGCGCCGTCTCGGCGAGCGCTCCGACGCGGGGTGCGGGCAGGTCGACAGGCACAACGACCACCCTAGTCTCGCCCGGTTGTGACCTGACGTTCACCTGGCGGACCTGTCGCGAGCACAGCGGGCGCACTACGTTCGCCAGGGTGGAGTCCTTCGCCCGCGCGGTGCTGCGGCACCGGCTGGTCATCGCCATCGTCTGGGGGGTCCTGCTGGTCGCCGGCGGCGCGGCTGCCGGCCCCGCGGCGGGCCGGTTGACCTTCGACTTCTCGCTGCCGGGGCAGCCCGGTTACGAGACCGAGCAGCAGCTCGTGGCCCAGTTCGGCACCAGCTCGGCCGACACCTTCGTGCCCGTCGTCACCGTCCCTGCCGGCAGCACCGTGGCCCAGCGCCAGGACGACGTCGCAGCCGTGTTCGCGGCCGTGCGCACCCAGCTGCCGCAGGCCCGGGTCGTCGACCAGGCCAGCGCGGGCGGTGACAGCCGGTTCGTCACCGATGACGGCCGCAGCGCCTTCGCCCTGGTGCAGGGCGCGATCCCGGTCGGCTTCGGCCCCGGTCTGGAGACCCGTCTCGAGCCGGCGCTGCAGGCGGCCGCCGCCGAACGAGGGATGACAGCTGGGCTCACGTCGTACGGGTTGCTGGCGGCCGGCGGCAACACCGACGGCCCCAGCGTCCTGGTCGAGACGCTGCTCGGTGGGCTCGGCGCCCTGGCCGTCCTCGCGTTCGTCTTCGCCTCGTTCCTGGCGCTGGTTCCGCTGGTGATCGCCGCCGTGTCGATCCTGACGACGTTCCTGCTCGTGCTAGGGCTCACCTACCTCACCGACATCAGCTTCGTCGTCCAGTTCCTGATCGCACTGGTGGGCCTCGGCGTCGCCATCGACTACTCGCTGCTGCTGGTCTCACGCTGGCGTGAGGAGCGGGCCCACGGACGCTCCAACGACGAGGCTGTCGTCGTCGCGGTGCAGACCGCCGGCCACGCCGTCCTCGCGTCCGGCGTGACCGTCGCCATCAGCCTGCTGGCGCTGCTCGTGGTGCCCGTGCCGTTCCTGCGCAGCATGGGCCTGGGCGGCATGCTCATCCCCTTGGTGAGCGTCGCGGTCGTCCTGACCCTGCTGCCGGCGCTGCTGTCGCGGATCGGCCCGCGCGTCGACTGGCCGCGCATCCGCCACGACGACGTCGCCGCCCGCGGCTGGTCGGCGTGGGCCCGGTTGATCGTCCGCCGCCGGTGGGTCGCCGCGGGCGTCGCCCTCGCCGCACTGGCGCTGCTGATCGCCCCCGTCTTCGCGCTGAAGATCGGCCAGGCGGGCACGACCTCGTTGTCCCGCAGCGGTGCCGCGTTCGAGGCCGCCCAGCTGCTCGAGCGCGGTGGGGTCGGCACCGGTGTGCTGACGCCGATCGAGGTGCTGGTGCCCCAGCCGCAGGCGGACGACGCGGTGCGGGCGGCCAGGCAGGTGGCCGGCGTCCGCACAGCCGTGAACGGCGGCACGCGGGGCGGCCAGAGCGTCGTCGACGTCCTGCCGGTGCGCGAGACCGTCGACAGCGCCGGCAACGCCGTCGTGGACGACGTCCGTCGCGCGGTCGAGCGGGCCACCGACGGAGCGGTCGGCGTCACCGGCACCGGGGCCGGCGTCCAGGACTACTTCCGGGCGGTCTACGACAACTTCCCGTACGTCCTCGCCCTGATCGGGGTCATCACGTTCGCGCTGCTGGTGCGCACCTTCCGCTCGCTGCTGCTGCCCATCAAGGCGGTGCTGCTCAACCTGATCTCGCTCGCGGCGGTGTTCGGGGCGGTCGTCTTCTTCTGGCAGCAGGGCCACGGGTCGGACGCCGTGTTCGGCGTCTCGCCGACGGGCGCGATCACGTTCTGGCTGCCCGTGATCATCTTCGCGTTCCTGTTCGGGCTCTCGATGGACTACGAGGTCTTCATCCTCGCCCGCATGCGCGAGGAGTACGACGACACCGGCTCGACCGAGCAGGCCGTCGTGACCGGCCTGGGTCGCACCGGGCGACTGGTCACGTCCGCAGCCCTGATCCTGTTCTTCTCCTTCGCCGCCCTGGCGTCGGCGCCGGGCACCGACATCAAGGTGCTCGGCACCGCCCTGGGCGCTGGGATCCTCATCGACGCCACCCTCGTGCGGGCGCTGCTCGTGCCCGCGCTGGTCAGCCTGTTCGGGCGTTGGAACTGGTGGCTGCCGGCGGGCTTGGCCCGCGTCCTGCGGGTGCAGCCCTCGCCGGTCGCCCCGGCCGGCTCCGAGACCAGGCTGGCCCCGCGCCCGGTGCGCGTCTGACCGACCGGGCAGCTGGCTCCGGCGCTCGACGAAGCGCTCCCGCGCGGTGCAGGGAACCGCGTATGTTGACTGGACGTCCATGGGGCGAGGCCGCCGTCCGTCCGGATGGCGCCCGCGAGGAGGAACCACCACGTGAGCGACGTCCAGCCACCCGCCGGCGACCAGGTCACGGCGCTGCAACCCCCCGGTCCGGTCGAGTCGGTGCTGGCGCTGACCGCTCCCCCGCCCGTGTCCGCCGTGGCCGTGACGGCCGCGCCGCGGATGGCCCCGGCGGTCGACCCAGCGGCGCTGCCGGCCCTGGACGCCCGGGTCGAGGACTTCGTGTCGGCGCTGCTCAAGGCCGCGCCCAGCTCGCCGGACTTCGCGGCCAAGGCCGGCGACGTGCGGTCGATGGGTGACGCCGACATCCGGCACGCCGCCGAGAGCTCGAACCGGCTGCTGTCCTCGCCGGTGCGCGCCCTGACCGAGGGCGGCCTGGCGTCGGGCTCGCGGGTCGGCACCACGCTGGTCGAGCTGCGCCGCACCGTCGAGGACCTCGACCCCTCGGGCGCCCAGGGCACCCGCAAGCTCCTGGGGATGCTGCCCTTCGGCGACAAGATCAACGACTACTTCCGCAAGTACCAGAGCGCCCAGAGCCACCTCGACGCCATCCTGCACGCGCTGCGCGACGGCCAGGACGAGCTGCGCAAGGACAACGCGGCGCTCAACCTGGAGAAGGGCGAGCTGTGGGCGGCGATGGCCCGGCTCAACCAGTACGTGTACGTCGCCGAGCGGCTCGACGCGCGGCTGGCCGCCCACGTCGCCGAGCTCGAGGCGACCGACCCCGACCGGGCGCGGGCGATGCGCGACGACGTCCAGTTCTACGTGCGCCAGAAGCACCAGGACCTGCTGACCCAGCTGGCCGTGTCGATCCAGAACTACCTGGCGATCGACGTCGTCATCAAGAACAACCTCGAGCTGGTCAAGGGCGTCGACCGCGCGTCGACCACGACGGTGTCGGCGCTTCGGACGGCGGTCATCGTGGCCCAGGCGCTGGGCAACCAGAAGCTGGTGCTCGACCAGATCACGGCGCTGAACACGACGACGTCGACGATGATCGAGCGCACGTCGGCGATGCTCAAGGACAACTCGGTGCGCATCCAGCAGCAGGCGGCCGAGGCGACGATCGGGTTGCCGCAGCTGCAGGCCGCGTTCGCCAACATCTACGCCACGATGGACGCGATCGACACGTTCAAGGTGCAGGCGCTCGACACCATGGCCGCGACGATCGGCTCGCTCGAGACCGAGGTCGGCAAGTCGCGCAGCTACCTCGACCGGGTCCAGCAGCAGGACCAGCGCCTCGCGGGCGGCTCGCTCGACCTGGGTGACGCCGCGCGCCTGGGTCGCTGACTGCGACGGCGAGGGCACCGATGGCGTCACTGGCTGAGCTGCTCGCCCGGGTCACGGGGCGCCCACGCGCGCCCGAGCCGCCCCGCCTGGTGCTGCCGCCGGTGCCCACCGGGCCCGACCTGCTGGCCGCCGTCGACCGGGTCGAGGCCCTGGTGGCCGATGCGGCCGTGCCCGCCGCCGTCGCCTCGCGGGTGGCTCGGGTGACCGACGTCGTGCGCCAGACCGTCCCGCGGCTCGACCGGCTCGGGACGGGCAGCGCACAGGCCTACTCGGTGATGGCCACCGCCACCGACTACCTGCCCGAGGCGGTCGGCGGCTACCTTCGGCTGCCCCGCGACTGGGCGAACAGCCGCCCGGTCGACAACGGGCGCACCTCGCTGATGGTGCTGGTCGACCAGCTCGACCTGCTGGCCCGCACGATGGACCAGGTGTTCGACGCCGTGAACCGCTCGGACGCCGCCGCGCTGGTCGCGCACGGGCGGTTCCTGGCCGAGAAGTTCGGCACCGGGTCGACCGGCGGCGTGCTCGAGGTCGGCCAGATCCTGCCGCCCCCCCAGCCGCCGTCCGCGGAGCCGGCGCCGTGAGCGCCGGGCCGGTGACCCGCACCGGTCAGCCGCCGGTCGCGCTCGCTGCGGCTCTGGACGCGCTGGTCGCCGTGGGATCGACCGCCGGGCTGACCGACGCCGACGTACGCGCCGAGGGCGCGGCGCTGGCCGCAGCGGTCGCCGAGTCCGCCCCGGGCGCGGCGCGTGACTGGGCCGAGCAGCTGGGTGCCCGACCGGGCGACTTCTTCGACGCCGCCAGCCGCGGCCGCCGCTGGCGCGCGTCACCCACGCGGATGCTCGACGACCTGGTCGCCGCCGGCTCGACCCACGCCGGCCTGTACGCCGCAGCGCTGGCCGAGGTGACGTCGGCCGCGTGCGCGCTCGGTGAGCCGACGATGCGGGTGATCGGCAACGCCTCGGTCGCGGCGGCCGCCCAGCTCGCCGCCGTCCGACCTGCCGCTCGCCCGGAACTGCGCACGGTCCCTGCCGCACCCGCACCGGCTGCCGTCGTCGCGTCGCCGTCGCCGCCGCCGGTGCCAGCACCCGCCCGGACCATCGACGAGCTGCTCGCCGAGCTGGACGCGCTGGTCGGCCTCACCGGCGTCAAGCGCGAGGTGCACCAGCAGGCCGCGCTGCTGCGGGTGCAGAAGCTGCGCGACGAGCAGGGCCTGCGCAGCCCGACCATCTCGCGGCACCTGGTGTTCACCGGCAACCCCGGCACCGGCAAGACCACGGTCGCGCGGCTGGTCGCGGGCATCTACGCCGCGCTGGGGCTGCTCACCAGGGGCCACCTGGTCGAGGTCGACCGGTCCGAGCTGGTCGCCGGCTACCTCGGGCAGACCGCGGTCAAGACCTCCGAGGTGGTCGCGAGCGCGCTGGCCGGTGTGCTGTTCATCGACGAGGCGTACAGCCTGGCCGGTGACCAGTACGGCGCCGAGGCCATCGACACCCTGGTCAAGGAGATGGAGGACCACCGCGACGACCTGGTGGTCATCGTGGCCGGCTACCCCGGGCCGATGGGCGGGTTCATCGACGCCAACCCGGGCCTGGCCAGCCGGTTCCGCACCACGGTCTCGTTCGAGGACTACACCGACGACGAGCTCACCGACATCTTCGACCGGTTGGCCCGCGGCGCCGACTTCGAGCCCGACGCCGAGTGCCTGCGCCGGTTCCGCGAGCTGCTCGTCGCGACCCCCCGCGACACCGGGTTCGGCAACGGCCGCTTCGCCCGCAACGTCCTCGAGTCCGCGATCGGACGGCTGGCCTGGCGCCTTCGTGAGGTCGACGCACCGACCCGCGACCAGCTGCGCGTCCTGCTGGCCGGCGACCTCGACGAGACCACCACCTCGGGAGAGCACCCGTGACCGCGATCGCCACCGCACCGCCCGTCGCCGTCGCCACGCCCGGCGACCGGCTGCGCGCCCGGGCGCAGCGGGTGCGCCACGGCGTGCGCGGCACCCCGGGCCGGATGCGCCTGGTGTCGGCCGGGATGGTCGTCGTCGGCCTGGTCGTCGGCCTGGCCGCCACCACCTCGTTGCAGGCCGCGGACGGCGCGCTGCTGCGGGCCGACGCCAACGCCCGCCAGCTGGTGCGGCTGCAGCAGATCCAGACCAGCCTGGTCAACGCGGACGCCGACGCCACCAACGCCTTCCTCGTCGGCGGCCTCGAGCCGGTGGCCCAGCGCCGCGACTACGACGCCGCCGTCGAGCAGGCCCTCGCGCAGCTGGCGTTCGCCGCGCGAGCCCAGTCGGCGGACGGCGAGGCGCTGGCCGCCCTGAACACCGCGGTCGAGCGCTACACCAGCGGGGTGCAGCAGGCCCGTGCCGCCAACCGCCAAGGGCTGCCGCTGGGTGCGCAGTACCTGCGCGAGGCCGGCGCCGACCTGCGGTCGACCGCGCTGCCCCTGCTCGAGTCCCTCACCAGCGCCAACGCCGAGCGGGTGCAGACCGAGTTCGCCGGCGCGCGCCGCGCCCGGGTGGGCCTCGCCGTGGCGGGGCTGCTCGGCCTGGGCCTGGTGCTGGCCGCCCTGGTGTGGCTCGCCCGGCTGACCCACCGCTACGTCAACCTGCCGCTGGCCACCGCCGGCGCCGTCGTCCTGGTCGTGCTGGTCGCCGGCGTCGTGGTGCTGACGTCAGTCGCCGCGGCCGTGACGCAGGTGCGCGACGGTCCGTACGCGCAGGCCCGCGCGCTGGCGCAGGCCCGGGTGGCGGCGTTCGACGCCAAGGCCAACGAGAGCCTGACACTGGTCTCGCGCGGGTCGGGTGCGGCCTTCGAGAAGGCCTGGAAGGCCTCTGCCGCGACGACGACGACGGCCCTGGACCGCGCCGTGGCCGCCGGTGCCGACCCGGGCGACCTGGTGAGCGGGTGGAAGGCGTACTCGGGACTGCACAGTGCGATCCGCGGGAAGGACGACGGGGGCGGCTGGGACGACGCGGTCGCCCTGGCGACCACCCGTGACGCCGGCAGCGCCAACGCGACCTTCGCGTCCTTCGACACCCGCTCGGCCCGGGCGCTGGACGACGCAGGCCGCGCGACGTCGTCCGGGCTGGACGACGCGCGCCGGGGTCTGGCGGTCGCCGGCTGGATCGGGCTGCTGCTCGGGTTGCTGGCCGCCGCGCTGGCCTGGTGGGGCCTGGCCCAGCGGATCGAGGAGTACCGATGAGCCGGCGCTGGCACGGTGCGCTGCTGGTCGGGGCCGCCCTGGCGCTGGGCGGCTGCTCGGGCTCGGCGTACGCGCCCACCGCGCTGCCCACACCGACGCGTGCAGCGACCAGCGCGGCACCGGCGCCCAGCCCCACGACGTCTGCGCCGGCGTGCGGCAACCCGCTGGCGTCATACGCACCCACGGACGCGCAGGCCGGGCCGACCATCGACGCCATCCGCCGGCGCGGGCGGCTGGTCGTCGGGGTCTCGGCCGACAGCCTGCTGCTCGGCGCGCGCAACCCGCTGACCGGCCGGATCGAGGGCTTCGACATCGACATGGCCCGGCTGGTGGCCGAGGCGATCCTGGGTGACCCCGACAAGATCGAGCTCAAGGTGGTCACCGCGGCCCAGCGCATCCCCTCGCTGCAGGAGGGCACCGTCGACCTGGTCGCCCGCAACATGACGATCACCTGCGCCCGCTGGCAGCAGATCGCGTTCTCGGCCGAGTACTACCGATCGGGCCAGAAGCTGTTGGTACCCAAGGGTTCGCCGGCCCGCGTGCTCGACGACCTCAAGGGCCAGAAGGTGTGCGCGCCGACCGGGTCGACGAGCCTCGACCAGCTGCGCAAGCACCCGGACGTCGTCGCCGTGCCCGCCGACACCCACACCGGCTGCCTGGTGAAGTTCCAGCAGGGCCAGGTCGACGCGATCACCGGCGACGACACGGTGCTGGCTGGCCTGGCCGCGCAGGACCCGTACGCGCAGGTGGTCGGCAAGGCCTTCACCGCCGAGCCCTACGGCCTGGGCGTCAACGCCAAGAACGTCGACCTGGTGCAGTTCGTCAACGGGGTGCTCGCCCGCGCCAAGGCCGACGGACGCTGGACGGCGGCGTACGACCGTTGGCTGGCCGGCGCTCTCGGGCGCGCGCCCGCCCCGCCCGCACCCGTGTACGGGCGATGACCGGCACCGCGGCGGCCACCGCGCCGCCGGCACCCGGGCGGCTCGGCCAGGCCGTCGACCCTGTCGAGCTGGCCGGGTACCTCGACCGGCTCGGCGCCTGGCGCGACCGGCGGCGCACGGAGCTGGACGAGCTCGACCGGGCTGCCCTCGCCGCGCCCGATGCCGCGGCGCTGACCGCGGACGTGACCTTGTCGATGGCGCTGTGGCAGGCCGTGGCCGCGCGGTACGACGAGCTGCAGCGGGTCTGGGACGGTGGCCGGGTGGGCCTGGTCGAGCGCCAGCGCCTGTCTGCCCTGGTCTGGGGACGCCTCGACACCGGCGGCCCCGGTTCCGGAGCGGCGCCCCTGGCCGTGTCGGTGCCCGAGGCGTGCCGGCTGTCCGATGCGCTCGCGGCCCAGCTGCGCCAACGGCTCTCGCTCGACCCGGTCGGCGTCGACCTCGCCGCCCACCTGGCCTCGCTGCGCGCGACCTTGGAGCGGGTGCGCGACCGGGTCCCGGACGAGCCCGCCGGCCCCACCCGCGACGGTGCCGGCGTCCGGCTCGAGCGCCTCGACCGGCGCCTGGCCGACGTCGTCCAGCAGGCCCGACGCGGTGCGGACGTCGGCGGGCTGGTCGCGCCGCTCGAGGCCGATGCCGCCCGGTGCGAGCGCGACCTCATCGTGGCCGCGGCCACCCGCCGCGACGACGAGCGCGACCGGTCCCGGGCCCACGCGCTGCGTGCCGAGCTGGTCGCGCTCGGCGAGCGCGTCGCCGGCGTCGCCGACACCTGCGTCGCGCAGGTGCGCCCCGCGCCCACCCTCGGCGTCCCGCGGGTCGAGTCGCTCGGGCCGGTGCCGGACGACGCGACCGCGGTCGACGCCTACCTGGTGCGGCTGTCCGCCGCGGCCCGCGCCCTCGCGTTCGCCGAGAACGCCTACGCCGCACCGGTTCGCGAGCGCGACGAGCTGCGGCAGCTGCTCGACCTCTACCGCGCCAAGGCCGCAGCCACCGGACGCGACCACGACCCCGAGGTCGCCCAGCTGCGCGAGCAGGCGCGCGCCGTCCTCGACCAGACGCCGACCGACCTCGGGCGCGCCCGCGCCGTGGTCGCCGCCTTCCAGCTGCTGCTCACCGCGCACCCCGGGGGGACTCGATGACCGCCATGACCTGCACCCAGCCGGGGTGCACCGGCACGATCCTCGACGGCTACTGCGACGTCTGCGGGTCACCGGCGGGGGCGGTCCCTCCGGCGCCGGCCGGCGCCGACAGCACCCCGTCGACGGTGTCGCGGGCGTCGTCCCGGCTCGCATCCGCACCGATGGGGTCGGCGCGCACCGGCGGTGCCACCAAGGTCACCCGCCGCGCCGGCACGTCGTCGGTGCGGTTGCGCGCTGCCCGGCTCGGGGCAGGTCTGACGACGGTGCCGCCGCAGCCGGCGATCGACGCCGCGACGGCGCTGATGGTCGACCCGCAGGTGCCCGAGGACAAGCGGGTCTGCCCGTCGTGCGGCGCTGCCGTCGGGCGTTCCCGGCAGGGCCAGCCCGGCCGCACCGAGGGTTTCTGCCCGCAGTGCCGCAACCCGTTCTCGTTCACCCCCAAGCTGCAGCCCGGCACCCTGGTCGCCGGGCAGTACGACGTCGCCGGGGCGCTCGCTCACGGCGGGCTCGGCTGGATCTACCTCGCCCGCGACCGCAACGTCTCGGACCGCTGGGTGGTGCTGAAGGGTCTGCTCAACTCCGGGGACGCCGACGCGCTGGCCGCCGCCATCGCCGAGCGGCAGTTCCTCGCCCAGGTCGAGCACCCGCTCATCGTCGAGATCTACAACTTCGTGACGCACGAGGGCGCCGGCTACATCGTCATGGAGTACATCGGCGGCACCTCGCTGAAGTCGTTGCTCAAGCAGCGGATGCTCGCGGCCGGGCGCTACGACGGGCTGCCGCTCGACCAGGCGATCGCCTACGTCCTCGAGATCCTGCCCGCGTTCCAGTACCTGCACGACCTCGCGCTCGTCTACTGCGACTTCAAGCCGGACAACATCATCCAGGTCGGCGACGACGTTCGGCTGATCGACCTCGGCGGCGTGCGGCGTCTGCAGGACAACGACTCTGCCATCTACGGCACCGTCGGCTACCAGGCGCCCGAGGTGCCCGACGTCGGCACCAGCGTGGCCTCGGACATCTACACGATCGGGCGCACCCTCCTGGTTCTGGCGATGGAGTTCCGCGGCTACCAGTCGACGTACGTCGCGTCGTTGCCGCCGGTCGCCGACACCCCGCTGTTCCAGCGCCACGACTCGTTCTACCGGCTCGTCGCCAAGGCCTGCGCGCCCGACCGGGCCGACCGGTTCGCCTCGGCGGCCGAGCTGCGGGTGCAGCTGCTGGGAGTTCTGCGCGAGGTGGTGGCCACCGACCGACCCGGTGACGCCGCGGCCCGCCACGCGCCGCCGTCCGTGCTGTTCGAGGCACCCAACGTCTCGGACGCCACGCTGGGCTGGCGCGACCTGCCGCGGCTGGTGGTCGACGGCAGCGACCCGCAGGTCGGGTGGCTGGCCACGGTGAGCGTCGACGACCCCGTCGAGCGGCTCGGGCTGCTGACCGCGGCGCCCGACCTCACACCGGAGGTGCTGCTCGCGACGGGCCGGACCTCGCTGGAGGCCGGGGTCCCCGACCTGGTCGACGCCGCTGCCGAACAGCTGCTGGCGGCCGACCCGTGGGAGTGGCGCGCGGTCTGGCTGCAGGGCCTGAAAGCGTTGCAGGAGAACGACGGCAACGCGGCACAGGCGGCCTTCAACGCCGTGTACGGTCAGGTGCCCGGCGAGCTCGCGCCCAAGCTGGCGCTGGCGCTGGCCTGCGAGGCCAGCGCCGAGCCGGACGTCGCCGAGACGCTGTTCGAAGTGTGTGCCCGCAGCGACGCCAGCTACACCGCGCCCGCTGCGTTCGGCATGGCGCGCATCCGCGCCGCGCGCGGGGACGTCGACGGCGCGGTGGCGGCGCTGGACCTGGTCTCGCCCACCAGCCGTGCGTTCACCGAGGCCCGGCGGCGGCGGGCGGCAATGCTGGCGTCACCGGGTGCCGGCCTGCCGGCGCTGTCCGCCGCGATGACGAGCATCGAGGGGGTCGGCATCGACCCGGTCGACCGTGCCAGGCTCACGGCCGACGTCCTCGCCGCCGCCCTGCAGCAGGTGCGCGAGGAGGGTCCTCAGCCCGCGATCCGGATCGGCGGGCACGCCGCCGCCGAGCCGTCCCTGCGCGACGGCCTCGAGAACGCCTACCGCGCCCTGGCCGCGATGACCCCCATCCGCGACACCAAGATCGAGCTGGTCGACCGGGCCAACGACGTACGTCGCTGGACGCTGCGATGACCGCCGCGGGGGCGCCGTCCGCTCTGACCTGCGACGCGTGCGGCGCGGGCATCACCAGCGACGCCCGGTTCTGCGAGGCCTGCGGGGCCGACCTGCCGGGTGAGCCGACCGCCGTCCCGCCGACCGCTCCGGACGTCGACCCCGCCACCGCGGCCGTATCAACGGCTGCCCCGGCCGCCTGCCACGAGTGCGGCGGCACGGTCGACGGCGACGGCTACTGCACCACCTGCGGCGCCAAGGCCCCCCGCGAGCGCGACCACTTCACCGAGCAGCCGCAGCCGTGGGTGGCCGGGGTGTGCGACCGGGGCATCCGGCACGTGCGCAACGAGGACGCGATGGCGCTGGCCGCCGACCCGGCGCCGGGCCGGCGGGCCGTCCTGGTGGTGTGCGACGGCGTCTCGTCGTCGCAGGACTCCGACGTCGCCAGCCTGGCCGCCTCCCGCGCGGCGCGGGCCGTGCTGCTGTCGTCGCGGGCGCAGGGCGCCGGAACCGGGCCGGCGCTCGTCGCCGCGATCGGCGCCCGGCTCAGCGCCGCCACCGACGCCGCGAGCGAGGCGGTCATCGCCACGACCCGCGCCGACCACGGCGCCAGCCCGCCGTCCTGCACGTTCGTGGCGGCCGTGGTCGAGGGCGACCTGGTCGTGGCGGGGGTGGTCGGGGACAGCCGCGCGTACTGGCTGCCGGACGACGGCCCCGCCGTGGCCCTGACGGTTGACGACTCGTGGGCGGCCGCGCAGATCGCCGCGGGTACGCCGCGCGACGTCGCCGAGACCGGCCCCCGGGCCCATGCGATCACCCGGTGGCTCGGGGTCGACGCCCCCGACCACGCGCCGCGGCTCACCTCGGTCGTCGCGACCGACCCGGGCTGGCTGGTGGTGTGCTCGGACGGTCTGTGGAACTACTGCTCGGAGGCGCGGGCTCTCGCCGACCTGGTGCGGGCCACGGCCGCCGACGCTGCGGGCGAGCCGCTGGCGACGGCGTCCGCGCTCGTCGACTGGGCCAACGCCCAGGGCGGGCATGACAACATCACCGTGGCGCTGGCCCGCCTCGGCGGCTGACCCGAATCCAGGAGGCACGTCATGGCTGACTTCACCGCATCGGTGTTCCAGAACGAGTTCCTGCCGGACGGCGGCACCGACGTCCACGCGATCGTGACGGTCACGTGCTCCGGAGCCGGCCAGGCGGGGCAGTCCGGTGCCGGCGAGGCCGCCGAGATGGTGATCGTCGACACCTCGGGGTCGATGGGCGCGAACGGCATCCGGGCCGCGCAGCAGGCCGCTGCCGCCGCGCTCGACCAGGTGCTCGACGGCACCTGGTTCGCCGTGGTCGCTGGCAACCACGCCGCCCGGCTCGCGTACCCCAGCGTGCCCGGCGAGCTGGCGATGGCGCGGATGGATCCTCAGGCCCGGGCCGCCGCACGGGCCGCGATCGGCACGTCCGTCGCCGACGGCGGCACGGCGATGGGCACCTGGCTCGAGCTGGCGGCGGCGGTCTTCGACACGGTGCCCTCGGCCACCCAGCGGCACGCGATCCTGCTCACCGACGGCAAGAACCAGCACGAGACGCCGCAGGAGCTGACCACCCGGCTGGCCGTCGCCACCGGGCGGTTCCAGTGCGACTGCCGCGGCGTCGGCGCCGACTGGGAGGTCGGCGAGGTGCGCCGGATCGCGACGGCGCTGATGGGCACCGTCGACCTGATCCCCACCCCGGGTGAGATGGCCGGCGAGTTCGAGCGGCTGATGCGCGCGGCGATGGGGCGGGGCGTCGCGGCCGCCGACCTGAGGGTGTGGGCGCCGCAGGGCGCGACGGTGCTGTTCGTGCGTCAGGTCGCCCCCGTCGTCGAGGACCTGACGACCCGTCGCCGCAAGGTGAACGCGCTGACCGGCGCCTACCCGACCGGCAGCTGGGGCGATGAGTCCCGTGACTTCCACGTCGCGGTGCGGGTGGCGGCCAAGGGTGTCGGTCAGGAGCAGCTGGCCGCCCGCGTTCAGCTGGCGCTGGGCGACGAGGTCAAGGCCCAGGGCCTGGTCAAGGCGCTGTGGTCGGACGACGACGCGCTGACCGCCCGCATCAACCCCGAGGTCGCGCACTACACCGGCCAGACCGAGCTGGCCGAGGCGATCCAGGACGGCCTGGCCGCCAAGGCAGCCGGCGACGACGCCACCGCGACCGCGAAGCTCGGGCGCGCCGTCCAGCTGGCCGCCGAGACCGGGAACGACGAGGCCACCTCCAAGCTGCGCAAGGTCGTCGACATCGAGGAGCCCGGCACCGGCAAGGTGCGCCTGCGCAAGTCCGTCAACCGGCTGGACGAGATGGCGCTCGACACGGCATCGACGAAGACCTCGCGCGTGCGTCCGTCGTGACCGCCGGCACCTGCCCGAACGGGCACCCCAGCATCGCGAGCGACTACTGCGACACCTGCGGCGCACCGATGCCGGCTGCCGGCGCCCCGGCACCCCCGGTCGCGACCCCGGCGCCGTCGTCCGCCAAGGCGTGCGCCAGCTGCGGCACCGACAACCCGCCGGACGCGTTGTTCTGCGAGAGCTGCGGCTACGACTTCACCACCGGGGCGATGCCGCGTCCGCTCGCGCCGCCGTCCTCGCTCGACCTCGCCGTCCCCGCCGCCGCCGCGCCGCCCCTGGCGCCAGCGGTAGCGATGGAGTGGGTGGCCGAGGTGTGGGTCGACCCCGACTGGTACGCCGAGCAGGACAGCGACGAACCCTGCCCCTCCCCCGGCCTGCCGGTCGTCGTCCCGCTGACGGTGCGCAGCGTGCTGGTGGGGCGCACCTCGAAGAGCCGCGGCATCCACCCCGACATCGACTGCGGCGCGGACGTCGGCGTGAGCCGACGCCAGGCCCAGCTCAGCACCGACGGCACGCGCTGGTGGGTCGAGGACCTGCAGTCCTCCAACGGCACGTACGTCGGGTCCGCCGCAGGCCCGCTGCCGACAGACGCCCTGGTTCCCGGGCAGCGACGTGAGCTCGCCGAGGACGACCGCGTGTACGTCGGTGCCTGCACCCGGATCGTCATCCGCCGCGCCACCGACGCCGAGCGCACGGGTGGTCCCGGCTCCTGATGAGGCTAGGAACGAGAGGCG